>DHKB01000011.1:0-116000 GCA_002407045.1 Candidatus Bruticola papionis | reverse complement strand
TTTTTTATATCTGACGTTTGACTGACACTTCTTGTCAATTAGAACATGCCTTATGTAAATGAATCATGAGAGCATTTATATCTGAAGGTGAGATCCCTGAAATTCTTGAGGCTTGTCCTATGTTATAAGGTTTAGTCTTAGTCAATTTCTCCACAGCTTCAGCTGACATGCCAATGACATTAGCATAGTTCATATCTTGACTAAGTCTGACATTTTCCAACTTGGCCATGCGATTAACTTCGCGCTGTTGTCTTTCTATATAACCTTCATAACGAATAGCCGCTTCGATTTTTTCACTTAGACGCAGCTCGAAAGGTTCCAAGCCTTCACATTGACGTATTACTGACAAAGATACATCCTGACGATGTAATAGTTCTGACAAAGCCGGTCCAGGCTCAATTTTACTGCCACAAACCTGACTTAACTTGACAGCTAAATCTAAATTTAAATGTTTATGGCGCAATCTTTCAATCTCTTGTTGAGCCTGACATTTAAATGACAGATATTTTTCCCAACGTTTGTCACTAATAATACCCATTTCTTTAGCTTGAGGTGTAAAGCGATCGTCAGCATTATCTTCACGCAAAAGTAAACGATACTCCGCCCGGCTAGTATGCATACGATAAGGTTCTTTTGTACCACGACAGACTAAATCGTCTATAAGTACTCCTATGTAGCCTTGATCGCGACGTACAATGAACGGTTCTTTATTGTCAAGGTATCTGCCAGCATTGAGACCGGCAATAAGCCCTTGAGCAGCCGCTTCTTCATATCCGGAAGTGCCATTTATTTGACCAGCTAAATACAAACCTTTGATATGTCTGACACCTAAAGAAAAGTCAAGTTGCGTCGGCAGTACGTAGTCATATTCTACTGCGTAACCTGGTCTAATAATTTCCGCTTTTTCCAAGCCAGGTAAACTATGCACCATAGCATATTGAACATCTAAGGGCATACTGGTAGAAACACCTTGCAAGTATATCTCTTTGGCATTTATGCCTTCTGGCTCTAAAAAAACCAAATGGACTTTACGATCAGGGAAGCGCACAAACTTGTCTTCTAACGAAGGACAATAACGAGGGCCTATACCCGTAATAGCTCCAGAACCATCATAAAGAGGGGAGCGATCTAAGTTATTCATAACCGCTCGACGAGTATCCTCAGTTGTACGAGTTATATAACAATCGACAGTCGGTTTACTGAAATCTGGATCTGGTGACATGTCAGAAAACTTCAGAGGTTCTGATGTACAAGGCAAAATGTCAAGACCATCAATATTAACAGTGTCACGATGGAGTCGAGGACAAGTGCCCGTTTTTAAACGTCCTAGCTGTAACCCTAAATTGCGCAAGGAGTGGCTTAAATCAAAAGCAGGAGCTTCACCAGCCCGGCCTCCAGGCAAAGTAAATTTGTCTAAATGCAAAGCGCCAGCTAAAAAAGTACCGGTGCATATTACTATAGCGCCACATTCAATATTGAGGCCAGAAGCAGTTGTCAGACCTTTGATAACGTTGTTGTCTGACACAATGCTAACAACTGTGTCAGCAATTACTGTCACGTTATCAGCTTCATGAACCGCTTTAACCATGCGCTGATTGTAAAGTGGTCGGTCAGCTTGAGCTCTCAAAGCTTGCACAGCTTGACCTTTACCAGTGTTAAGACGCCTTATGTGAATAAATACATCATCTATAGCTCGGCCCATCTCTCCGCCCATAGCATCTATTTCTCTTACTAAATGAGATTTAGCTGGACCGCCTATAGAAGGATTGCAAGGCATAACACCTATCTTAAGAGGATTAGAAGTAATTACGGCCGTTCTGCAGCCTAGACGACTACAAACCAAAGCCGCTTCAACTCCAGCATGGCCACCGCCGATAACAGCTACATCAAATTTTTGCATATAATTAAAAAAATCTCCCTTAGAAAAGCAAAGCCTAAGCATTACTTGCCCAAACAGAATTTAGAAAAAACTCTATCCAAAATATCTTCACTGACATCATGTCCTGTCAGCTCATTTAGAGCTGTCAGACAATTATGCAAATCTAAAAGCAAACAATCACAAGGCACGTTCGACTTGACGCCTGAATTTAAATTCAGCAAAGCCTCTTTTACTTTTGTCAGAGCTTGACGTTGACGTTGGTTCACACTTAAAGCAGCCTTATCTGAGCTTAGAAGAGGGCGACATAATTGAGCAATGTTCTTCTTGACATCTTCTAAGCCGTCAGAAAATTTCAAGCTAGCTTGACAAATATGTTTGAAGCCAAAAGCTTCAGTGACAGACTGAGGTGTCAATCTTATGCCGCAGTCACATTTATTTAAAACTACCAAAACCTTGAAATCATCATTTTTTTCAGCTCGTTTAGCTATGTCTGACATAATCTTTTTGAAGTCAGACTCTATGTCAAGACTACAATCAAGAACGATGACAGCCAATTCAGCTTTTTCTAAAGCTGCTTCAGTCTTTTTTATGCCCAACTGTTCTACAGGGTCTTGAGCTTCATGCATTCCAGCGGTGTCTATCAAATGGAGCATAACCCCGTCAACGTAGACATAATCCTCCAGCTGATCTCTGGTGGTGCCAGGATAAGGAGTTACCAAAGCTTTATCTTGTCCAATGAGAGCATTCCACAGTGTAGATTTGCCAGCATTAGGGGGACCAACTAAAACTGTTTCCAGACCTTCAGCTAAAGCACGTCCTTCATTAGCTCTGCAAAGCAACGATTCGGTAAACTTAAGGAATGTCTGACATTTGTCTTTAATTAATGACACGTCAGAAGCGACTATCTCGTCACCGTAATCAATTTCAGCTTCATATTGAGCTATTAAATCAAGAATATCACTTCGAAGCTTGTCTAAAGATTGGGAAAAAGCTCCGTTTAAGTTGTTGGCAGCCAAAACTACCGCACTCTTTGACTTAGCCTCTATTAAGCTCAAAACAGATTCAGCTTCTGCCAAATCTAATTTACCAGCCATAAAAGCTCTGTAAGTAAACTCTCCAGGCTGAGCTAAGCGGGCTCCGTAATGTAAGCATATATCTACAATTACGCCAGCTAAAACACTGCCACCGTGGCAGTGAATTTCTGCTACATCTTCACCAGTATAAGAGTGAGGAGAAGGCATATATACAGCTAAAGCTTTGTCTATCGTTTGACCATACTCATCGATTATTTCACAATAATACATACGCCTGGCTTGCCAAACTTTTTGCTGACCATTTCTAACGGCCATTTTAAGTATAGACAAAGCTTTAGAACCGCTAATACGCACAATGGCCACCCCTCCCAAACCTGGAGGAGTGGCCGTTGCTACAATTGTATCTAAAGGTGAATAATTCACTAATTGTAAACCTTTATCGAATCAAAGGCTTAATTACCACACAACGCTCAGGCTCTACACCTTCTGAATAAGTTTCTACGGTAGGATCGCTGTGCAAGCAAACATGAATAATGCGTCTATCGCAAGCAGGCATAGGCTCAAGTACAATCTCTTGTCCTTCACGAACAGCTATTAAAGCTTCTTCGTGAGCCTGAGCGCGCAAGCTGCATTCACGACGCTCGCGGTAGCCTTCAATATCTATAATAATTTTATGCTCTACTAAATCTTGGCGAGAATTAATAACACCGATGAGATATTGCAAAGCTTCCAAAGTAACTCCGTGGCGACCGATCAAAACGCCCAGACCTTCGCCTTCTACGAAATACCTGGTGTGATCGCTGCGCTCTTCCCACTCAATATCTACATCTTCGAATCCCATGCGGGTGACGATTTCATAGAGAATATCAGCTATAGGATCATCATCCTCGTCAAATTCATCAGCAACTTCTAAGTTGTTTTCTTCGTAGTCTTTATCGTATGCCATCAGCTAAACCTCCCAAAACTGAACCTTTTACTAATTGCCACCTTTAACTGACTCTTTGCTTGCACCTTCGGCAGCTACTGCAGTTTTTCCAGACAGAGACGATCTCATAATTGCCACTTGCTGGACTATACCTAAAAGTGAGAATACGCTCCAATACATGATCAAAGCGCAAGGCCACCTATAAGCCCACATCATCCATGAGAACATACCCGTCATAATAAGGGCCATTTGCTTCTGCTGACCAGCCGCTTGGGCATTGGAGTTAGGGGTAAGTCGCATAGACAAGTACATGGTCAAACCATAGAAAAGGATCATGGGAAGATCGCGACCGGCTAAACTAGAAGCTAAATAATCAGGGAATAAATTCTGCAAAGATCCCGGATAAATCCACATGAAGTAGGCGTTTTCAAAGATGCGCTGTTCCATCATAATGGCCCGCCAGATGGCGAACAAAATCGGCATCTGGATCAGCATAGGGAGACATCCAGCTAAAGGATTCACATTATGCTCGCGCATAAATTCCATTTGCTTCTGCTGTAGCATTTGCTGGTCATCTTTGTAGCGCTCTTGTAATTTTTGCAACTCAGGCTGAATTTCTTGCATTTCCTTCATAGACTGAAATTGCTGTCTAGTCGGAATGTAAAGAATAAGCCTGACGATAACGGCAAAAATGACAATAGCTAACCCGTAGGAGCCTGTGAAGCTCTCGATACCTCGCAGCAAAACAAGCATCAAATTAGCAATGGAATCAATCATCGATTAAATACTCTCGCAGTCGATATTTAAGGAACTGGATCGTAACCGCCGCGATTAAAAGGGTTACATCTCAATATTCTCCAGGCTCCCATAAGACCACCACGCCAGAATCCATATTTGAGGATAGCTTGACGCGTATACTCGGAACAAGTGGGACGGAACCGACACACAGCGGGAGTGTAGCGAGAGATAAACTGATACCCTTTTATAAGAAGGTTGGCACCACGAGCGGCAAGGCTCGCTTTTACAAGTTCGCCGTTTCCGGGATCCTCGGAACTTCCTTGAGAATCCCGGCCCTGCGACACAGGCTCAGGAATTTCTTCTCCAGTTGAGCAAACTGAACAACAGCAGCTCCCTGACGGGCTAAAAGAATCACATCCCATTGAGCATCCAGCTTTCCTTCGTTCAAACGGTAGACTTCCCTAAGGCGCCTTTTAACCCGGTTACGCGCCACCGCTTTGCCGAACTTTTTACTCACACAAAAAGCAGCCCGCGGCTGGGAAAACTTGCCTTTAGAACGCTTAAGCGCGTAAATAACTACTTCTGAGGAACTTACAGAACTTCCATGCCGAAAAATACGATCAAAATCTTTCGACCTGGTTAAAGTTATCATTCCTTAATTAGGCGCAGATACGCTTGCGGCCTTTGGCACGACGACGAGCTAAAACGTTACGACCAGAAGAAGAGGCCATTCTAGCGAAGAATCCGTGCTTCACCTTTCTGTACTTGCGGTGGGGCTGAAAAGTGCGCTTCATTGTTATAATTCCTCCAAAAAACTCAGAGCCGCTCCAAGCGTCCCTTCTGCCGAACTAACAAAAATACGGCAACT
Organism: Candidatus Bruticola papionis; assembly: GCA_002407045.1. GTDB lineage: Bacteria > Vulcanimicrobiota > Xenobia > Xenobiales > Xenobiaceae > Bruticola > Bruticola papionis. The sequence goes on along the minus strand of DHKB01000011.1, from coordinate 110,556 downwards.
GCGCCGGCGGCTATTTCAAAGTGACTCTGCTGTATTTTCAAGCCTTCAGAGAACACTAAAAAAACCCTAATACTAGAGCTATAGCAGTATAAAGCTCATTTACAAGTTTGTCAAACAAATCTATCTAGTCAAAAAGGGCGCTAAATAGCAGTTTTAATCAACATATGCACAGGTTATCAACAGAATATTTACCTATATAAATCCAGTAAAAATCACTATATATTTAAGGAATACAAAGTAAAAATACTATTTTTGTAAAAGTGACTGTGCATAAGTTTGTTAGATACTAATTTTATGTAAAAAATAAATGGCAAATTGTGTAAAAAAACATGCAATCTTGTGGATAACCTAATAAGTGTAGAACTTATTTTGTTAATAAGTTGTTGATAATGTTGATAATTTTACTGTTATAAACATGTTGTTATATGCAATAAATTTTGAAATTACAGATTTTTAATTAGTTATCCACAGTTTAACAAGTTAATTTGTGGAAATGTTAATAAAATATCTATAAAACAGTTCATTAAAAATTCTCTTTTTCTAAAGGAAGAGAGAAAGCAGCTAAGAAAAACAGCCCGTTATTTGCCTAAAAACAAACGACCAATTTCACTATATTTGCGAAATAAAAACTCAGGCTGAGTAAAATCAATGTTTGTTAGAGAGAATAAACATATTTTCTTAGCAGAGTACTTTTTGACGGAGGATAAGTATGGCTAATCAAGCTGTTTCGGCTGAGTGCCTAAATATTTTGTGGCGCGAATTTCTATCCGAAACGGAAAGCCCTTTAAATACCTTCTTAGAGCAATGTTCTCCTAAAGACTTAAATGGGGATACCTTAACTATAGTTACTCCCAATAAGTTTATGAGAGATTTTCTGAAAAAAGCAGATCGGCTTGAACGTATATTAGCTTCATTAAAAGCTTGCTTTAACAGCGATTCTATAAAAATAGAATTTGTTATAGGTCAAGTTGAAGCTAATGATAGCAACAAAGCAGACCTTCCCAAAGAAAATACAGAAGAAAAAAAGAGCGACATTTCAAAACTACCTCCCATAATTAAAAGAAAAGAAACTGGTAAGGAAGTAGTCCAAACAAAGTCTGAACCAAAAGCAGAAATTCAAGTCCAATCTCCTATAAAAAAAGATAGCAAAAACACAGAATGGAATAGTAATCTCCAGGAAAATTTGCTATTTGAAAATTTTGTTACCAGTTCTAACAATAGCATAGCGGCTGCCACAGCCAAAGCTGTAGCTCAATCACCAGGCGTTATTTACAATCCTTTGTTTTTCTATTCTGGCGTAGGATTAGGGAAAACTCACTTAATTAACGCTATTGGCAATAGCATAGTAAAAACCAATCCCAATTTAAAAGTACTCTATACATCAGCAGAGCAATTTACTAACGAATTTATGGAATCTCTGGCTTCAGGAACGAATCAGCGCTTTCGCGATAAGTTTCGTAATGTAGATGTTCTTTTAATAGACGATATACACTTTATTATTGGCAAACCAGGTACTCAAGAAGAACTATTCCAAACTATAGATGCTTTAAAACGTTCTAATAGACAAATAGTTATTTCTAGCGATTGTCCTCCCAAACAGATGAACACAGTCATGAGCAGACTGCGTAGTCGTTTTGAATGGGGAATGATCGCTGATATTCAGCCTCCGGATCTCGATACTAGAGTAGCTATTTTAAGACAAAAAGCAGCTAGTTTAGATAAAAACATCAACGACGGTATTCTAAATTACATAGCTTCCGAATTTGACTCTAACATCCGTGAACTCGAGGGAGCTTTGATACGCGTCATCACTTACTGTAGCATTATGAAAAAAGATCTAACTTTAGATAATGCTAAAGAAGCTCTCAAAGAACTTTTAAATCATAGTAAAGACAAAAAAGTCGATATCAACGAAATAAAGAAAGTAGTATGTGATTATTTTCAAATTTCGGAAAAAGATTTAATAAGTTCCAGACGCGATCAAAGGATTGTAAAACCCAGACAATTGGCTATGTACTTATGTAAAGAAATGGTACCAGGAGCCAGCTACCCAGAAATAGGAGCTCAGTTTGGAGGGCGAGATCATACCACAGTGATCCACGCTTATAGAAAAGTCGAAACCAATTTAGACGACGAACTTTACAAAATTCCACTGAACAACCTAAAAGAAAGACTTAAATAACGATTCATCAACACGCTGTTAATAAACAGTTGATCATTTGTTTATAAAAAGGCAAAAACAACTGTGCATTACCTGTTAATATCGGCTTGACAACTTTACACAGCCAAACGAAGCAGTATAAAGGTCGGAAAAGTTGAAAAAGTTAAAGCGGTTTTCAATAGCTTTTCAACACAAAAAAAGTGAAAGAAAATACTATAAAAAAGGAAATCGCAAAGGATATAAACATAATTAACAGCCTCTACTACTACTACTACTAATTTTAAAATATTTAAGGAGATAAGAAAAATGCACATAAGTTGTGAAAGAAATTTACTAAAAAATGCAATCGATCAAGTATCAAAAGCTATATCAAGCAAACAAGCTCTACCTATTCTTGGCCATATACTTTTTGAAGCCAATGACAATAAACTTAAATTAACAGCTTCTTCTTTAGACATAGGAATTACTTGCATTATACCTATCGAAGAATTGAGAGAAGAAGGTAGCACTACATGCTCAGCTAAAGTAATAGCCAACATAGTAAATAGCTTACCTCAGGGCCTCATCAACTTAGATACAGATTCAAACGTAAATTCAGAACTAACTGTAAGTAATGAATCTTCTACTTTCAAAGTGATGACTTTACCCAGCGAAGAATTTCCTAAGAGCATTAAACCCCAAAATTGCAACAGTATTAATATGACTGCTGAAGAGTTTTGCTCTATAATAAATAAAGTTACTATAGCAGTAGCCAATTCTAACGAGACTAGACCATCTATGTTAGGTGTCTCTATGTCTTTTAATCCTAGTGAAATAATCTTTGCTTCTACAGATGGCAAAAGATTATCTAAATTAACCGTTCCTTATGAAAATACCAATAACGAACTAAAGCAAATTATTGTTCCTGGCAAACCCTTAAGTGAACTTTCTAAGATCTTGGATAAAGAACAAAATTTAGCTATCCATTACAGTAAAACTCACATCTTTGTAGCTTCAGATAATATGAGTTTCTTTTGTAAACTATTGGATACTAGTTTCCCAGATTATGAAAGAGTAATTCCTAAAACTTTTAAATCAACATGTAAAGTCGGGCGTGAAAGTTTCATGGCTACTATCAGACGTGTAATGATCATGGCCAAAGACAAAGATATTCCCGATGTTATAAAATTCTCGTTCGGTAGCGATTCGATTTTGCTCACTTCTGAAACTAACAGCGTAGGTAGCGCTGAAGAGAGAATTGGAGCTATCTATCAAGGTGAACCCTTAGAAATTGCTTTTAATGGAAACTATATTTTGGATGTTTTGAGAGTTTTAGAGAATGAAGAAATTGTCATTCAGCTTCAAGACAACAAGAGTAGCATCGCTGTCAAAGAAAATGAGGATGATTCGAGTTTCATTTATATTTGTATGCCCGTTCGTACTCGCTAGTTAAGTCAACTTTCCCAAATAAGCATACTTCTTGATTTATATAATTTTGAATGTTAAAATATTTGGGAAATTTTGCGCTGGTAGCTCAATGGATAGAGCGTCGGTCTCCGGAGCCGAAGGCTGTAGGTTCGATCCCTATCCGGCGCACCACGAAAGACCGCTTAATTGCGAATATTTGCAAGCGGTCTTTTTTTATTGAAGATAAAATCAACAAAGGCAATAAAGTAAACAACGATATGGTTAATTCTCCAGAGTATTGGATGAAAAAAGCTTTAGAAGAAGCTTATTTAGCTAAAAATGAAATGGAAATACCTGTAGGTGCTGTAATTGTTAAAGATGGAAATATAATTGGACGCGGCCATAATTTGCGCGAAAAAAATAGAGATATTTTTTCTCACGCTGAAATAAATGCTATTAAAGAAGCATGTAATTTTCTCAATGACTGGCGCTTAGAAAACTGTGATCTTTACGTTACTTTAGAACCTTGTCCAATGTGTTCTGGAACTATTTTACAAACTAAGCTTAGTAGAGTTTTTTTCGGAGCTTATAATGAAAGAGAAGGATGTGGAGGTTCTGTTATCAATCTTTTAGATTATCCAGGTATGAGCTGGCAAACGGAGTGTTGGGGAGGAATTATGCAAGAAGATTGCAGCCAATTGCTAAAGAAATTTGCCGTAGAGATAAGAAATATTCGCTAGCATTGACAAATCTTTTTTCTTGTATAATAATCATCTGGCCTATAAATTTGGAGAGATGGCAGAGTCCGGTTGAATGCACTCGACTCGAAATCGAGCAGGCGAGCGAAAACTCGTCTCGGGGGTTCGAATCCCTTTCTCTCCGCCATGAATGTAATAAGGGATGCCTCTTGCGAAAGCAAGAGGCAATTTTTTTTGGAGAATTTTTTAGTATTTTTAAAAAACACTCTTGCATTACATTAGAAAATATGTTATAAAATTACCGCACAACGGCACGGAGAGATGGCTGAGTTGGTTGAAAGCGCACGATTGGAAGTCGTGTAAGCGGGCTTAAACCCGCTTCAAGAGTTCGAATCTCTTTCTCTCCGCCATATAAGTTTTCTAGCAGAATTCCTTCGATGGCTTGTCCGTTGGAGGAATTGTGTTAATTTTTCGAAACCTAGGCCCCATTCAATTGGAGAGCTATGAACCAGGTCAGGTGCGGAAGCAAGCAGCCTTAAGTAGATTCGCCAATGTGAAGTGGTTAGCCTAGGTTTCGATCTTTTTAAAGCGCTCTTAAGTCAATAAAAAACATCTAATATAGTATTTTTGACAAATATTTTTTTATTGTCTGATATATATTGTAGACATGTCAGTAATATATGGTATATAATGTCAGACGTAAAAAGAAAATATTGTCTGACATTATATAAGTAATGTCAGAATTCAATATATGGAGTTTCAATATGGCTGGTAAGAGCGGTATTAGCAAAGGCTTTGTTGTAAAGTTTATTTTTAGAGATCACTCAGTTAATTTCAAAGTTAATTTATTGACTGTTTCTCTGTTTCTTTTTGTGTTTGGCTTTTTAGCTTTTGGAATTAATAGCTGGTACGAAAGTAAGGTAAATAATTACAATCGTCACATAAGCGAATTAGAAAAATCCAATTTGCAATATCGCAATGCCTTGGCCTTAAAAGAAAGAGAAAATCAGCAGATCATTACTTTAGCTCAAAATCGTTTTGAAGAGCTGTGTAGTCAAATAGAAGATCAGGATAATGCTATAAAAAAGATTAATAAAACCGTAGGAAAAAAAAACAACTCTAGAAAGAGCTTGCGCGGAGCTCGCCTTGGAGTTAGGCATGTCAGTCTTGATTTAAAACTTAAATATAAAAGTTTAATTGACATGGTGTCAGACAGAAATACTGACATAACTAAATTAAAAGCGGCAGCTAAAAAGTATCGTCAATCTTTAGAAGCTGAAAGAAAAGCTTTGGTAATGAGCACAGTTCCTTCTATGTGGCCTGTGCGTGGTGAGATTTCCTCCGATTTTGGCAGTCGCTTTCATCCTGTTTACGGTTACTCTCGTTTCCATTCAGGTTTAGATATAGCAGCTCCCAGTGGTTTACCTATTGTAGCTACAGCGGCAGGAAAGGTTACTTATGCTGGCTGGATGCAAGGTTATGGCTATGCTGTGGAGGTCGATCACGGAAATAGTTTGAAAACTCTTTATGCTCACTGTTCCCAAGTGTTAGTGCAAAATGGTCAATATGTTCAAGCTGGGCAGAAAGTAGCTTTAGTAGGGAGTACTGGAGTTTCTACTGGACCTCATTGCCATTATGAAGTGTTAAAGAATGGCAATCCAGTCAATCCTATTCCTTATTTATAGGTATTTATTATAAACATGTTGGAAAGCTGATGTCAGTAATTGCTACTGACATCAGCTTTTATATTTGTCTGACATGTGTCAGAAGAAAAAAGTAAAAGGTAAATAAGAAAAAATCCTTGAATAGCAAGCGCAAAGTAGTTTGTGAGATGGCGAAAAGTGGCTGTAATTCTTCCCCCTTATCAAGAAGACGATCGTATGCTTTCGGGCTTAGCTTATCCGCTGTGGCCTTTTATATGTCCCATCATTTTAATGGGAGAAAAGAAGCATGAACCTTTTGTTCATTTTCATGCCCTTCAAGCTTTAGCCTTAGGAGTTCTTTCTTTAGCAGCTGCTATAGTTGTCTCTATAGTTACTTTTCTGCTTCTTTGGCTTTTGCCATCTTCGTTTGTAACTTTTTCAGGTTTCGTAGGCTTAACTATTTTCTTAATACTTACTTTTGCTTTTCTCTTTTGGTTTTCAGTTATTATTTATATAGCTTGGCAAGCCAGCTCAGGAAATTTTTTACGTTTGCCTTTTTTAGGTCAATGGGCCGAAGAAAAAATGCAAACAAACTTAGGTATAACTGAAGCCGATTACGCTACTACTATGATAGGTGAAAAGCGGGAAGTAAAGATCGATCCTTTCGATTATGAAGCTGCTTTAGAAAGTGCTGCTCAAGCTGGAGATAATTATGCTAAATCTGAGCTTGAAGTTGCCAAAGGTCCAGAATATACAGAGTCGGAAGTAGTTGGCGATCCTGAAAGCATTGAATATTCGCGTCGCGGCTCAGGTGATATTTCTGAATATTTGCAACCTGAAGTTTCTGTTGGTCGTGCAACAGCCGATACTAATAAGGCTCTTTCGCGTGCGCAACAACCTGTTGCACCAGCTCCTGCTAAAGGAGGATTTAGACCTTTAACTCCTCAATCTGGACGTCGTTCACTTGCTCAAAGTGCACCTCCAACGCCTAGGCCTATTGTACCTCCAACGGCTCCTTCCGAACAGAATGAATTTAAACCGTTATCAACTACTATTATGCGTGAAAGTACACCTCAGCCACAGAACGGTGCGGGTGTGCGTTTTAATAGTGATTTTTCTACTCCTACGCCTACAAGTGCAGAAATGCCTTATCGGCAGCCTCAACCTAACAGAAGCCGGAGTTACTCTTCTGAGAGGCCATACCCACCGGGATCTCGTCCTGCTGGTCAGCGTACTAGTTTTGCTCCCGGTTTGCCTACCAGACCTCAAGCCGAAAGAGCTCCCATTTCTCAGCAACCTCCTTCAGGTGAACCTGATTTTACTCCTGGTATTATTAGTAGGCCTGCAGTAAGGCAATCTAAGCGTACTTTCCAATGGAATGAATTAGACAACGGGCAGTAGAATTTAATTTTCACTCTTTTTTTTCGCTATTGTCCGGAGCAAAATGGATTATACAATCGTCGAAGTATATCTTGGCTAAACGCAGATGCAAAGCTTTCTTTACATCTATGTCGGTTAACTTATAGACAGGTTTACCGCTAACGGAGCTAGCCAATTCTATTATGGCTCCTTTTAAATCGTCGGGTAGGGTAGAACCTTCGCTAAGTCTATTTATCTCTTTCCAAATTTCGGCGCGTTTTTGAGAGTTGAAGCTATTTTTTATATCTATATATTGATAGTCCATTAAAGGTTGAAGTTTAGCTTTTTCCAGTTCTGAATTTATACTTTCTTTAGAAGCGGCGCTATCTTTATTTAAATTGCTGACCGTTATGGATCTAGTAGAGGTGTTTTCTTCATTTTGACAATTGAAACATAAAGGTTCTGTAGAATATGTGGGCATGTGGCATTTAGGGCAGAGTTTGGCTCCGTTTTTAAGAGCCGCCCTTTTAGATAAAATAACGGTCTTTAGGAACGTTTGGAAAGATTTTTTTAATTCTTCGTTTTTGATAGGTTCAGAAGCTTTGTCAACTTGTTTTTCTTCCTCTGTATCAACAATCAAATCTTTTTGAGCATAATTTAATACAGATTTCTTTTTCTTTTTGTAAATCGAGTTCACTTTGCCGACATATGTACGTATCTTTTTAAAACCATATTTATGGCCAAGTTTGTTGACTATATAAAATTGCTGTAGTTGAAGTTCTTGAGCCCAAGTGCTATTGGCACATACTACTAAAAGATAAGCCTCTCCTTGAGGGCCATTTTCATTTTTTATGCAGCAAGGCGAAGAGTTCATGGCTATGGCTTTGCCTACTGCGTGAGCCCAATCTATTCTTAGACTAAGCAAAGCAATTTTGTCTTTTTGCCCGTTATTAACAGCTAACCATTTGAAAAATTCTTTATCGCTGATTTGCTGCATTATAATTCTCCTCTTACGAAATTTCGTCAATTTTTTTATGCAAATTGTTTTGTACCTTTATATAAAATAAGGCTTTGAGTAAGTTAATAGGCAGTTTTGTTTTTTCTAAGCCTTTAATATTTTCAGTTTACTCATTTTTATTTGGTTTTAAGTAACAAAATAATTAACTAAAGCCACTGACAACTTACGTAAAGGCAAGGGATTGTCTTTAAAAATCGAAAGCCAAAGATTATGTATGTAGATCGGATAAAGTTAAAGAATTTTCGCAATTATGATATCTTGGAGTTTAAGCCGGGCTTGGGTCTAAATATGCTTATTGGCAAAAATGCCCAAGGAAAAACCAATTTTTTAGAAGCTCTCAATATTTTAGCTTCGGCAAAAAGTTTCAGAGTACGCAGCGAAGCTGAGTTAATAAAGTGGCAAACCGATCATGCTGAAATTGATGCTGACTTTTTTACTAGTGAAGGTAAAAAAAGACGTTTGACTGTGCGCTGGGCTTATAATCCTCTTTCTAAAGCTTTAGAGCGACGCATACTTATTGATGACAATGTTGTCAAACGTCTGAGTGATTTTTTAGGCGAAGTTCCCCTAACTTTATTTATTCCTGGCGATTTAGCTTTAATTCAGGGGGGCCCTATTTTACGTCGTCGCTTAATGGACGTATTGCTGTGTAAAGTATCTGGTTCTTATTGCACCCATTTAATAAATTATCGTCATGTATTGCGTCAGCGTAACAAATTTTTACATATTCGCGTTAAAGGTAGCGGCTCCGAAGCTTATTTAACTGAAGCTGATCGCACTTATTTGCAAGTTTGGGATGAACAATTAAAAAAGCTGGGAGCTGAAATAACTTATTATCGTTTGCTAATTTTAGCTTATTTACAAGTAGTGGTAGGAAGAATTTACTCTCTTTTGTCTGCTGATAATAGTTGTAAATTAAATTTGACTTATCAAAGTCGCTTAGGCAAAGCCAATTTAGCTGAAATTAGCCAGGTTTTATCTGAAAAAGCGGCTGTTTTAGAAAATAATGATTTGGCAAATATTCGGGAAATAGATTTGAATCTCACACTTGATCCTCAACTTTTACATAAAATTGAAGAGCTATTTTCCGCTTCTTTGCAAAGAAACAATCGAAGTGAATTGTCTTTTCGCTCTACGCAAGTTGGCCCCCATCGTGATGATTTTGGCATTGAGGTTCTGGGGCACAGCTTAAAAATGTTTGGCTCTCAAGGGCAACATCGCAGTGTAGCTTTAGCTTTACGTTTGGCTGAAGCTAAAATAATGAGCTTAGTTAGACATGAAGAATCGATAGTTCTTTTAGATGATTGTTTTTCTGAGTTAGATAAGAATAGACAAGAAATTTTGCTCAATTATTTGGGAAATTTGGGGCAAATATTTCTTACTGCTGCAGTGTCAGCTGATTTTTCTGCAGCTTTTCAAAATATTCGGGAAGTTAATTATTTCAATGTAGAGTCTGGCACAATAACGCCTATTGTCTGAGGGGTATATTTATGAAAATAGTTCAATTTACCGACTGTTATTTCCCTACTATTAATGGAGTTTGCTCTTCTATTAAAAGTTTGGTCTTTGGTTTGGCCAAAATGGACCATAAAATATTGGTAATCGCTCCCTCAGTTCCAGTTAAATTAAGTAGCTGTTCTACAAAGAATGATTTGAATGAGGAAAATTCAAGCCAAGAAAATATAAAATTTCTTTACCTTTCTTCTGTGGTAATGCCGCAACTTAAGGATAATCGTATAGGTTTCCCTTGGCCTTGGCGAATTTGGTCTGAAATTAAAAATTTTGCTCCTGATCTTATACATATTCATACTCCGGGAACTGTAGGCTTAATGGGACTTATTTATTCTAAGTTATTTAAAGTTCCTTACATGTTTACTCACCACACGCTTTTTGAAGAGTATCTAACTTATTTTCCTTTTCCGAGCTCTTTAAGCAAAAAACTTATTCTGGCTTGGATGAGACTTTTTTGGAATAATAGCTTCTTAGTAGTGGCTCCTAGTCGCAAAGTAAGTCAACGTCTTTTAGAACAAGGGTGCCAAGCTCCATTTAAAGTTATCCCCAGCGGCTTACATTTGGACTCTTTTAGAAATGGAAAGTGTGACAAACTTCAAAAAGAATTAAATTTGTCTGATAAACCTTTTCTTTATGTAGGCAGAGTAGCTTATGAAAAGTCTATAGATTTTATTATTAAGGCTTTTTCCGCGCTTAATGATAAGCTTAAAACTGAAGGTCAACTGAGAGAAAAAAGTGCCGAAGCTCTACCTCATTTAGTTATAATAGGAGACGGGCCTGCTAGAGCCAGTTTGGAAAGATTAGTTAATAGCAAAAATCTGTCGTTATTAGTTCATTTTTTAGGTTGGAGAAAAAGGGAAGAACTTAAAGATTATTATGCTTCTTCTTTGGCTTTCGTATTTGCTTCTGAAACTGAAACTCAAGGATTGGTAGTAGCTGAAGCAGAAGCGGCTGGTTTGCCAGTTATAGCCGTAAAAGCCAGTGGAGTAGACGAAGCTTTACCTCCAGAAGAAAATTTAGGCGTCGATAGCGGTAAAGTAGATCAATTTGCTCAATATATGTATGAACTTTGGAAAGATAGAAAAAAGGCTAAAGAAATAGGTTTGGCAGCTTCTCAATTTGTGGAAAGCAATTTTTCTGAAAAGACAGTTTTGGCTACATATCAGAGTATCTACGACTCTTTATCACTACCTAAAACAGGTCATTTTTCTACAGAGTATAGAGCTTAAATTAAGGTGAAAAAAGGAAAACAGCAGGATAAAAACGCCTAAAAAAGAATCCCCTAAAGTTAATTATTTCTGCGAATTTTGGGCATTTTCAAAAGTTTTGCTAAGCTAAACCGGCAAAAACTGCGACTCAGGTTGTCTGTCAGGATTGGAGTGGAGCGAAGTGGCATTAAAGGAAACATTTTTAGAGCGAGCAGGGTTGTTGGGCTGTGTCTTGCCTACAGTGGTAGGGGGAGTTATCTTTGCCGCTTTGGGATGGTGGCTCATGGTTCCTAGCAGCGAGTCGGATTTATTGGAAGGAGCTGCCGGAAGCATTGGCTTTTTGGCCGTGCTTGTTGGTTTTTGCGTTGGTGGCGTATTAGGCTTTGTTATAGCTTTTACTATAGACTACCTTAAAAGTCGCGCCGAAGAGCAGGAAGAGTTTTAGAAAGATATTAACTTATTTTTTTGCTAAAATATAAATACTGAAATTTAGTTGATAAAAGAATATTTTGGGCTCTGTTTTTTTGGAAATGAGCATTTTTTCTTTAGTATTTTTGGAGGTTTTTTTAGATGGATTCCACTGAACATGCGGCCTTTGAGGCAACTACTCTCGGCAGCGACGAGGAATATAAGGTCGAATCTGTGGAGACCAGCGCACCCGAAGCTGAAGTTGTTACCGAAGAGTATGACGAGAATGAAATTCAAGTCTTGAAGGGGTTGGAAGGTGTGCGCTTGCGTCCCGGTATGTATATCGGAGATACAGGTGTTCGCGGTTTACATCATATTGTCTTTGAAGTAGTAGATAATGCTATAGATGAAACTTTAGCTGGAGCTTGCGACCACATAGAAGTAGTTCTTAAACGTGATGGTTCGGTCAGCGTGGCCGATAACGGTCGAGGCATACCTACGGGTATTCACCCTCAAGCAGGCATTCCTACTTTGCAATTGGTCATGACTCAACTTCACGCTGGCGGAAAATTTAATGGCAAAGGCTATAAAGTTTCTGGCGGTTTGCATGGAGTAGGTGTATCAGTTACTAACGCTCTTTCATTGCGTTTGGAAGTAGAAGTTTATCGCGAAGGCAAGCGTTTTGTACAAGATTTCTCTCGCGGTGAGATTGTGGGAGACATGCGCATCTATGAAGGTGAAGAAGGGCGCACTGGCACTAAAGTTACTTTACTTCCCGATCCCGAAATTTTTACCGAAACTACAAGTTTTTCATTTGAAAAGCTTAGTGAAAGATTGCGCGAGCTTTCATTCCTTAATCGCGGCCTGACTATTGATATAAGCGAAGAAGCTACTGGTAAGGCTCATCATTTCCATTATCCTGACGGTATCCGTCAATATGTAAATTACCTCAGCGAAGGTAAAGAGCCTTTGCATACTCCTTTCTATATCGATAGAAGCGTCAAATTCGCTGATGATGAAATTGGCCCAGTCGACGTAGAATTAGTTCTTCAATATAACAAATCTTATAAAGAAGATTTTTATTCTTTTGCCAACAACATCAATACTTACGAAGGTGGCAGCCATGTTACTGGTTTCCGCAATGCTTTGACGCGCATTACTAATAGTGTTGTGCGTAAACGCGGTTGGTTAAAAGACAAAGATGAAAATTTCAGTGGTGAAGATGTACGCGAAGGCTTGTGTGCTATTCTTTCAGTGAAATTGCCCAATCCTCAGTTTGAGAGTCAGACTAAAATTTCTTTACTCAATCCTGAAGTTCGTCAGGCTGTCGATAATATTATGGATGAGTTCTATACCGCTTATCTGGAAGAAAATCCCGATGTAGCTAAAACCATCTTTGAAAAATGCCAATCGGCCAAAAATGCCCGTGATGCTGCCAGACGAGCTCGTGAAAATGTGCGTCGCAAGAGCGTATTAGAAACTTGCTCTTTGCCTGGCAAATTAGCCGATTGCTCCAGTAAAGATCCTTCTGAATGTGAGTTGTTTATTGTAGAGGGAGACTCGGCTGGTGGATCAGCCAAAGAAGGACGCGAGCGTCGTTTCCAAGCTATTTTGCCTTTGCGAGGTAAGATTCTCAACGTCGAAAAAGCCCGTCTGAACAAGATGCTCGACAATGATGTTATTAAGTCTATGATCGCTGCTTTGGGCACAGGCATAGGCGAAGATTTCGCTATCGAAAAGTTGCGCTATCATAAGTTAGTTATCATGACCGATGCTGATGTTGATGGTGCTCACATTCGTACTTTATTATTGACCTTTTTCTATCGTCAGATGCGCGAACTTATTGAGGGAGGCCATATTTATGTAGCCCAACCTCCTTTGTATTTGCTTACTAAAGGCAAGCGTCGTGAGTATGTCTACTCAGACCAAGAATGTGAAGCTATGACTGCTGAAATGGGTGATAAAGTGGAAATCCAGCGTTATAAGGGTCTGGGAGAAATGAATGCTGAGCAACTTTGGGATACAACTATGGATCCGGAGCACAGAGTTATGAAGCAAGTAAAATTGGAAGACGCTGTTGAGGCTGATAGAATATTTTCTGTGTTAATGGGCGATGAGGTAAAACCTCGCCGTGAGTTTATTATTAAGTATGCTCGCGAAGTCAAAAACTTAGATATTTAAGTTTGCAAGCCTCGAAATTCTAAGGAGAACTCATGGAAAATAGAATTGCCGTTACTCCGGCCCCTATTGAAGATGAAATGAAAGAGGCTTATGTCGATTACGCTATGAGCGTAATTGTAGCTAGGGCTCTTCCTGACGCCCGCGACGGTTTTAAGCCTGTACATAGACGTATCCTTTACACTATGTTTGAGGAGCACATTACTCCTGATCGCAAATTCCGTAAATCGGCAGCTACAGTAGGTAACGTAATTGCTCGTTATCATCCTCATGGTGATTCTGCAGTTTATGATGCGATGGTACGTTTGGCTCAGCCTTTCAATATGCGCTATCCTTTAGTATGGCCGCAAGGAAATTTCGGATCGGTTGATGGCGATCCGGCAGCCAGTATGCGCTACACAGAAGCCAAACTTTCTCGCATAGCCATGGAAACTGTGCGCGATTTGGGTAAAGATACAGTAGATTGGCGTCCCAATTTCGATAATTCTACCCAAGAGCCAGAAGTTTTGCCTTTGGTTATTCCCAATTTGCTTATCAATGGTTCTGAAGGTATAGCCGTAGGTATGTCTTGTCGTATTCCTCCTCACAACTTAGGAGAAATTATCGACGGTTGTATTGCCCTTATTAAGGATAAGGATATAAGCACTGATGCTTTGATGGAATATATCAAAGGTCCGGATTTTCCCACTGGTGCTTTAATTGTTGGCAATGCCGGTATCAAAAAAGCTTACGCTTCCGGTAGGGGCAAGATCTTATTGCGCTCAGTTACCCATCGCGAAGAGATAGACGGACGCATCGCTATAGTTGTTGATGAAATTCCTTATATGGTCAATAAAGCTGCTTTGGTAGAAAGAGCGGCTCAGGCTATTAAGGATAAAAAGATTAACGGTGTTTACGATTTACGTGACGAATCGAGTCGCAAAGGATTGCGCATTGTTTTCGAACTTAAGAAGAAGGCCGATCCTGAGCAAACAGAGCGCGATTTATTTACTCATACTAATTTAGAGACAACTTACGGAATTATCATATTAGCCTTAGTAGATAATGCTCCTAAGATTCTCAACTTAAAAGAAGCTCTCAATTGCTTCATCGAACACCGTTTCAATGTAGTTACCAGACGTACCGAATATGACTTAGCTAAAGCCAAAGCTAGGATTCATATAGTTGAAGGTTTGCTAATTGCTTTAGCTGATATTCATGAAATTATTGCGCTTATCAAAGCTTCGTCCTCTGTAGATGAAGCTAAAGCTGGACTAAAAAGTAGATATTCTTTTAGCGATATTCAAGTTCAGGCTATTTTGGATATGCGTTTGCAAAAACTTACTCACCTAGAACATGACAAGCTTGAGGATGAAAAGAATCAGCTTCTCAAGGCTATCGAATTTTTAGAGGGCCTTTTGAGCGATCATGATAAGATGAGTCAAGTTATCGTCAATGAGCTTTTAGACGTTAAAGCTCGTTATCAAGATGAACGGCGTAGTCGCATTGTCAATTTTGACAATACTTTGCTCGAAGAAGAGATAGAGCTTAAAGAGAAAGCTGAGCAAGACGAAAATTTTGCTGCTGAAGATGTTCCTTCCGATAACGATGAAATTGACTATGCAAAAGATGTTGAGAGCGAGAATTAAGGAATAGTTGGTTATGGAAGAAAAACGCCAGAAGATAGTTTCTATGCCTATTGAAGAGGGCATGAAAGAAGCTTATGTAGATTACGCCATGAGCGTTATTATAGCCAGAGCTCTTCCCGATGTGCGCGATGGTTTTAAGCCTGTGCATAGACGCATTATTTATACAATGTTTGAAGAGCGCATAACTCCTGATAAGAAATTTCGCAAGTCGGCTTCTACAGTAGGAAACGTTCTGGCTCGTTATCATCCTCACGGAGATTCTTCCGTGTATGATGCTATGGTGCGTTTGGCTCAGCCTTTCAATATGCGCTATCCCTTGGTAGCTCCGCAGGGAAACTTCGGTTCCATTGATGGAGATTCACCAGCTCATATGCGTTATACCGAGGCCAAGCTGGCTCGCATTTCTATGGAAATGATCCGTGATTTGGGCAAAAATACGGTTGATTGGCGCCCCAACTTTGATAATTCCACTCAAGAACCGGTAGTTTTACCTGCTCTCTTGCCCAATTTAATTATCAATGGTTCAGAGGGCATTGCTGTAGGTATGGCCACAAAAATACCACCGCACAATTTGCGTGAGGTTATTAACGGTATTTTGGCTTATTTGGACGACCCTGAGATTAGCTTAGACGATCTTATGCTCTATATCCCAGGTCCAGATTTTCCTACTGGAGCTGTTATTTGTGGTCAAAACGGTATTCGCGACGCCTATTCCTCAGGACGAGGCAGCATAAAAGTACGCTCAGTAACTTCTTTTGAAGAAGTACGTCCCGGCAAGCAAGCTATCATTGTTACTGAAATTCCTTACCAAGTAAATAAGGCCAGAATGGTCGAGGAAATTGCTGCTAAGGTAAACGACGGAACTTTGACTGGCATTACCGATTTGCGTGACGAGTCTAGTCGCAAAGGTATTCGTATTGTGATAGAACTGGCTGCTAATGCCAATGCCAAAGTTGTGCTCAATCGTTTGCTGACTCATACTCGCTTGCAATCCAATTACAGCGTCATTATGTTGGCTTTGGTCAATGATGTTCCGCGTTTGCTCACTTTGAAAGAAGTTTTGTCTTGTTACGTTGAGCATAGGCGTAGCGTAGTGCGCAGGCGTACTCAATATGAACTCGACAAGGCTTTAGCTCGCGATCATATAGTTCAGGCTATTTTAGAGTCTCTCAACCATATTGACGAAATAATAGAGTTAATTGAAAACTCTTCCGACGTCGACAGAGCCAGAATCAGTTTGATAGAGCGCTATAACTTTAGTGAGATTCAAGCTCAAGCTATTTTGGATATGCGTTTGCAAAAGCTTACCGGTTTGGAATACGAAAAATTCTCTACCGAACATGACAATTTGCTGAAAACTATTGCTTATTGCCAGAGTCTTTTAGCTGATGTACATAAAATTGACGGCGTCATAAAAGATGAATTGCTGCAAATTCAAGCTCGCTACTCTGATGCAAGGAGAACTCGTATTCTTTCTTCTGAAGGTGAAGAAATAGATATTGAAGATTTGATCAGCAATGAACAAATGGTAGTGACTATTTCTGGTAGTGGTTACGCCAAGCGTGTTAGTTTGTCCCAATACAGAACTCAAGGTCGCGGAGGTCGCGGACGTAGTTCCCTCAAGTTGAAAGCTGACGACTCTTTGGAGCAACTTTTCACCTGTAGGGCTCATGATGTATTGCTTTTCTTCACTAATAAAGCTAGAGTCCATCGTTTGAAAGTTTATGAATTGCCTAGCAATAAACGAGCCTCTATGGGCACTGCTTTAGTGAACCTACTGAGCTTAGAGCCAGGAGAAAAAGTTGTAGCTGTAATTCCCTTGGAGTCTTCTCTCACTCAAGGTAGTATCATTACTATTACTAGTTACGGTTACGTAAAGAGGACTTCTTTAAGTCAGTTCTTGCGCGTGCCTTCCAAGGGCAAAAAGGCTCTAATTATAAGAGAAGGTGACGAGCTAGCTACGGCTATATATTCAGCTTCCGGTTGTGAAGAAAATATAGATTCTGAAGAAATTGAAGTTGATAACGATTTAACTTCTGAGCCTGTTCAAGGTTTAGAAGCGGAAGGCGAATTGGCAGAAAGTGACGATCTCGAAGAAGACAGCTCGACTCAAGATGAAGTCGCTCCTGGCCATTCACTCTTTATTGTCACTAAAAATGGGCGTGTTTTACGTTTTTCTGAAGAATCTGTACGTCAACAGGGACGAACTTCTATAGGCGTTAAGAGCATTTCTTTACGCGCTGAAGACAAAATCGCTGCCCTTACTTCAGATACTCACGGAAGTGAGTTGGTAATTATTACCGAAAATGGCTTTGGAAAACGCATCAAGCTTGATGAATTTAATGTCAAAGGTAGGCGCGGCCAAGGCGTGATAGGTATGGCTATCAGTGAAAAGATCGGCCCAGTAGCTGCTGCTCTTATAGTAGAAGCTCAAGATCAGATCATGATTTCCACTTCTCAAGGCGTAGTGGTGCGCATTTCTGTTAAAGGTATAAGCTTGCGCCATCGTATTGCTGGAGGTGTTAAAGTTATCAATGTCGCCGAGGGAGATAAGGTAATTAGAGCTTCCTATGTAGTGACTAAAGATGAAGAGGAAGATAAAATTCCTCTTGAAGATGATCTTGAGGGAGTGACTGCTTTAGGTACAGAAGATTCACAAGAATCGGATCAGGAAGCTGATGGAGCTATTCATGAAGGCGAAGATTATGATGATTTTTATGAGAATTTGCCGGAAGAAAGCTTTGATGAAGCAGAGGACGATTCTGTGAAAGAAGAGTAAAAAGAGCAGCCTCAAGTGCTAACTCTTAGCAATCGTTTTTTATAAGGGCGCTGCTGCAGCGCTCTTATTTTTTAATGGAGCTTACAATTTCGGCAGAGATAATGTATAAAGACAACTCTTTTTCATCGGAAGTTCGTTCGGAAATTACTCATAGTCGTCCCAAAATTTGCTGCCGTCGCTATATTTTGGCTGCTTTTATGGAGGCTGCTCGAACTTATCAGGTTTATGATGGTCCTGTCTTACGTTTCAACTCCTTGGATGTAGCTGGTTTCGCTATTAAAATTTTGCGTAGCTTTGATTTAGAATTTTTGTGGACGCGTTCGGCATCTCCATCGGTTGGGGGAGATGGTCAAGATGGGCCAGCAAATGTCGGGGAAAAATGTCATTACATCATCAAACTTATGGAAGAGCCAAAACTTGGCAAAACTAGACGTTGCCTACAATTTCTTAGGGAAGATTTGCTGAATTTGCCCAATACTGAACGTGATTTGCGTTTTTGGGTTTCGCCCGCCGGTCAAGCCAAAAGCGACTTAGGTGTGGATGACAATGGAAAAAACGAAAGTGTCCCTGTTGGAGGCAAAACTTTAACTTTAAATTTGTGTTGTCGCCGCCATTGGTTGAGTGGATTATTTTTGGCTTTTGGCTCAATAAGCGATCCACACAAAGAGTATTGCTTAGAATTGGCTTTACCGAGCCGTGCCCTGGCTGAAAGAGCTTCTGTTTGCTTGAGGCTCGATGGAGTAAAGCCTTCTTTAAGTAAACGGCGTCGAACTTGGGTAGTAACTTTGAAAAGAGCTTTAGATATAGCTGAAACTCTAAGTATTATGGGGGCAAATTCGGCTAGATTAAACTTTGAGGAAGTTTTGGCTCTGAAAGAAACGCGCAACGATGTTAGAAGGCGAGTGAACGCCGAAAGTGCCAATATGGCTCGTTCTAGTTTAGCTTCTGTGCGCCAAATAGGTTGTTTGCGCTTATTGCAAAGGGAAGGGGTTTTGGTTTCTTTGCCCTCTGATTTGCAAAGTATAGCTTTGGCTAGGCTAGATAATCCGGAAGCTTCTTTGCGCGAATTAGGAGCGATGTTTGAGCCTAACATACCGCGCACAACTTTAAGTCGTAAATTGTCTAAGCTGGAGGCGCTCAGTAAAAAATTGGGTGAGCCTAATTCGGAAGATTTTGAAATAATCTGACTTTGGCTTGGCGACTCCGCTTTAGCAAAGGAAGAGCGAAAAAAAGGCTAGAAAATCGGGACGAAATGACTATTTCTTTAAATAAATGTTTGTCTGAAATTATTAAAGCTGACGGTTCGGATTTGCTTTTAGCTTCCGGATATCCGCCTGCTGTGCGTCTTTACGGTCGTTTAGTGCCTTTAGATATGCCAGCTGTAGAATCTGAAGAAATTGATGGAATTTTGCAAGAAGCGCTTACCGAATTAGAGTACGAGCGCTTTCAAAATGAATGTAGTTTAGATTTTGCTTATGAAGAGGACGTAGAAGGGGTCGGGCCAACGCGTTTTCGTTGCAATACATATATTCAAAGTCGCGGTTTGTCTGTTGTCTTTAGGCTTATTCCTTGGACTCCGCCGACTATTGCCGAGCTAAATTTGCCCGAGCAAATAGCCTCTTTAACTACCAATCGAAATGGCTTAGTTTTAATTACTGGACCGGCTGGCTGTGGTAAAACTAGCACTTTGGCAGCCATGTGTCGTTATATAAATGACAATCGGGCTGTACATATGATTACGATAGAGGATCCTATCGAATATATACATACTAACAACATGGCTATGATAGTACAGCGTCAAGTAGGCGTTCATGTTTATGATTTCCAACGTGCTTTGACAGCGGCATTGCGTGAAGATCCTGATGTTATCGTTATAGGAGAATTACGCGATTTAGAAACTATCCAATTGGCAATAACGGCTGCCGAAACGGGCCACTTAGTGTTAGGAACTATGCCTACTACTTCGGCTACTCATACCATAAGTCGTGTTATAAGCGCCTTTCCCGCTGCTGGACAGTGGCAAGTGCGTACAATGCTGGCCGATAGCTTGAACGCTGTAATTTCGCAACAACTTTTGCCCAGAGCTGATGGCAAAGGATTAGTTCCGGCTGTAGAAATGATGCTTAATACTGAAGCTACAGCCAATATTATTCGCGAAAATAAGTGTCACCAATTAGTGGGTATTATTGAAGCTGCTACCAACAAAGGTATGCGCTTAATGGATAATGAGCTGCTGCGTTTGGTAGAAGAAGGTAAAGTCGATTACCAAGAAGCGCTTAATCATGGCCATGACAAGAAAGAATTGGGCTCACGTTTAGATTTAAGTCGCAATAGGGGACATTTTTAAGATATGCTGACTTTAGAAAATTTGTTGCGCCAAGCTGTCGAAAAAGGCGCTTCCGATTTGCACATTCAGGAAAATAGTTGTCCTGCATTGCGCATTCAAGGCAAAATTCACTTTTTAGATATCGATGAACTCGATGACAAAGCGGTAGCCGAGATGATTTTGCCCTTGATGAATGAGGAAGACTACCAAACTTTTTTGACTATGGGGGACGTCGATTTCGCCTATAACTGTCCAGGCTTATCGCGTTTTAGAGTTAATGCTTTCAATCATTACGGTGGGCGCGGAGCCGTTTTTCGCGTAATTCCCAACGAAGTGCCTACTTTGAGCAAGTTGGGGTTGCCCAAAGTTCTCAAAGATATTGCTGAATCTACTAAAGGTCTTGTCTTGGTCACCGGCCCTACTGGTTGTGGAAAGTCTACCACTGTGGCCGCTATGCTCAATCATATCAATTATACTCGTACTGATCACATTATTACTGTCGAAGATCCCATAGAATTTATTCATCCTATTGCTAAATCGTTTTTGGAGCAGCGCGAGTTAGGGCGACACGCTCACAATTTTGCTGACGCTTTGAAAGCTTCTTTGCGTGAATCTCCAGATGTGCTTATGGTAGGCGAGATGCGCGACTTAGATACTATAAATCAAGCTTTGCGTGCCTCTGAAACTGGTCACTTGGTATTGGCTACGTTGCATACTAGCTCTGTAACCCAAACTTTAGCCCGCATAGTAGATATTTTCCCTCCTGAAGAGCAATCTCAAGTGAGATCTTTGCTCTCTGGATCGCTTAAGGCCATTATTTGCCAACAACTTATTCCCAGGTGCAATGGTGGCGGACGGGTAGCCGCTATGGAAATTATGCTAATGAATAGTAGTATGTCAGGCATTATTCGCGAGGGAAAAACTTCGCAAATTCGCAGTTTCTTAATGATGGGACGCTCTGAAGGTATGCAAACTTTGGATTTACATTTGGCTTATTTATTGCACACTAGACAAATTTCTATGAGTGTAGCTGAAGAGTATTGTACTGACATTGAGGTTATTAAATACCACGATCAATTGTTTGAAGACTGAAAATTCGCTTGGTGTAGACAGAGATGGAACAGGAAGGAAAATTCTCTCAGTTGCGCCATGTTTGCCGCTTTTGGCTCTTGGTTTTAGCCGACGTGATCCGTAATTTTATCAGAAATGATTGTACTTTTTTAGCGGCAGGCATAGCCTTTTACGCATTCCTTTCGCTCTTTCCCATGTGTTTGGTTCTGGTCTCTTTTTTTAGTTGGATTTTTTCTATCGATTGGATCCATCAGCAAGTTATCACTGGTTTTTCTCAAATCAGCTCGGTTTCTTTAAAAGAATCGGGTGGTTTGGCTTATACAGTAGGACTAATTCAGCAACTGATGCCTGCTACTAGCGAATGGGTAGAAAAAGAATTATCCGTTCTGGCTGATCATATTGGACGTAATGTAATTATTTCCGTTATTTTAGGCCTGTGGTCTGGTCGCCACATGTTCGTATCTATGGAATATAGCTTAAATCGTGTTTGGAATATAACTGATAGACGCAATTGGTTTTCTAGCAATTTAGTCAGTATGTATCTTATTTTAGTAACAGGCTTAGCTTTTATAGCCCTTTTAACCTTTACTGGCTTAATGACTTTGGTACAAAATATTATTTCAAGTTTTGCTTTACCTTCTTTTATGGGATTTTCTTTAGATCAGGCCTTAATTTGGAATTGGATTGTCTCCTGGATATTTGTACCTTTAGGAGCCAGCGTATTATTTTTGATGATGTATAGACTTTTGCCAGCCGAGTCTTTACCTGTAGGCTATTTAATTCCCGGAGCAGCTTTTTCCGGTATAGCTTGGAAATTGTCTAGTTTGGCCTATCTAGAATATGGTGTTCGTTTTGGTCAAGTATCAGCTTTTTACGGATCTATTTGGTATTTGGTTGGTTTAATGACTTGGCTATATATTATGGCCATCGTTTTTTTGCTGGGAGCTGAAGTGGTATATGCCTACGCCTACCAACAAGAATTGCGCAGTGGCCAGCGTGTTTTGCCGGGATAAATTTCGTTATCCTTTCATCGCTAATCTGATTTCAATCCCGCACCACACATCGTTATTAGACAATCAGATATAGGACCATGCAAACGACAGTATTCTAAGTAGGCTGCATAGTTGGCTGCTGTAGTATGTTCACAATATATGCCCTTAGCAGCTAAAGCATTTCTTGCTGATAATATTTTGTCTTCAGGAGCATGCACAAAGTCAATTTTATATTTTCTACTTATTTCTAAAATTTCGCGCCCTCTTTTGGGCTTACCTATAGCTATGCCTTCTGCCATAGTAGGTTTAGGTGTTATAGAGGCCGGAAGTAAGCAATGACATTGCATGGCTTGAAACAAAGGATCGCAATTCTGGCTTTGCAAAGCGATAATTTGTGGCATTTGATCTATCATGCCGCTGTGTACTAGATGTTCTAGAGCTGATACTATTCCCAGAAATAGAGTGCCATTCCCAACAGGAATAACTAAATAGTGCGGAATTCGCTTAAGTTGTTCGAAAACTTCGTATATATAGGTTTTTGTGCCTTCATAAAATAATGGATTGTAAACGTGATTTGCGTAGTAAATTCCTTCTTTCTCAACTTTTTCTCTGCATACTTCGGCACAATTGTCTCGATTGCCGGGGACAACTGTGCACTTTGCTCCATGGGCTCTAATCATGGAAATTTTTTTGGGAGAAGTGTTTTCGGGAACAAATATCTCACATTCAATATTGGCTCTTGCGCAATAGGCTGCTATAGAGTTTCCGGCATTTCCACTACTATCTTGGACAACTTTGGTAACTCCGATAGATTTACAATGAGAAATTAGTACAACTGCACCTCGATCTTTAAAAGAAAGAGTTGGCATAAAATAATCCATTTTGAGAAGAACATCATTATTTAAACGTACAATTGGCGTCATACCCTCGCCCAATGAAATATTACGCCAACTTTCGTCAGTCAGAGCCATAAACTTACGGTAGCGAAATAGGCTCCATTCTTTTTGATCAATACCATTTAAGGCAAATTTAGGTGGCTGAAAATCAAGTTTCCATAAACCGCCACAGCGGCATTTCGATCTTAATGAATTGATGCTCTCTTTATGTCCGCACTCTGAGCAAATATAACGCATAATCCCTTCACTCTCAGTAAAAAAACGTTTACTTTGCCATTGGTGATATTGACAGGATTGTACTTTATTATTTTATGCCTGACAAGGATTTACAGTTCGCTTAGCAAAATCGGCCGGGTCTTCAGCAATAAGTTTTAAGCGAGGTGGCAAAAAAGCTATGCCAGAAAATACCATTACCGACTACTCGAATAGAAGCAACTGGTTGGCTTATCCCCAAGAAATAATTCATCCTGCCGATACGATTTATCTTTGTCCTACTTGCTATGCCCCAACAGAAGCTAATGCCCCTCTAATTTGTGATATAAACGACTCTTCTTTACGCACTAATGCGAAAAAATATGAGCGTTTGCAAGCTTCCGTTTTTACAAAATCTACTAATGTTTTTATACCGCTGTATCGCCAATGCAATGCTTTTAGTGCCGGTAAGCTTAGTAAGCAAGAAGAACTTAAATTGTACGAAGGCGCTCCCAGAGAAGATATTTTTGCCGCTTTAGATTATTATTTTACCCATGTGAATAACGGTAGGCCTTTCATTTTGGCCGGTCATTCACAAGGTTCTTTAATGGCTCTTTATGTTTTGACTCTCTATTTTGCCAAGCACCAAGATTATTATAAGCGTATGGTTGCAGCTTATGTAATTGGTTTTGGTGTATTCGATGCCATTCTTCAAAGTTGTCCTTTCCTTAAAATGGCTCAAAGTGCTGATGATGTTGGGGTTATTATTTCCTACAATACGGAAGGGCCCGAAAATATAGAGGCAAAGAGTGTGCTTCTCTCCCCAGGAACCAGAGCTATCAATCCTTTGAACTGGCGCACTGATGATACTTATGCTCCCTTAAGCCTCAATAAAGGCTCGTTGCATATGGATAAGGGAGGTCATTGTGAAATAGGCGCTCCTTTGGCTGATGCTCAACTTTGTTTGGAAAGAGGCACCGTTATTTGCCGCAGTTTAGAAAATCCCAAAGCCTATTATTCGCGCCACGTATCTAGTTTTGGGCCGGCTAGTTTCCATTCTTTAGACTATAGCTTTTATTACGTAAATCTTCAGGAAAATATTGCTTTACGCTTGAGCAAATATTTTGAAAAGCATAACCAAAAGTAGCTCTTAATAAATAAAGCCCTGTAAAAAAATACAGGGCTTTTTACTATGTTTAGTAATTGAAAGTTAATTATTCTGAAGCTGTATCGTCGTCTTCGCTGACGTTTTGATCGGAAGTTTTAGTAAATTCGCCAATCAACACGCTAGCATAACTTCCCGAAGGAAGAGTAAATTTAAATACCGGATCGCCCTCAACAGAGGTAATTTCCAAATCTTCAATTTTTAAGCGAGCTTTGCGGCGGCTGCCTTCAGCTTTAAGGGGCTTAAATTCTTCCAATTTGATATCGTAGCGATCTAATATTCTCTGCTCTCTTTCCAGAGCTTCTTCTTTGGCCTTAAACATTTTGCAACCAAAAATAGGGCCTAAAGGTGAGATCTCAAAAGCATCTAATCTAGGTTGCTCGTTCTCTGGCTCTGTTGAATAAAAAATTCCCCCTTGCGGCAGCTTGCCGAAAACATCACCGCAAACAGCCGTAGCGAAGAGTCCATCATTTATGCGCTCATTAAGCCAGACATTGAAAAGCTCGGATTGAAGTGCAGAAATAATTAACCATTTACGCCATTTAGGGCCGAATATTTTGCCACTTTTTAAGCCCTTAAGGCCTATTTCTGCATTGTTACCCTCTCTACCAAAGCGCTGTGGCCCGTAAAAATTAGCAAATCCGTTAGTCATAATGGCTTGGCGAATAGGCTCGGCTAGTTCTGGCCAATTGGGAACGCATTGACGCAAGCGAATAGTAAAACGGTTTCCTTTTAAGTGGCCAGTGCGCAATTTGTTATTGTGTAATCCCAAAATTTTTAGTTGGAAAGTAAGGTTATCAGGTATAACTAAGCGCTCTGCCAGTTTGCATGGTTTAATAACTTCACTGACGCTTAAAGGTGCAAATCCTTCCTTAAGTGGCCAAAGAGCGGCTGGAACGGAAAAACGCTGGGTTGTTACGGCTTGTCTGTCTTTCATGCCAGCATAACCAATATCAGAAGATTTTATATTTAAAGCCGCAGCCAACTCGCCAACTACTGCTTGGGTGGTAATTTGTTTCTTAGTGACTTCGATGAAAATATGTTCGCCTTGATTTATTAGATCGTAAGCCGGAATTTCTTCAACAATGAAGTCTTCGGGATAGGTGCGCATGACGCCGCCTATTCCTGGTAAATTTTTGGTGATATAAGTTATCATTTTAACGTCCAGCCTCCCACGCTTAAAGGTAGGCTCTATTCTTGGAGGCTTCTTGTATTCCTAGATTTTATATTTGTCCGTTAGCTTTTTTATGTTATCCCTTGAAGCGGTCTAATCCCGTAAAAACCCAAAAAAATGGAGGGTTTTGGCTTTTTTTAGCGTAGTTAAATGTCTGCGCTTTGTATAAAAATAGGGCATTTAATAGGTAGCGTGTTGGAGGCGTGTGATGGCTGCAATAGGCACTCAGTCATTGAGTCAATTGGTCAAGGTAAACATAACCCAGAGAGCAGAATTTGATATATATAAAGCTATCACTGCACCGGACAACATTTTTCTTAAAGAAAATTTCAAACCTCTCTCTCCTCAGCTTGAGGCTCTCAAGTCTATGGTTGAAAGTGCTACAAAAGGTGGCACAATTCTTCTATCTGGAACTTTCGGAGTAGGAAAGACATCATTATTAGCCCTTTTTGGTAGGCTCTTAACCGTAAGCGCACCTTCGGAAGAATTTTCGTCCACGCTTTCCTTGCTTGATGATATTTCTTTAGTAAAAAGTTTTAGCGAACTTCGCACAGGCAATCGTCCTTGGCTCGTAGTTGTGCCCATTTTTGATAAAAGCGGTTCTAATTTCGAAGCTTCCGTACGCAAGGCTTTACAGACCTCTTTGTTGGATAAAAAACTTGATGTCACTCTGGAAGCAAATTTGAGTCTGGAAGAGACTTGCCAAAAAGTTTCTGATTATTTGCGTCAAAATGGTTATGAGGGCCTTTTAATTCTTCTTGATGAAGCGGATAGCTTAATTGAAAAAGTATTACAAAAAGACGATTCTGCTTCAATTTTAGAAGATTTTTGCGCTTTTTGTCGTCGCGCCACTTCCTCAGTACTTTGTGTTGCTGCTATTAACAGTGAAGTTAGTCGTCTTTCCCTAGAAGACGAGGAAAAAGCGATAGCCATTTTTTCCAAAGTTCAGCCTGTTTCGATACTTGGACGCACTGGTGAATGGGAGAGCTTTGTCAGCTCTTCTATTATTGAGCATATCGAAGGAGAACTTTGGTATTCACTTTTAAGCTATAAAGATTTTAGCACTGTCACTGAAGGATTGATCCAATCAGGCCTTTATAAAGGGAGCTCCGAAAAGTGGATTACTGAAACGGTAATGCATGGAGCTTATCCTTTACATCCAGCTGTGGCTTTTGCTCTACCTAGAGTGGCTTTGGCTATGGCTGGACCAGGGAGAACCGCTTTCAATTTCTTCTGTGATGCTGCTCCTGGTGGTTTCCTTTATTTTTTGCGCAACTTCGCCATCGTACAACCTAATGGCCGCCTTCATCTTTATCCTTTGGATTCTCTTTTCACTTACTTTGAAAAGACTTTCGCTGCTGATCCTGCCAATTCGGACTACGTAAAAGGTCTCAACAAATCGGTGATAATAGCCGGAGACGTCCCTCAAGCTCGCCGTATTTTGCGTTTGACTTTGCTTATCCAATTGATTGCTCACGATCGGTTCAAGAGTACCGAAGAGAATATTCTTTGGGCTATGCATTTAGGCGAAAAAGAAACTAAGGTCGCTAGCCATAGTTTACAATTGCTTAAAGAGAAAAAGGCACTTGAATTTAACGAAAAAACTGGCGAATATGCTTTGCCTGTTGAGCGCCGCAAGGTCACTTTAGGCGAAGCTTTAGCTCGCATGCGCAATCGTGTGCGCTCCCGATTTGATGTGCGTTCTGTCATCAAGTCAGGTTTAGCGTTTACTAAAATTGAAGCCCAAGACTTTAATGACGAATATTATACAGATCGTTTTGCTGGAGTTAGTGTTGTTTTAGCTTCTGAAATTGGCGATCCGGCCAAGCTTATGGAAGAATTTACTGATAGCTTGGAGCAACTTCGTCCTTACAAAGGCGACGTCAATTTTATCTTGGTAGCAGCTGAAGATAAGGCTGAACTTGAACGTGTGAAAAAGTTGGCCGATAAGGGAGCTTTTAAGCACAAACAACTGATTTTAGCCCTTCTAAAAGATCCTGTTTCTGTATCTAAAGATGCTTTAGATGTTTTGGCTTTAGAGCGTATTTGTGCTGTAGAAATTCCTTTCTGTGATCCTACTTCTGTAGAACATGAAAAAGCTCAAGAGCTTTTAAAAGAGACAAAAGATCGCTTAGAAGCTTCTGTTGCTCACATAGCTAATACAAAGAATTTGCTTCTTTACCATGATGGTGAGGTGTATGTTGATTTTGACTTGGACGCTACATACTCATTGGTAAATAAAATTATCAGCTCTTTGGTAGGACAGCCTCCTATGCTCAGCAATGGAGATTTGCTCAGCTTACACGATGGAGATATGGCTAGGCGTGCCAGGCAAGGTCTGATTTCTTATATCTTGGGCTGCCGTGGCCCTATCGCTTTGCGCTCCAATAATCGCAATTTTCTCAATATTATTCAGTCAGCTTTTGTAGAGACAAACTTGATGGAATCGGAAAATTCCAAAGGAAGCTGGCATTATTTCCATTTAGTTAAAAAAGACCCCGAATCTCAGGTAGCTAAAGGCTATAATTTCTTGTGCTCACAAATTTTAGGCCAGCCTGGAACTACGAGTTGTGTCGACGCCAATAATGTTATAAAAGCTTTAACTAGAGCTCCTTATGGATTTACTCCTTCTCTAGTTGAGTTGCTTCTTGCTTTGGCTTTTTGGCAATATCGCGATTGTTTAGAATTACATAACAATTTAATAGGGTCTAGCCTTACCGATTCTGAAGAAATACCTGAGAAAGTACCAGTAAGTGCCAAAGCTATCTTTGATCTCGTTAGTAATCCAGCTGACTGGGAATTTGCCTTTATAGATTGCACTCCAGAACAATCTGCCTATTTGCAAGGCATTATAGAGCTGTGCTCAGGTAAGCCTGATGAAGACAAGTCTTTGTGGGTAGGCGCTGGCAAAGCTCTACTTACTTATTATCGAAACCTTTCACAATATTCTCGTTCTTCTGAAGCTTCAGGCAATGAAGAAGCTGAGAAACTCCGTTCAGTTTTAGAGAAAGTTAGTGCTGAAAATTCTCCCAGGTATCGTCTTTTCTTAGAAAAACAAATTCCGGCTTTATTCGGATATGAGGAAGAAATTGACTGGAGTAGTGCAACTTCTGAGCTTGTACATAAGCTGAAAGAAAATTTGCACACATTAGAGAGTATTCCTCAGGAGTGTATTACGCAAATTTGTGGCGCTTTACGAGCTGTTTTTGCACCTTATGAAGACGAGGATAATGATTCTTCTTGGGCTGCCTTTGCTTCTGAATGGTATAAAGAAAATAGTGATCTTTTCGCCAGTGATTCCAAGTGGAAATGTGAGCTTGAGGCTTTAAGTTGCCTTGTCGATTGTCACGACGATGAAAAAGCTCTGGCTATAGTTTTAAACTCCTTACATTACTCTCCTATAGAAGAGTGGCACAGCTACAGCGGCTATGAGATAATAGAGCGCTTCCGGGTTATGCGTCAGGATATCGAGTGGGGTAATTATCGTCGCTCTTGCGTATTGCCTTCGGAAAGTGCAGGAGCTTATGGAGTAGCTAAGTCCGTTTTAATGAGCGCTCATTTACAGGATTTAGAGAGTTTCCTGGCTTCCGAATTGGAGTGGGCTGCTTGGCCTGAAAAAATATTAAATGATATAAAAGAAACGGATGATATA
Source organism: Candidatus Bruticola papionis (assembly GCA_002407045.1). Lineage (GTDB taxonomy): Bacteria > Vulcanimicrobiota > Xenobia > Xenobiales > Xenobiaceae > Bruticola > Bruticola papionis. The sequence goes on along the minus strand of DHKB01000011.1, from coordinate 81,110 downwards.
GCTGATTACGGCGATTTATCCGAGTGGTCTTACAAGGGTGGCGTATCTGAGAAGATTCGTTTGGCCCTTCTGCAGGAATCGGAACAGCATGAAGCTGAAAGTAAAGAAAGGGCTGTGCCTCTTCTCGAAGATGAAGCTGAAGACGAGTTTGAAGAACCTGTTCAGCCAAATGAAGTTTCAACTGAAGCTGAGGCTAACTCTGAGGGAGAAGCTTCTCAAGTGGAGGAAAGTGCTCAAGGTCAGCCGGAACAGCCCACTGTCGAGGCTGTCACTTCTGTAGCAGAACCTGAAAAAGAGGCTTCTCAAGTGGAGGAAAATGCTCAAGGTCAGCCGGAACAGCCCACTGTCGAGGCTGTCACTTCTGTAGCAAAACCTGAAGAAGAAGCTTCCCAGGTGGAGGAAAGTGCTCAAAGTCAGCCGGAACAACCTGTTGCCGAGGCTGTCACTTCTGTAGCGGAGTCTGATAAGAAAGCCTCTGAAACTGAAGATAAGCAAACTGAGGCCTCGACAAAGGCGGCTGAGGCTGCAAATGAAGAAGAAAGCGGTTGGGCTGAAAAGTTTGATTTAGACGATTCTGCTTTGCAGTGGTTGTAATTTTATTGGCGGGGGGGAGTATATTGTTTAGACTGTGAGAGGTGGTGTGTTAGGGTGGCCAAAATGGATACCCTCGCAGCGCTGGATATAGGTACCAGCAAAGTAGTTTGTGCTGTTGCAGAGTTTTCGCATGATGGAGATCTCGATATCGTTGCCAGAGGGGTCTACCATTGCAGCGGGCTCACTAACGGAGTTTTAACCAATGTTAGTGAAGCTGGAGATGCCATAGATCATGTAATTGCTGAAGTTGAAAAAGCTGGCTATGGCGTAGACAAAGCTATTGTAGGCATTACTGGTGAGTCAGTTACTTCCAGTTATAGCACCGGAGTTGTGGCTATAAGTGGAGACGATCAAGGCATTACTAAGGCCGATATAGACAGAGTAATAAAGAGTACCAACCAGGTCGGCGTTCCTTCTGGAAGTGAAATTGTTACAGTTATTCCGCGCGGTTTTTCTGTTGATAATCAGCGTGGTATAGTCAATCCGGAAGCGCTCATAGGCCATAGGCTGGAGGCTGAGGCTTACGCTTGTGCAGCTTCTTCTTCCTATTTACGTAATTTACGTGGCCTTTTGGAGGGGTCTGGTATAGGCGTTTATGACAAGGGCTTTATCCCATCTTCTATAGCGTCGTCTTGGGCTGTTTTAACTGAAGACGAAAAAGCTTTGGGCGTAATGATGGTAGACATGGGACTGGGAACTTTGGACTTGGCTATTTATGTCAATCATGAAATAGCTTATTCTAGCGTTCTTGGTAGGGGAGGAAGTTACTTAGCTTTGGATGTGGCCCAGTTTTTCAACATACCAAGATCTGAAGCTGAAAGAGTTATTTTAGAAGAAGGCAGCGCTTCGGCTGAGTTCCTTACCGATGGAAGTGGTGACAAAGCGATCGTAGCTCAATCTGTTTCCAACGATATACAAGTGACTTTTACTAGGCGGGATTTAGCTAATGTGCTGGAGGCCCAACTTGATGAGCAACTAGGCTGGATGAAAGAACAAATGGAGCAAGCTTCTACTAATTTGAGGCTTAACGTTTCTGGAGTTGTTCTTACTGGCGGCACTTCTTTGTTAATGGGATTGGCTCAGAAAGCTCGCAAAGTACTAGGTGTACCAGTACGCGTGGCTGCTCCTTGCTATCCTTCTCGTTTGCCGCAAAATTTGGCCTCTCCCATATATTCTACTGTGGTAGGATTGCTTTTATATGGAGTTGCCAATCTGCCTGTTCAGGAGCGCAAAAGTAAAGTCAAGAGCAAGCAGAATGTTTTCCAGTATATAGCTGATTGGCTTAATAAGGTGTTTTAGAAGTGTTTTGTCCGTTTTGCGAAAACCAAGATACAAAGGTTGTCGATTCCAGACTATCTGACGATGGAGCTGCTGTGCGCCGTCGTCGTGAATGCGTAGTTTGTAAGAGGCGTTTTACGACTTATGAGCGCTGCGAAGGTTTGCCTTTGATTGTTATTAAGCAAGACGGACGCAAAGTAAATTTTGACAGACAGAAGCTGCTGCGCGGTGTTCTGATTGCTTGTAAAAAGCGTCCAATACCTTACGAGCGTCTAGAAGCCCTCTCGTGTCATGTTGAACAGGAGTTGAGAGGCAGAGGCTTTAAAGAAGTACCATCTAAGGTTGTTGGCGAATATGTGATGGACGCTTTGCGTGAATTGGATGACGTGGCCTACATGCGCTACGCTTCCATATGTAAGAATTTTAAAGATATCAGCAGCTTTTCGGCCGAAATCAGGGCTCTGGAAAAGCGAGAAAATAGTTCTCTATAAGGAGATAAGGCAACATGAGCAAATCCTCTCTGAGTGAGATGATAGCGGATGCTGTAAAGGCTATTCGCAAGTATACGGACATTGTTCCGGAAGTCGCTATGGTTTTGGGCTCCGGTTTAGGCAGTCTGGCCGATCAAGTAGAAAATCCTGTCGAAGTACCTTACAAGGACATCCCTGGATTCTCCGTTTCTACAGTTCACGGCCATGTTGGCTCTATGGTATTGGGCACCTTGGAAGGCCGTCCAGTTGCTATATTAAAAGGTCGTGTTCACTATTATGAAGGCCACAAGATGGAGAATATTATTTTCCCCGTCCGCGTTTTGCATGGCTTGGGCGCCGAGACTTTGGTGGTAACCAATGCTGCTGGCGGTATTCGCGACGACCTTAAAGTTGGCGATCTTATGTTGATTACCGATCATATCAACTTTATGGGCGTCAATCCCTTAGTCGGTCCCAATGATGAGAAGATTGGTCCTCGCTTCCCGCCTATGTCCAGAGCTTATACTCCCGAACTCCAGGTGTTGGCTCGCAAAGTTGCTGAAGATGTAGGCTTTAAACTGGCTGAAGGCGTTTATGTTGCCATGTCTGGTCCTTCTTACGAGACTCCTGCCGAAATTCGTATGCTCAAAGGCTTTGGTGCCGATGTCGTAGGTATGTCTACAGTGCCCGAAACTATTGCTGCTGTCCATTGTGGAATGAAAGTAGTCGGTATTTCTTGCGTGACTAACGTGTTGCATCACGGACCTTCCAACGACACTCACGAAGACGTTCTCAGAGCTGCGGCTGAAGCCAAGCCTCGTTTCATCAATTTAGTTCGCGGTATTGTAAGGGAGTTGAACAAATAATGAATCCTTATCAGTTTATTCTTAAAAAGCGCAATGGCGGTGAGCATACTCCCGAAGAGATTCGCGAGTTTATTTTGAACTATGCCAAGGGTATAGAAGTAGAGCCTTATCAAATGTCTGCTTGGCTCATGTCCGTTTGGTTTAATGGCATGACCGTTCCCGAGCTTTCCGCCCTTACCCAAGCTATGATCGATTCTGGCGATGTCGTCGATCTTTCTAGCTTGCCCGGCGTAAAAGTAGACAAACATTCTACTGGTGGTGTAGGTGATACCACCACTCTCATTTTAGCTCCTTTGGCCGCTGCTGCTGGTGCTACTGTAGCTAAGATGTCCGGTCGTGGTTTGGGGCATACCGGCGGAACTCTCGACAAGCTCGAATCCGTTCCTGGTTTGCGCACCAATCTTACTTCTCAAGAGTTCCTCGATCAAGTTCGTCGTATTGGCGTAGCCGTTATCAGCCAGACTGGTAACTTAGTGCCTGCTGACGGTAAAATGTATGCTTTACGTGATGTAACCGCCACTGTAGACTCCATTCCTTTGATTGCCTCTTCAGTAATGAGTAAAAAGATCGCTTGTGGCGCTGAATGTATCCTTTTGGACGTTAAGTATGGCCGTGGCGCTTTCATGACCAACCTCAAAGATGCTCGTGAGTTGGCCCGTCGTATGGTCGATTTAGGTACTCATATCGGTCGTAAAGTTAGAGCCGTTATTTCCGACATGGATCAGCCTTTAGGTACCTTGATTGGTAACGCTCTGGAAGTTCGTGAAGCTATCGAAATTTTGCGCAACGAGCGCCCTGGTTCTGCTTTGGAGACCGTCTCTGTTGAGTTGGCTTCTCATCTCTTGCAAATGGCTGGCATTTGCCCCGACTTAGACTCTTCTCGTAAGAAGATTCGCGAGCTTTTGGTCAGCGGTGCTGGCTTGCGCAAATTGGGTGAAATGTTCTCTGCTCAGGGTGGTAATGGTGAAGTTGTTAATGACTTGTCCTTGCTTCCTCAGGCTTCCATCATTGAACCCGTTTTAGCTCCTCGTTCTGGCTATGTCACTTCTATTCACGCCCAGAAGATCGGCTTCGCTGCTACCGCTTTGGGCGCTGGCCGCTTGAGAAAAGAAGATTCTATCGATCCTGCTGTCGGTATCGAGATGACTCACCGTGTAGGTTCCAAGATCGAAAAAGGTCAGCCTTTGGCCGTGTTGCATGCCAACAAGCCTGAGACTATTAAAGAAGCCAAGCGCTTCATTCTCGAGTCTATTGTTATTGGTGACGAGGAAGTTGCTCCTCGCGCCCTTATTGAAGAAGTTGTCGAATAATTAGCTAGTTGGCTAGCTAATTGGCCACTCGATAAAAAGATAGACGGCGCTCAGAATCCTATAAGGCCTCTGAGTGCCGCTTACAATAAGGATCTCTGTTTCAGTTTGTCTTTGGCTGTTTTTTTATGTTTGGGTTTTTATTTTTGCCCTGTAGGGGCGGACGGCTAGACATTTTCTTGGCACAGAGAAATATGGCAAAACTTTCCTTTCAGAGCTTTTATTAGGGGGCTTTTTGCCCATTTGTTAAGAATAGACTAGGGGCAGACTGCTCCATTTTTATAGGTGCGGTTCGGCTAAAATTTCAGCCTGTTGGCTGTGGTCCGGCCGTATATTTTTAAAAAGTTTTTTGTGCTTGGCCATAGTTGCTTTCTGAAAACACAGCTTTATCTTATTTTTTATATTTCGCGGGCCATTTTGTAAGAGAATTGTCCCTTTTTGACGGTTTGTTTAGTAGCGTTTCTCGCCGTAGAGCTTGCCTACTGACGGTTGTGTGCTCCGGCTTGAGTTTGGGACAAAGCGGCGCTTCCCCAAGAGCAGGAAGTCTGCGAAGATGGTTTTCAGAACTTAAAGTGGCCAGAAAGTTCGCTTTGGAGGTTTAAAAAACAATATATGATGCTTCGCAATATTCAAGGGGCTAAGGATGTTCTGGCTTCGGAGGTTTCTCCGTGGCATTTTGTGGAGAATGTTGCTATAGAGTTAGCTGAAATTTATGGATACCAGGAAGTTCGTACTCCGGTATTTGAAAGTGCCGATCTCTTTGCCAAAGGCATGGGCAGCACATCAAGTTTTGTAGAAAATGATATTTGGACAGTAACTGATAAGCAAAATCATCGCTTTGCCATGCGCGCCAATATGCTTGTGCCCATGATTAGAGCTATAAATGATGAAAATTTGCCCATTTCCAGAAACGGTGAGCCAGCCAAACTTTATTACCTAGCTCCTGTATTTGCTGCTCCTAAAGGGCGTGATCAATCAGCTATACAGAGCCATCGTTTTGGGGTAGGAGCTGTAGGTTCCATTTTACCAAGTCTCGATGTCGAAGCTCTGATGATCGCCTATGATTTCTTTAATGCTTTAGGATTGAGTGACTTAAAAGTACAATTAAACTCTTTAGGATGCAAAAAATGCCGTGCTGAATATCAGCAAGGTCTCTTTGATTATTTTTCTCGCCGCAGTGGTGAACTTTGCCCTAAATGCCATCATCGTTACCGCACTCATCCTCTTTGGACTATGGGCTGTGAAGAAAAATGCTGCCGCGAGTTATCTCAGGTTGCTCCTTCTATTTTTGGGTATCTTTGCCCTGAATGTCGCGAACATTTTGAAGCTGTACGTGCTTATTTAGACGAGCTTAAAGTTTCTTATCGCTTGTCTCCTCTCTTGGTACCCGATGTAGAATGTTATAATCGCACAGTTTTCCAGATTAGTTGCGGGCGTAACGTGCTCAGTTTTGGTGGCCGTTGTGATGAGCTCTCCCGCCTCTTAGGAGGTCGTGATATTCCGGCAGTCGATTGCGCTGTCGATTTGGATATGACTTTGAGAGCTGTGCGGGAAGCCAACTTAGTTCCCAATATTGAAAAGCAATCTGATGTATGTTTAGCTGGTAGTAGTCAAGCAGCTGTGTCTTTGCTTTTGCCTGTACTGTATGCCTTACGTAGAGCTGGTATCTACGCCGAGTTGGCTTATCCTAATTCTGGAGAAGGCAATGCTTGGGAGGCAGCTAGCCATTCCGATGCTCAATTTGTCATTTATTTAGATGACTCTTCCTTGCGTCAGCGTGTAGTTCGTTTCCGTGAACTTACCAATTCTTTCCGTGATTCTCGTTTAGATGAGGCAGTACGTCGCATTGGACGTTACTTCGGAATAGATGGTCTGGCTGATGAATTGCGCCCTGTTGAGGTTCGCAAATTCTCTATTTCACGTCGTCAACCGGCCAGCATGCGCCAAACTTACGAAATTTTTGAGCCTACTCACCAGCCGGAAAAGCAGTCTTCTAGAGAAAATAAGGAAAGGACTGAAGAGAGTAGCAAACGTTCTAGCAATGAGAGCAGCCGTCGCAACCGTCGTCAGGAAGAGAGTGCTTCTGCTGAAAATAGCAAAATTGCTGAAAAACGCATTACTGCTGTGTCCACACCTGAAAAGAAAGAGCAACTTGCAACCGCTACTGCTAGAGATAATATGCGCAATGTCATGACTGACATGCAAGCTTATTATCAAAATATGACTCCGCAAGAACGTGCCGAATTTGAGATGACTCCTTTACGCGGCAGCTCTGCTCATCACAGCATACGTTCTCGTCGCACTCGCAATAAGTCTGCAGTTGTTTGCGAAGAAGAAGCTCCTTCTACATCAGCACAAGAGAAGGTTTGCGCTCAAATTAGAGCTATCACTTCAGCTGTAGAAGATGTTTTGGGTGAGCCAGAGTCTGTGAACTCTCCTGAGACAACTCATGATTTCGCCAAGGAAGTTGAAGCCAAAGTAAAGTCCGAAACTTCTCCGACACGCCGTCGCCGCCGTGCTCGTCGTACAGAGGTTGCTGTTGAGTCTGCAGAAAAGACAGAAAATGTTGAACGGAGTCTACCTACTGTCGAGAATAGAGCTGAAAATATTGTCTCCGACGCTTTGGATAATTCCGTAGCAGAAGAAATTGTTTCCAAACCTGAACCTATGCTTAAGCCTGAGGGTGAGACTGCGGCCGAAACTGAGACAGTTCAGAAAAACGAAACTGTTGCTCCTGAGGCCTCTCCTACTGAAGTTGACGCTATTGCTGAAATTTCAGCTTCAGCTAATGGTATGAGCGAAGAGCAAATAGAACAAGCTTTGGCTCTTCCCAAGGTAGAGGGACAGTCTTTTGTAGAAGTTGATGAGCCAGTGGTAAGCTCTATTTATCGTCGTCGCTTCAACAACGGTAGTCATGCTTCCGATTTGGAAGAAGCTGATATAGAAGCCGCTCGTCGCAGCTATGATCGGGCTTTTAGCTCTCCGAGAAATCGTCGTGACGATTATAGTCCGCGTAAGTCTCGTCGCCGTGAAGTCAGTAAGAATACACAAGCTAAAGAAGAAGTTTCTGCTGCTGAAAAGTTTGAGTCAGTTCCTTCTCCTTCTTCTAGCAAAGTGGTTGAAGAAAATGTTAAACCTGCTTCTCGCCGTCGTTCTAGGAGTGCTGCTAAAAGCATGGCCGCTACCAACTACGATTATCGTTTGAGCAGTGCTTATGATTCTTCTGCTTACAATGAGCATGTCAGAAGCGACTATATGAGCCATTATGATGATGCCGATACTTATGATGATTATGTTAGGTATTATGGCCAAGCTCCTGAGCTTGAAGATGAAAAATTTGAGTATCCTGCCTATGGTTCTTATAACGAAAGCAACTATGTCGAATTAGGTACTTACGATCAGCCTGCTTCTGGAGACTATATTGCCGACGATCTCTATGAAAATAGCGGTTATGGTACGTCGAGTGATGGATCTTCCAGAGGGTACAGCCGTCGTACTTCTTCCGGAAGTCGCTCTCGCCGCCGTACTTCTAGCTCTTCGACTGATTCTTACAGAGGAAACGATAATGTCGGTGTTGCTCGTTCCGGGCGCCGCTCTGGTAGCCGTTCTTCAGGAGTTGTGCGTCGCTCTCGTCGCAACGTCCGTTAGATAAGCATGAAGTCTACACAAAATAACTAGATAATATATACCCTCCTTACTTAATGAAATGGTTAGGAGGGTATTTTTTTTAATTCTTATCCATGGAAGCTAGCCAGCGACAAGTGGCGGCTCGTCCATGCTCTTTTTCGTAGAGCAAAATTTTATTGAGCATGTTTCCCAATAACACTAAACCAAAGCCGCTAATTTTCTTAGCTTCTGCTTCTTGTTGGTTGTCTAATAGAAAATGATATTCTACCCAACGGGCCATGCCTTCTTTATAGCCTCTAAAGTTACGCAACATTTCGTGTTCAGCTTGAAAAGCGTGAGTTAGCTCATGGCAAAGCACTGATTTAAATTTAGTGCGTTCTAGTCCAGGAACAATAGTTACCATGTGGGCTGAGTTTTCTCCCATTTGCTCACAACAATAATTACCGATGTGAGTGAATCCGGAAGTTAGGCGCAATTTCCAATCCCAGGTTTGGGGTTGGCCGAGTTTTATAACTATTGGATTAGTTAAATTTATAGAAAACGCTTTTTTTAAATAAACGCGCACCTCTTGCAAAGCAATTTTAGCTTGCACTTCATTATCGATAATTTCTGCTTTTTCAAATTCAGAAGTAGTAATTTTAAAATCACTCTGACCGGTGAGCAAAAATTCTATATATCTTCCTAGGCAATTGAGAAATTTAATGAACATTTTTTTCTTAAACAGATTTTAGCAAGCTTTTTCCTTCGCTCAAGGTCTTGACAAGACAAACAGGAAGGCTGAATTAAAAAGACAATAAGCGAAGGCTGTATGGATTTTTGCGTTTATGAAGCGAAAATTTGAAGTTTCGGTGACGAAATTATTAGAGATAAGGGCTGGGAAATTGTAGTCATGAATTTTAGGAGTATTGCTATATCTTTAACTTTGGGAATAGGCCTAATGGCGTCAGCCTTGCCCAGTTTAGCTGAAGTGCCAACTTCGTGCTCTGACTGCCGTTTGCGCACATGTCAAGCTGACAAACAACAAAACACTGAGGAACTAGTACAGGAGGCGGCTGATTTTCTAAACAAAAAAATCAATTTCAAACCCGAAATTATGATCATTTTAGGTTCTGGTCTGGGCTCTTTAGCTGATATGGTTGAGAATAAAACTGAGATTTCTTACCGCGATATTCCTGGATTCGCAGTTTCTACCGTTGAAGGTCATGTTGGCTCTTTAGTTTTTGGCCGTTTAGAAGGTAAAAATGTGGTAATGATGCGCGGTCGAGTTCATTGCTATGAAGGCTATAAAATTAACCAAGTAGCCTTTCCAGTCTTGGTAGCTAAAGCTCTGGGAGCCAAAACTTTGATAGTAAGTAATTCTTCTGGCGCTGTAAGCCAGGGCCATTACTTGGGTGAGCTTATTCTTTTGAAAGATCATATAAATTTTTTAGGCTCTAATCCCATGGTTGGCCCTAATAGTGAAAAATTGGGGCCGCGCTTTTTTGATATGAACTCTGCTTATACCCCGAGTTTGCGTCAGCTTACTTTAAAAGAAGCCAGTAAGTTAAAAATAAATTTGAAAGAAGGGGTCTATGTCTCTATGTTAGGCCCTTCTTACGAAACACCGGCTGAACGTAAAATGCTCCGTTTAATGGGAGCTGATGTGGTTGGTATGTCCACCGTACCGGAGGTGATTGCTGCCGTTTATAGCGGTATGCAAGTACTAGGTTTTTCTTGTGTAACTGATGTCCCTGCTGATATTCCCGCTCTAGAAGGCGAAAAGTCTGCGCCTAAGGCCATCACCAATCATGAAGACGTTTTGAAGGCTGCTGAAAATGCCCAAGCAGATTTAGGCAAACTTATTCGTGCCGTACTTAAAAATATGGACAAAATTAAAGATTAAGGCCGGTTATATAGAATGTTATTAAATTGCTTACCTGAGCGCAGCCGTTTCTGTCTGTTATTTTCTCTGTCAGTAGTTCTCTTGTTTATTTTGGTTAATGTCCAGCCGACTTCAGCCCAAAACGCCGACGAAGATCCTAACCCGGCTCCTACTGCAGCTGTAGACTTAAAAAAGAGCAGAATAAGTTTTGTGTCAAAAGTTGGCTTGCCCAGCGGCTTGACTAACGAAGAGGCTAGAAAACAAGCTTACGAAATTGCCGAATTGGAAGGACTATATCAAATAGCCAAAAGCTCTTTAAGTTTTAAAGACAGAGAAAAGGATGATATTAACTGGGATGCGCGTTCGGGTGGATGTCAGTATCTCAACTGGTTAGCTAGAGCTAAATTTAATCGTCAGTCTTCTGAAGACGGCAATGTCAGTGTCAAAATTACTGATGAATCGTGGCTTAGCTACAGATCGCAAGCTTACAAAACAAAGCGCTTGCTTTACAGAAAAGATATAGATGGCGATGGGGAAGAGGAGCGCATCTATTTAAATGGCAATTCCGGTTTGGAAATTAAACGTGGTCAGCGTTTAATAGGAGCGCTGTATCCTTTAAGTTCTTTCCAAGCCTTCAGTATCGATGAACAGACTGCTGCGGCTTTAGATTTACCTTCGCCTAACTTTATTTGTTACAACTCGATAAGTTCCGTAAAGAATGCCACTCTCAAAGGTGATATTCTCTCTTTGGAAGTTGCTTTGGATATGCGTGAATCGGTCTATGGTTTAGCCGGTTTTCGCCGCTTAATCAATAAAACATACGATTTGCAAATTGCCAAAGATGATCGCTCTCCTTTTGTTAATATTGTTGAGCCTATAGGAAATAAAATATCTAGTCTTAAGCAAGTTCCTTTGCGTGGTACTATTGATGCTCCGGCTGGTATCCTCAGTGCATCTTTAACTATTAACGGAGAAAAGCTCTGGAATACTCCTTTAGGTTTGCAAATTGCCGATTTAGAAATAGATCTCTGTGTGGATCTTAAGCCAGGAACTAACAAGATTGAGATAGATGTTGCCGATTTGGAAGGGCGCAAGCTTAAAAAAGCCTTTGAGTTATACGCTGTTGCTTCCGGCCAAGGAACGAAAACTAGAACTTTAATTGTCGGTCCCAATTACAATTTAAGTGACGTTTCTAACAGTCAGAAATCTATGCAAGTGCGCCAAGCTTTTATAGAGCGCGGCTTTAGCGTTAAAACTTTACCCGGAGCAGAGGCTAAAGCCGAAAATATTAAGAAGTCTCTGGAAAATATAAGAGCTTCTTGTAATTCTTCCGATTTAGTAGTGCTTTATTTAATCGGCAATTTTAGCTTCGATGGTAAAAAGTTGGCTTTTGTCAGCAGTGACGAAAAAGAAAACTTTAGTATAACTTCCGACTATTTACGTCAATATCGCCAATCTTTGCCTGGTGCTCGTTTTATGATTATCTGGGATGTACAATCTTCGCAAATGAAGAATTTGCCCAGCCAATTAGATAAAAACAATGTTTTGATTGCCAGCCAATTAGATAGCAGCTCTTGCACTGCTTTAATTTATGGCATGGCTGATTCAAGTAAAGGCAATTCGAATAGCAGTTTGACAGACTTGTTTTTAGATAGTCTTAATCAAGCAGAAAACGATCTTTTCCAGGCTGTAAGGTTGACTTATCCTTTACTGTGTTCGCAAGAACTTAATAAAGCTAAGAGTGAAAAGAAAGCGATTTCTTTGCCGATATTTGTGTCGTTCTAGTTCGCTTGCCAAAAGCTATTTATAAAAAAGCAGAGCTTATCTTGTGATAAGTTCTGCTTTTTTTTGAAGTTGGATGCTCTTTGCTTTAATTTTAAACTAGGGCAAGAATGACTCGGCTCCTAAAGAAGCTTGCAAAATAAGTTTTACTATTTGTTGGGCGGCGGCTAAGCCAAAAGCTCCTGTTACAAAGCTAGAAGTACCGCAAGGTGGAGCATGTCTACCTTGTCCGGAAATGAAATTTTCCACATCTTCGTAAATGTCGTCATCTTCATGTTCAGCTATAGAAGCAGAGGCATTTTTGACTACTTCTTCTTCGCTGCAAATTTTATCCAGAAGAGAACTCCAATCAGTTTCAAATGGCTTTATGGGATCTTCTTCAGAATAGACAGCCGGTATATGAAATGACTTATTAGAGGGGAAGGCATAGTCGCGACGCAATTTTTTGCGAATGCGCAAAGCCATAGGATCTACCTTAGTGTTGCTCAAATCGCAAACTCTAATGCGCGTAGGATCCATTTTGCCACCGGCGCCGGTAGAAGTTACGATGGCAATTTTATGCTCGCGAGCATAGTTTAGCAAATGGCATTTGTAAGTAATATTATCTATGCAATCTAAAACTAAGTCTGGCTCTATTTGCCAAAACTTTTCCGCTGTTGCCGGAGAATAGACCAGTTTCAAAGCTTCTATTTGGGCCCAAGGATTTATTTGACGCAAGCGAGCAGCCATAACTTCGGCTTTACTTTGGCCTATAGTGCTATGCAAGCAAGGAAGCTGACGGTTGATATTGCTGGGATTGACAGTATCGAAATCTACTAAAGTAAGTTTGCCTACCGCACTGCGAGCTAAAGCTTCGCTGGCCCAAGAGCCGACGCCGCCAATACCAACAATGGCTACATGGACATTTTCCAGCTTATGAAAGCCTTCCAAGCCTACTAAACGAATGAGACGTTCGAAAAAACAAACTTTTTGGGGATCTAGTTTTTGTGCCATATTAATTTTCGTTTTGAGTTTGCTCTTCTAAAGTTAAGGGACGTCGTCCTAAGTAAAAGCGGGGAATATGCATTGGTAAATTAGTTAAAACTTCATAGCATATGGTGCCGCGCTTTTGAGCTACTTCGTCGGCGGAAATATAATCATTACCTTGTTTGCCGATAATGACAGCTTCATCATCAGGACGTACGCCAGGAATATCGGTAACATCAACCATGCATAAATTCATACATACACGCCCGATAATAGGAGCGCGATATCCGCGAATTAGAACTTCACCTTTATTGCTCAAGGAACGGCTCAAGCCGTCAGCGTAGCCTATTGGCAAAATGGCAATATCGGTAGTGCGGTGACAAGTAAAAGTGCAACCGTAACCTATACAAGTACCGGCTTGGGCAGTTTTTACTTGGGCAACTACTGCTTTATAAGTGAGAGCTGGTTGCAAGAAGCCAATCGCGTGATTGTCTCTATATTGATCAGAACCGAATTTATCTAAATGTTTGTCGCCGTTGACTTGATCTCCGGCCAGTTTGTAAAGATCTTTTCCTTGTCCGGCCATTACTAAAGCTGTTTCTTGCGAAGGCCACAAACCGTAAATAGCTATACCGGGACGCACCAATTCCAAACAAGTTTTGGGTAAAAGCAAAGTACCGGCTGAAGCAGCTATATGATGGTAAGGAATATTTATGCCCAGATCTTCAAGCTTTTTAATGCAATCGGTAAATTTAGCAAATTGAGTTTGGGTGTAGCTTTGATCGAGTTGATCGGCAGCCGCAAAGTGGGAATAGATGCCTTCAATTTCTATATTCGGCAATTTGGCAGCTTGCTCACAGAAAGAGAGCAACTCTTCCGGAGGTACGGAAAGACGTCCCATACCAGTGTCTACTTTAAGATGAACTTTGGCATTTTTGCCCAGTCTGACGGCTGCATCTGAAATAGCTTGAGCAAATTCTAAGTCCATAATTGGAGGACGCAAATCAAGCTTGACTGCCTCTTCAATTTGGGTAGCTAAGATAGGAGCTACTAAGACAATGGGCTTAGTTATACCAGCCTGACGCAGTCTGCGCCCCTCGTTGACATTGGCAATTCCGAAGCCCCAAGCACCTTCTTCGTCTAAAGTGAGAGCTACGGTTTCTAAGCCATGACCGTAGGCTTCACTTTTGACTATAGCTAAAATTTGGGAATGGGGAGCGTTTTTAGATAAATTTCTGAAATTGTGACGGATAGCGTCTAAATTAACCTCAATCCAGAAACTGTAACGATGAGAACTGAGCACTGTATTAAGTGACCTTATCATTTTGATTTTTTCCGCCCATTATAGTCCCTTTTTATGCTCTGTGGCAAATTTTTTTATGGTCAGCGGCGCGGTAAATTATTAGACATAAATTCACTTTTTATAGTAGCAGAGAGCATTGCTCAGTCACTAAGCTCAGTCGTGCCTATTTAAGCAGGATAAAAGAAAACAGAGGGGAAAAATCGGGCTTCGAAGTTTGAAAAATGCGGGCCTAGCTTATAAATATCGCAGAAAAAGTCCGCAACTTGCATAGGAGTCTCAATGTCAGATACCGCTGTAAATCTCAGTGCTGCTCTCGACAACGTCGAAGAGCTTTTAAATGCTCAGAAAAACGCTGAAGCTTCAGAAGAGCTGTCTCGCTTAGCTAAAGAAGAAATTTCTCAGCCTGAAGAATTAGTTCGCCTTTACCATCTTAGCGGAGTTGCTTTCTCCCGCTTAGGTAAAATGGATGACGCTATTATTCAGTTCCGTCGCAGTCGCGCTGAAGCCGAAAAGGTAAATGATCAAAAAGCTATGGCTCAAGCCGACGAATATTTAGGCTCCGCTTATCATCAGCGCAACCGTTTAGATGAAGCTCGCTTCCATTATTCTAGAGCTTTATCCATTTGGACTGAACTTGGCGACAAGGCCGGTCAGGGACGCGGCCACCGCAACATGGGCAACCTTTACGTGGATGCCAATCAATCCCGTGCCGCTATGGCTGAATATGATGACAGTTGCAAATTCTTCCGTGAGCTCGGTATGAGCGAAGAGATGGCTCCGGCTATTATGCACCGCGCTACCATGGCCTATGGCAGCAAAGGTTTACTCGCTGCTTTGGAAGTTTACAAAGCTGGCATCGAAGAAGAAAAATGCCATCACTATTTGGTACTCAACAATTACGGCTTTATGCTCATGCTCAACGGTCAAGTTGAAGACGGCATGAAGTATTTGAAGCAATCCATGGAAGAAATTGAAGCCAAGCATATCAATGATGACGATTTGGCTTTAGTTTGCTTAAATATCGGTGTTGCTTACGCTTTAACCGATAGCTTGGAAGAAGCTGAAAAATACTTGCGTCGCGCTGCTGAGCTTTTGGAAGCTTATCCTCAGGCCAGAGCCGTTGAATTCTTGCTCCAGGCCAACGATAAGTATCGCGATAAAGGCTTTAGCAAATACTTGATCGTAGAAAATGGTCAGAAGAAGTCTTTGGCTCACTTGAACTTAGCTGCCGTTCTCGCTTGGGGTGGCAAAATTGATGAAGCCAAAGAAGAAGTTGCCAAGGGTGTCGAATCCGATCGTGGCTATGGCTATCCTTACCTTTCCGCCGGTTGGGTTTACTTGACTGCCGGTATGCAGCAAGAAGCTGCCGCCGCTTTCTATCGCGCTTGCGGTTTCGAGCCCAACAACGAAGAATTCCGCAAAGCTTTGAGCTTAGTCAATCCTTATGCTCAGGCTAAGGTTGGACGTAACGATCCTTGCCCTTGCGGTAGCGGTAAAAAATTCAAAAAGTGCCACGGAATTAACGCTTAATTTATAAGCATAAAATTGGCTAAGGCCTTTTCTCCAAAAAGTAAGCGAACTAAAGCAATCGAAACGATATTGTCGATTGATTGTTCGCTGTAGGAGGAACGGCCTTTTTTACTGACTTTTTTTAGAAGGAAGCAGCTTTGTTTTAGGCAAGTCAGCTTGTAGAGTTGTTATATTGTCGGTCGGTGAAGTCCGACCTAAAAATTGGGGAAGGGCGCAGAGTTGGAATTTATTGTGTTAGTTCTCATGGCTTTAGGAATGTTTTTCCTGCCATTTATCTTTTCTGTTGTAGCTATGGCCTCTTGCCAAAGCTTAAAAAAACGTGTAGAGAGGCTTGAAGCTAGTCTAGAAAGACTGGTAGCTGTTCACCAAGTTGGCAACGATGATCAAGATAAGTTTGGTAATGCACCGGCGACGACTAGTTCTGTAACTAATTCGGTCGAAGAAAGCCACAGAGCCGCATTATCCTTAGCTAAAGAAAAAACATCGCCTGCCGAGCCTACTACTGTTACAAGTTTGCTCACTACAGGTTCAGCGTCGGCGAATGCGTCTATGCACAAAGCTTGGCCAGATTCGCCCAAAACAGCTGCACCCAAATCCAAAATAGCTGCCTCCCAAGCCGTCGCTGAAAACAGTCTAGAGCAATTCTTTTTAGGAAGCCTTTTTAATAAATTAGGCGCTTTAGCCATTATTGTTTTTGTCATCCTTTTTATAAAGTGGCTCTCTCCATTTTTGGCTTTAACTGCAGCTATGAAAGTTGGCGCCGTTTACATTTTTAGCTCGGTGCTGGTTGGTTTGGGCTTTTATCTTTTACCTAAAGATAATATGCGCGGCTTTTCCGAAACTCTCTTAGGTTTGGGTCTAGCTTCGGCAATTATGATAACTTACGCTGGCAGCGTTTACTTTGACCTTTGGGACAACTACGTAAGTTTGGCTTTAGCTTCGCTCATTTTACTGGGCACATATGTACTGGCTTATTGGGCCCAACGCAGATCCGTTATTTGTCTGGGAGCTTTGGCTGGTTACGCCAACTTAATTTTTATTCAAACTTCTATCGACAGTACTTATGTTTTTGATGTTTATTTAGTTATTCTGGCTCTTTTTTGCTTAGTCGGTACTGTGCGTTGCCAAAAATGGAATTCGCTTTTTAGTATCAATTTAGCTATAACCTGGCTTTTTATTGCTACCCGTACCGGCATTTTCGAAAAAGCCGACCGAATTTTTAGCCCTTATGCTTTAGGGGCCATCTGGCTTATTGTTTTGGTTTATGATTATTTCCGCCGCCAAGACGAAAACGATACCAAGCAACCCTCCGTTTGGATAAATCACCTCATGATGGCCTTAGGCGCCAATTGCATTTACAGCGAAGGCCAGGCTTTTGGCGCTTTTATGGTGGCTGCGGCAGCCTTATTCTGTTTAGCTAAATTGCGTGCAGAAAACATGAATACTTTAGCCAGAGCTTTTGTCAACGCTGGCCTGTTTGTGGTCGGCCTTTCTGCCTACAGCTTCCAAGAGCCGCTAACTAGGGTGGCCTTTCTTTCTGCAGCCGGTTTAATTATTCTTTGGATTGCTTTTAATAAAGTTGCCAAGCCGGAAGTACAACGACGCCTTTTCTTCTGGAGCGGCCTGCACAATGTATTGGCCTTTTTCATTATGTTAGTGGCCGACTTCAATGGCAAATTTGACTTTTTCTTAACTCCTGATCGAGAGCTTCATAAGCTGGCCATAATTATTTTCGGAGTTTCTATTGTTGCTTGGTTATCTAGCTACTTAATGTTCAGACATTACAATGGTGATGAAAAATACAGAGATTTTAACCTTTGGGCCGGTATAACCTTAGCTTATATTTATTTTGGCCGAGAATTAGCCGACATTTTGGATCGTGTGTTGAATTTAAATGGCCAGCAGTGGTGGGCTTTTAGCTGCTTTAGCTTAGTGGCCGTTTGCTCCATTTATGCTTTGCAAGCTATGCTTCAAGCCAAAAAGGCCAAAAGCAACGCCTTTGCCATTGGTTTCAATTTGGCTTTGGCTCTGTCTTTATTCGGCTTGACTATCAATATTCTCAGTTGCGTTACAGGTGCTTACGCCGAATTTATTCCTATAGTAAATATAGGCTTCTTAGCTCACGTTTTAACTATTTTGGCTTTAGCAGCGGCTTTTGTACTTTACGGATCTGAAATTTATCTAGTTGGAGCTGTGCTTAGTGGCTGGTCTTTAGTTCATATTGAAGGACATAACATTGCTGCAGTTTGCCATTTAGATTCTATTACTTCTGTTCTGTGGATGCTCTATGCGGCCGCTATCCTTTGGGGTGGCATTCGCTTTAAAAATCGTTATGTCACCAACAGTGGCATTTTTATCGTTTGTGTTACTTTGCTTAGAGTAATTACTTATGACATTGTAAATTTGCCTATCGGCTATAAGTTGCTGCTCTTCTTCGTTTTGGGCGTAGCTCTTTTGGTAACTTCCTACTATTACTCAAAGCGTCTTGGTAATAAAGGAGCTGATAAGCTTACTAGTTCTGATGGCATCGAACCTGAGCCTAGCCCCGTTGCTTCTTCAAATGCGCAAGTTGTTTCTCCTAAAGATACTCAAGAGTTAAAAAATATAGAAATTCCCGACTTAACTGAGCAAAATGCTTTCAAAGAAGCTGATAGCGCGGCTTCGCCATCTCCCTTTAGCGATAGATTAAATGGAACTGACAAAGCAGAAAGTGCGGACAGTTCAGCGGTAGAAAATAGAGCTAATTTGGAGAAAACTGCTACTGTCAAAATGGATCAGGCGCCTCCAGCAGCTCAAAAAGCCAGCTGGCATAACGATTGAATGGACAGTTAATTTTAAAGGATTCTGGGCTCATGTTAACATTTTTGTAAGTAGTTTCTGTACAATAAATACTTTTTATTGTGTAGTATAGCTGCAAGGGGGAAATATGTCTAAAACTAGGTTGGTTTAACTAAATGGGTTTAGGTAGCATATCCAGCAGTTCTTTTACTGCCTTTAATAATATCCAGCAGAGCGACGTCAAGCGTCCCGAAGGTTTCCAAGGCACTAGCAAAGATGTCTTCGTTCGCGACGAAAGCTCTCAGTTTACCAAAGAACAGCAATTCGCTAAAGCCGGTCGTCTCTTCCAGAGCACTCAGGCTGGCCATGTCAACGCCGCTTCCGAAATCGAAATCGAAGGCGTCAACATGTACGAAGGTCGCAATGGTTACGACGAAAAATTCTTGGGCACCGAACTTCCTTTGCCTAAGCTCGGTTCTTCCATTAAAGACAAAGTCGCTATGCGCACTGACAAGCCTGGTGAGAGCGAACTCACCTATACCAACTTCTCTGTCGTTATGAACAAAGAGCGCAAGCAGTGCTTCTACGCTATTTGCAATATTGACGGCACTAGCCATCGCAATGTCAGACGCTCCGGCAGCTGGTCTATCGATGGACGTATCCCTCGCGAGTATCAGCTGGGCAACGAAGCCTACAAAGATAACGATATTGACAAGGGCCATATGGTGCGCCGTTTAGATCCTTGCTGGGGTAAGGATCCCGAATTGGCCAGCCGTGACACTTTCACTTATTGCAACGCCGCTTTGCAACATGGTGGCTTGAACCAGAAAGAATGGCTCAAACTTGAAGACCACGTGCTCGGTTCTGCTAAAGGCCAAAAAATGACCGTTATTACCGGCCCCATCTTCTCCAAAGACGATCCGAAGTTCGACAACAACGGTTTGATGGATGAGCCTACTCAGATCCCCATGAAATTCTTCAAGACCGTAGTCTGGAATGATGGCAAAGAGCTCAAGAGTGCTTCCTTCATCCTCTCTCAAGAAGATATCATCAACAACGATAGTTCCTTGGGTATTAAGGGCGGCTTCGATCCCGATCGCTTCGAAGTTTACCAGGTGCCTCAGAAGGAAGTCGAGCGTCTCACCGACTTGCACTTTGGCAATATCGGCGACATTACCGAGAAGCCTATGCGCTTGACCGCTGAGAACGACTACGCTCCCAAGTTAAAATAAATTAGCTTTTTATACATAAAATAGCGAGTTGAATGCGCTTCAAAGGCTTTGGTTTTGAAGCGCATTTTATTTTTAAAAAGTTTTTTGGCTAAGTTGTAACAATTTTTTGCCTAATTAGACTTTTAAATTCTGTAGTATCAGTTTAGTTAATGTCTTTGAGCAAGCGTATCTGTTGTCTGCATTTTGGATAAGAGCTGGCTTGTCTCGATTCGTTGAAAATTTTGTCAGTTTTTGTAACTGCTAAAGTTTTCTGCAAAGCCTAGTTAAAGGGATAGGAATTGTAAAACATGGGTATCGGAAGCATTTCTGGTAATTCTTTATATACTAACACTCAGGTTTCTGAGAGCTCTATCAAACGTCCTGAAGGTTTCCAGGGCACTGGCAAAGACGTATTCGTCCATGACGACGACGCTCAGCTCACCAAAGAGCAGCAGTTTGCTAAAGCTGGCCGCCTCTTCCAGAGCGTAAACGACAACAGTTTCGAAATCACCAGGAGAAAGAACCGCCGCAGAAATGACGGTGCTCAAGGTCCCAACGGCCCCAGAGGCCCTCGTGGTCCTAAAGGTCCCCGTGAAGTTAAGCCCGACGGTGTAAGCATGTTCGAAGGCCGCAATGGCTACGACAAAGCCTTCTTGGGTACCGAACTTCCTTTACCTCAGCTCGGTAGCTCCATTAAAGACAAAGTGGCCATGCGTACCGACAAGCCCGGTGAGTGTGAGCTTACTTACACCAACTACTCCGTAGTAATGAACAAAGAGCGCAAGCAGTGCTTCTATGCCATTTGCAATATCGATGGTACTACTCACCGCGCTGTAAAACGTTCCGGCAGCTGGACCTTAGATGGTCGTATTCCTCGTGAATATCAGCTCGGCAACGAAGCCTATGTCGATAACAGTATCGACAGAGGTCATATGGTTCGCCGCTTAGATCCTTGTTGGGGCAAAAACGCCGACTTGGCTAGTCACGACACCTTTAGCTATTGCAACTCTTCCTTGCAGCACGCTGGCTTGAACCAGAAAGAGTGGCTCCAGCTTGAGGATCACGTTCTCAATTCTGCCAAAGGTCAGAAGATGACCGTCATTACCGGCCCCATCTTCTCCAAAGATGATCCTTCCTTCGATAACCATGGCAAGATGAAGGAGCCGGCCCAGATTCCTATGAAATTCTTCAAGACCGTGGTCTGGACCGAAGGCAAAGAGCTCAAGAGCGCTTCCTTCATCCTTTCTCAGGAAGACATTATCGATGGCGACGGTTCCTTGGGCGCTAAAGGTGGCTTCGATCCCGATCGCTTCGAAGTTTACCAGGTGCCTCAGAAAGAAGTAGAGCGTCTTACCGACCTCCACTTTGGTAATATTGGCGACATCACCGAGCAGCCTATGCGTCTGACCGCTGAGAACGATTACGCTCCCAAGTTGTCCTAATAATTCTTGTTTAGTGTGAAGTTGCATAGCAACTGATACACTTAAAAAGCGCTTCGGCTTTTAATTTGTGGGCCGGAGCGCTTTTATTTTCTTTTCGGTCAATTTTGTTACATTTTTGTGCCTAACCAGCCATTTAAATTGTGTAGTATCTATTGAGTTAGATTGTTTTGGGGTGGGGAGAAAAACGGAGTAGTCTACTGTGGGTATCGGAAGTATTTCTGGCAACTCTTTATATATAAATAATCAAGTTCCCGAGAGTTCTATCAGCCGCCCTGAAGGTTTCCAGGGCACTGGCAAAGATGTATTTGTACATGATGACAATGCTCAGTTTGTTAAAGACCAGGATTTTGCTAAAGCTGGTCGTCTTTTCCAAAGTGTAAATCGCGAATCTCAACAAGCCGATTCCACTTCTGGCGTAGTTACAATTCAAGGTGACAAAGTCAGCATGTTCAACGGCCGCAATGGCTATGACAAAAACTTCTTAGGTACCGAGCTTCCTTTACCTCAATTAGGCGCTTCTATTAAAGACAAAGTGGCCATGCGTACCGATAAGCCTGGCGAATGTGAGCTTACTTACACCAACTACTCTGTAGTAATGAATAAAGATCGCAAGCAGTGCTTCTACGCTATTTGCAATATTGACGGCAACAGCCAGCGCGCCGTCAAGCGTTCCGGCAACTGGACTTTAGATGGACGTATTCCTCGTGAATACCAGTTGGGCGACGAAGCTTACAAGCGTAACAATATCGACAAAGGTCACATGGTACGCCGTTTAGACCCTTGCTGGGGTAGTAATGCCGAATTAGCTAGCCGCGACACTTTCAGCTATTGCAACGCTTCTTTACAACATGGCGGTTTAAACCAAGACGAATGGCTCGCTTTAGAAGATCATGTGCTTAATTCTGCTAACGGTCAGAAGATGAGTGTGATTACTGGCCCTATCTTCTCCGAGAACGATCCTTGGTTTGATAACAATGGCAAAATGAAAGAACCGGCCCAGATTCCTATGAAATTCTTTAAAACCGTCGTTTGGGCTGACGAAAAAACTGGCAATTTAAAGAGCGCTTCTTTCATCTTGTCCCAAGAAGATATTATTAAGGGAGATGACACTATTAAGCTTAAGGGCGGCTTCGAGCCCGATCGCTTCGAGGTCTATCAAGTACCTCAAAAAGAGGTCGAGCGTCTTACCGATTTGCATTTTGGCAATATAGGCGATACTTGCAAAAAAGCCGTGCGTCTGACTGCAGAAAATAATTATGCTCCTGTGGGCTTAGATAAGTAGCTTATTGAGTGTCTAGAGGAAAAGCGTTTTTGCTCTCAAATGAATAAGAGCAAGGCGCTTTTTTTATAAATTAGTACTTAAGTAGAAGCGTCAACCTTGAAAAATACTGTTTTAAATGGAAATTTGACTAGCTTGTTACAATTTTGTGCACAAATACTATTTTAAATTCTGTAGTATTTACTGGTAAACAAGGTCTGGGGTGGGGAGAAAACTAGGGGTTGTTCACAATGGGTATCGGAAGTATTTCTGGTAGTTCTTTATATACTAACACTCAAATCTCTGAGAGCTCTATTCGTCGTCCTGAAGGTTTCCAGGGTACTGGCAAAGACGTATTTGTACACGATGATAACGCTCAGTTTGTCAAAGAGCAGGATTTTGCTAAGGCCGGTCGCCTTTTCCAAAGCTGTCAGCGCGAGGCTCAGCCTCAAGCCAATCCTGAAGAGACTCAGCAAACCAACATCATGTCTGCCGCTTCCGGCGTCGATATCGAGAGCGTCAACATGTTTGAAGGCCGCAATGGCTACGACAAGTCTTTCTTAGGCGTAGAGCTTCCTTTGCCTGGTTTGGGCGATTCTATTAAAGATAAAGTGGCTATGCGTACCGATGAGCCTGGTAAGAGCGAGCTCACTTATACCAACTACTCCGTAGTAATGAATAAAGAGCGCAAACAGTGTTTCTACGCTATTTGCAATATCGACGGCAACAGCCACCAAAAAGTAAAGCGTGATGGCAACTGGACTATCGACGGTCGTATCCCTCGTGAATATCAGTTGGGCAACGAAGCTTATGGCGGCAACAATATCGATAAGGGCCACATGGTGCGCCGCTTAGATCCTTGCTGGGGCGACGATCCTTTACGCGCCAGCCGTGATACTTTCAGCTATTGCAATGCCACCTTGCAACACGGTGGTTTGAACCAGAAAGAATGGCTCTGCTTAGAGAACCACGTTTTGGACAGCGCCACTACTGGTAAAGAGAAACAGAAGCTTACCGTAATTACTGGCCCGATCTTCTCTGAGAACGATCCTAAGTTTGACAACAAGGGCAGAATGAAAGAAGCTACCCAGATCCCTATGAAGTTCTTCAAGACTGTGGTCTGGAACGATGGCGGTAAGCTCAAGAGCGCCTCTTTCGTACTTTCCCAGGAAGACATCATCAATAAAGATCGCTCCCTCTTCAAGAGCAAGGGCGTCGATCCTGGCCGCTTCAGCGTATACCAGGTGCCTCAGAAGCAGCTCGAGCAAATGACCGATTTGCACTTTGGCAATATTGGTGACATCACCGAAAAGCCTATGCGCTTGACCGCTGAGAACGATTACGCTCCTAAGTTAAGCTAGCATTTTGTCTTAGCTAAGTAGAAAGCTGCTCGATTTTGTGAGTCGAGCAGCTTTTTCTAAAAGTGGAGACTTTTTTTGTAATAAATATTAAAGGGAGGGGAGAACGATTATGGAGCCATTTTCAGTGGGAATAGGTAGCATTTCCGGCAATTCTTTGTATATTAACACTCAGGTTTCTGAGAATAGCATCAGCCGTCCTGAAGGTTTTCAGGGTACAGGTAAGGATGTTTTCGTTCGTGACGAAAGCGCTCAATTTGCTAAAGAGCAAGAGTTCGCTAAGGCCGGTCGTCTTTTCCAGAGCTGCGGCCGCGAAGCTCAACAAACCAATTCGGCTTCTTCTTTGGTTTCTGTGCAAGGTGAGCCGGTTAGCATGTTTGAAGGGCGTAATGGTTACGACAAGTCCTTCTTGGGCGTAGAACTTCCTTTGCCCGGCTTAGGCTCTTCTATTCAAAATAAAGTAGCCATGCGCACTGACAAACCCGGTGAGTGTGAGCTTACTTACACCAACTATTCAGTAGTAATGAATAAAGAGCGCAAGCAATGCTTCTATGCCATTTGCAATATTGATGGCAGAGCTTCTCGCAGCGTAAAACGTGAAGGTGCCTGGACTTTAGATGGTCGTATTCCTCGCCAATATCAGCTTGGCGATGAAGCTTATAATAGCAATGGCATAGATCGTGGCCATATGGTGCGCCGCTTAGATCCATGTTGGGGCCAAAATGCCAAATTGGCTAGTGAAGATACTTTCAGCTATTGCAACTCTGCTTTACAGCATGGCGGCCTCAATAAAAAAGAGTGGCTGCGTTTGGAAGATCACGTTTTAAATTCTGCTCGCGGTTCCGGTCAAAAAATGACTGTAATTACTGGCCCTATTTTCGCTGATGATGATCCTAAGTTCGATAACAAGGGGACTATGAAAGAAGCTACCCAAATTCCCTTGAAGTTCTTCAAAACTGTAGTTTGGAATGAAAAAGGTACTTTAAAGAGTGCTTCCTTTATTCTCTCACAGGAAGATATTATCAATAACGACGGTTCTCTTTTTAAAGCTAAGAAGAATAAGGGCAAAGGCTTCGATCCCGGTGAATTTAAAATTTACCAAGTGCCGCAGAAAGAAGTCGAGCGCCTTACCGATTTGCACTTTGGCAATATCGGCGATATTACCACAACCGCTATGTGCTTAAGCGCTGACAACAATTACGCTCCTAAACTCAGCTAAAATGCTCAATTTCGGCTAGATATTAGGTAAATATAGTTGGGCCGCGCTGTAAAAATATTTTGCAGCAGACGGCTCATTTTTTTTATACGTTAACTAAAAGTTCACAAAAAAGGAATATTTTTGCCTAATTGACTGCTAATATCTAGGAGAAAGGGGAGGGAGGGATTATGTAAAATGTTACTTGGCCTCGGCGTGTTTCTTTGTATAGTTACATACAGTGGAGTGCCGAAGCTGAGCAGCATGTAGGTGGGACATCACCTACTAAGAGAGAGCTTGTGCTTTCAAGTTTTGGAGGCGCGGTTCGTCAATATCTCAGAAGCCTTAAGTTAAGCAAATTTTGCTGAGCTTAAGGAGCATGTCACGCCTGAAGATATTTTGTCTATGTAAGACATTTATAATCAGGAATTTAGCCTGCTTTAAGGCGAAGCAGGCTTCGGTAATGGAGCAGATAAAAATGGGAATTAACAGTATCTCTAGCAGCTCGTTATTTAACAATCCTCAGATGATTGAAAATTCTGTCAGCCGTCCCGAAGGCTTCCAAGGAAGCAGTAAGGATGTGTTCGTCCATGACGACAACAGAGACTTCGCTAACGAGCAAGCCTTTGCCAGCGCCGGCAGACTTTTCAAGAGCCACGCCAGTGCTCAAGCTCAAAAGGCTGAGGGCCCCATCACTGTCCAAGGCGACGGCGTCAACATGTATCGCAATCGCGCCGGTTATGACAGCTCTTTCTTAGGCAAAGAGCTTCCTCTTCCCGAGTTGGGCAGTTCCATTAAAGACAAAGTGGCTATGCGTACCGACAAGCCTGGCGAGTATGTTTTACCCTATACTCACTTCTCCATCGTTATGAATGGTGAGCGCAAACAGTGCTTCTATACCATTTCTAATATCGATGGTGCTACTCACCAAGACTTGCCCCGCAGTGGCAAATGGCAACTTGATGGTCGTATCCCCCGCGAATGTCAGTTGGGTAACGAAGCTTACAGGAACAATGATATCGATAAGGGCCACATGGTGCGCCGCTTAGATCCTTGCTGGGGTAAAGATGCCAAGCAAGCTAATAACGATACTTTTAGCTATTGCAACGCTACCTTGCAGCATGCCGGTTTAAACCAAAAAGAATGGTTAAACTTGGAAAACCATGTCCTTGACAGCGCCACTGGCGGTAGCCAGAAGATGACCGTAATCACCGGCCCCATCTTCTCTAAAGACGATCCTGAGTTCACCAATAACGGAGCCATGAAGAAGCCCGTGCAGATTCCTATGCAGTTCTTCAAAACTGTAGTTTGGGCTGACGAGAAAACCGGCAACTTAAAGAGCGCTTCCTTTGTACTTTCTCAGAAAGACATTATTGAAAGAGATCACACTTTAGGCATTTCCGGCTTCGATCCCGATAAATTCAGCGTTTATCAGGTTCCTCAGAAGCAGCTTGAACAAATGACCGACTTACACTTTGGCAATATCGGCGATATTACCAAAGAAGCGGTACGTTTGACTGCTGAAAACGACTTCGCCCCTCAGGGTCTCGACAAGTAAGCAATTAAGTTTCGGTTTGTTGCTGCCGCAGCGGATCGAAACTTTATAGCTTATGGAAGGCTGTTGCCGAGTTATCTTATTTCTCGGCAGCAGCCTTTTTCTGTTAGCGTGCTATAAAAGGTGAAAGAGCACCCCTAAGAGAACTAGGAACGGCACAATTTTGTCAAAGGCGGAGCCTTTTTGGGTAAACTTCCGCCTATATTTAGGAGTTTTTTTCTTATGACCGATCCTGAAGCTGTAAATCCTGAAGAAGAGTCTTTAGAGGCCCCAGAATATCTTAATAATTTAATGGATGAGCTCATTGTCTACGCTAAGTATCATGATGAGCACATGGAAGCCGAATGGATTCCGGAAGAAAATGTTTTCCGCGTTTATCAGGATGATCAGCCTGAAGTAGACGTTTTCATGGTCGATATCGACGACGCTATGTACCATGAAGCTGAAGCTGTAGTAGTGGAAGCCGAAATTGGCGAATACACTGAAGATTTGGATCCTGCTGAATTATTGCGCTTCTGCGACCAGAATCTTATTTATAGCCGCTTAATGATTAGCAAGGGCGACGGTTGTGAATATGTTATCTTACAAGCTGCTTGTCCAGTCAGCCAGCTTAGTGCGGCCCAGTTAGATTGCATGATCCGTGAAGTGTCCGTCTATTCTGGTGAACTCAGCGAAGAAGATGACGGAGAAGACGAAGAATAAGCTTTGAAAATATTTAGAGATCCTGTACACGAAGATATTTTTCTGCCTGATGAGCTAATTGAGCTTATAGATACAGCCCAAATGCAAAGGCTTCGAGGCATAAAGCAATTAGGTACAGCTTCTCTTGTTTATCCTGGAGCAGTTCACACTCGCTTTGAGCATAGCTTAGGTACTTGTCATCTTGCCCTTACTCTTTTAAAAATTTTGGAAGAGTTTGGTACCAAGATAAGCGGTTCCGAAAAGCTGGCTGTGGGTGCGGCTGCTCTTTTGCATGATATAGGCCATATTCCCTTTGGCCATACTGTAGAAGACGAGCGGCGTATTTTCAGTCGCCACGATTCACCGGAGCGTTTTGAGCTATTTTTTAATAAGCGCACCGAATTAGGTAAAGTATTGCATAAGCTGAATATAGCTGAGCCTGTAAAAAATATTCTCTGCGGCCAAGCTGATAAAGCTTGGCAAAGTGAACTTATTAGCGGCATGTTTTGTGCCGATCTTTTAGATTATTTGGCTCGCGACGCTTTCTTTTGCGGCCTTTCGCAAAAATATGACAAACGCATTATACGCAGCTTACGTACCGATGGCAGCCATTTATATCTAGACTGCCAGAAAAATGGCGTAGTTAGAGAAGATCTAGTTTCCGAAGTTATTAACTTATTGCGTTTACGCTACTTTTTGACTGAACGCGTTTTCTTTCATCATACCAAGACTGCTTCTGGGGCTATGATTTCCAGAATTGTAGAACGCGCTCTAGAGCTTGGCTTAAAGCTTAAAGACATTTTACCTTTGGGTGATGAGCGTCTTTTAGCTTATATTGAGTGGCACTTTGGCGATGATCCTTTAGTAGCCAGAGTATTAAAAGCTTTCAGTTCGCGCAAGATTTATAAACGCGCTTACGTTTTAACTAGGCGCATTGGCTATGAAAAAGAAGCTCAGCTGGTAGATCGCTTTCATAACAAAGCTGAATTGCGCAAAGAAGCTGAAGAAAAACTTACTACTGAGCTTGGACTTGAGCCCGGAGAACTTATTGTCTACTGCCCTTCAGCTAATATGCAATTAAAAGAAGCTGAAGTTTTGGTAAAGATAGGGCCAGAAGAGCCGCGCTCACTAGCTTCTTTGCACTTGCCGGAAGTTAACGTGTTACGTGACAAGCATCGCAGTTTATGGCGCTTTTATGTTTTTGTAGCTCAGAAGCGTTGCTATAAGCTTAAACAAATTTCCCGCGCTTGTGAAACTTATTTCGGCTTAGAAAACCATTTGTCGGCACTACAAAGCGCTCAGCTTTATATTAATTTTTAGGCTGGTTAAAAGCTAGATACGGTAAGAACAACAACGCTGTGTAGGAAAATTAGGCTTAGCGTAAATATCGTGAAAAAAAGTTAAGCTTTTTTCTAAAAGGGTATTGCATTATTTGGGCCGGGGTGGTATATTAGCGGAGCCAGAGGAGTTCGGGCCCATAGCTCAGCGGTTAGAGCAGTTGGCTCATAACTAATTGGTCCCTGGTTCGAATCCAGGTGGGCCCACCAAGACCCCCTCGGTGTTCAGAAAAAGTGTACATGGCCCGGTGGTCTAGCGGTTTAGGACGCTGGCCTTTCAAGCCGGAGATCACGGGTTCGATTCCCGTCCGGGCTACCACTTAAAACACTGTCCTTCATAGGGAAGGCGGTTAAATAGAATGAGAGGCTGATTTAGTTAAACAGCGTTTACTGAGAAGCTTCTCTTTTTTTTGGACGAGTAGCTCAGTTGGTTAGAGCACCTGCCTTACAAGCAGGGGGTCGGCGGTTCGAGTCCGTTCTCGTCCACCATAGGATAGGATCTTAACTCTAGTGGTTAGGGTCTTTTTTTTATATTTTTTTTGACATAGAGCATATTTTTAGTATCATGTAGCGGTATTAAACAATCTTTGAAAGAGAACTAACTAAATTGCTAAAGCCTTTAACTTGTGTAGAAATTTGCGCCGGAGCTGGCGGACAGGCCTTGGGATTGGCTTTGGCAGGTTTTTTTCACATTGCTTTAGTGGAATATGAAAGTGAATATTGCCAAGTTTTAAAGAAAAACCGTCCGGAATGGAATGTAATATGTGAAGATGTTCGCCATTTCAGTGGTTGCGGTTTTCAAGGGGTGGATCTTTTGGCTGGTGGAGTACCTTGTCCACCATTTTCCGTAGCTGGCAAGCAATTGGGACAAAATGACGAGCGCGACCTTTTTCCTGAGGCTATTCGTTTAATTAGGGAAATGAAGCCTAGGGCTGTTATGCTGGAAAATGTTAAAGGCTTTTTGGAAAGTGGCTTTACTGAATATCGCCATTATATTTTGGATTCTATTGAAAATTTAGGTTACGATGTACAAATAAAATTATTAAATGCTTCTGATTTTGGAGTCCCGCAACTTAGGCCCAGGGTAGTTATTGTAGGTATAGCTGAAGGTGAGCAAGGATGTTTTTCTTATCCTAATGGCGACAGAAGTCAAGCGCAAACTGTAGGCAATTGTTTAGTAGATTTAATGGCTGAGCGTGGCTGGAATGGAGCCAAAGCTTGGGCAAAAAAGGCTGATAAAGTGGCTCCAACTTTAGTTGGTGGATCAAAAAAACATGGAGGACCGGATCTGGGGCCAGTACGTTCCCGCAAAGCTTGGGCAGAATTGGGAGTGGATGGATTGGGTATAGCTAACAATGCGCCTGAACCCGATTTTGAGGGTATGCCGCGCTTAACTAGTCGCATGATGGCTCGGCTGCAAGGTTTTCCCGATACCTGGACTTTCGGCCATAAAAAAACGGCCGCTTGCCGCATGATAGGTAATGCATTTCCACCACCAGTCGCCCAAGCTATAGGCCTTAAAATAAAGGAGTGTTTAGAAAACATTTAAGCCTTAAAAAAGGCCGACTTTATTTTGGCTAGAATAGCGCCGAAAGTAGCTTGGCGACAGATTAGTTCGCTCGGCTGAGAAAGGTTTTATTTTATGTTTACTTGCAATGCTAAAGCAGATATTGGCGTTTTTGGCGGTTCCGGTTTTTATAGTTTAGATTCTAATGCGGAAATGATTGCGCTTAACACGCCCTATGGCCCTACTAGCGACAAAATTTCTTTAATCAATATTCACGGCAAGCGCGTAGCCTTTTTGCCTCGTCATGGCGCCGATCATCGTTTGTCGCCTACGCATATTCCCTATAGGGCTAACCTTTGGGCTATGAAGCAACTGGGTGTAAAAGCTATTATTGGCCCTTGTGCTGCAGGTAGTTTGCAAGCTGATATTAAGCCTGGAAGTTTTGTTGTTTGCGATCAATTTGTGGATAGAACTTGGGGACGTCAAGACACGTTCTTCGAAGGGCCGGAAGTGCGCCATTTAACTGGAGCCGAGCCTTATTGCCCTAGTTTGCGTCCTTTAGTTGTAGAATGTGCTAAAGAACTTGGCATTGAAGTTCATCCTAAAGGTACCATGGTTGTAATACAAGGACCGCGTTTTTCGACTAGAGCCGAAAGCGAATGGTTTAGAAAAATGGGCTGGCATGTCGTTAACATGACCGGCTATCCTGAGTGCTATTTGGCTCGCGAAATGGAAATTTGCTACGTTAACGTCTCTTTAATTACCGACTACGATGCTGGTATTGAAGGTATAGCCGAAGCTGTAACTGGTGATGAAGTGAGCCGAGTTTTTGCCGAAAATAACCAAAAAGTAAAAGCGCTCATTTATAAAATTATCGAAAAAATCGATTTAAGCCAAGATTGTTCTTGCCACCATGCTTTAGCTGGCGACACTATGTAATGGCTTTGTTATAGGAATAACTGAGCTAGTATAGCTTGTTTGCATCTAAGCAAATAGTAATAGAAAAGACCGCCTCTCCAAAGAGAAGGCGGTCTTTTTGCATGTTAGCGTTTGTAACTTAAAAGCCTACTTTTTGCCTTGCATAATCTTAGCCCAAGTATCTTTTAAGGTGACTACGCGGTTAAAGACCAAGTGATCCTTAGTGGTATCTTTATCGGTATAGAAATAACCGGTACGCTCAAATTGGAACCACTTGCCGGCCGGAGTTTCGGCTACGCTGCTCTCTACTCTAGCATCGGTAATGATTTCCAAAGAGTTGGGGTTAAGTTCATCAATAAAGTTGACGTCTTCGCGAGTAGCCGGGTGATCGACAGCAAAGAGGCGATCATAAAGTCTAACTTCGCAAGGAATAGACTCGGTAGCGGATACCCAATGTAAAGTACCTTTAATCTTGCGGCCGTCAGCAGCATTACCGCCTTTGGACTCGGGATCATAAGTGCAATGGACTTCAGTGATGTTGCCATTTTCGTCTTTAACTACAGACTCACACTTAATGATATAGGCGCGGCGCAAACGCACTTCGCGACCGGGAGCTAAACGGAAGAACTTAGGCACGGGCTCTTCCATAAAGTCGTCGCGCTCGATGAAGATCTCTTTGGTGAATTTGAGATTGCGATGGCCCATCTTAGGCGGATCGTCGGGGAAGTAAGGAGCTTCAAACTCTTCTACTTGGCCTTCGGGATAGTTGTCAATGACAAGTTTTAAAGGACGGAGTACGCCCATAATGCGCGGCACTTTGGGGTTGAGGTCATCACGAACAGCTTGCTCAAAAACTGAATAACTAGTCCAAGTTTCGGCTTTGCTAATACCGATACGATCGCAGAATAAACGGATAGATTCAGGAGTATAGCCGCGACGGCGCATACCGGCGATAGTTGGCATACGAGGATCGTCCCAACCGTTGACGCGATGCTCTTTGACCAACTGGAGGAGCTTACGTTTACTGACGATTACTGATTCTAAGTTGAGGCGGGAAAACTCAATTTGACGAGGACGGCACTCTACACCTACATTTTCCAAGACCCAGTCATAAAGGGGACGGTTGTTCTCAAACTCTAAAGTGCACAGAGAGTGGGTGATACCTTCAATAGAGTCGGAGAGGCAATGAGTGAAGTCGTACATAGGATAGATGCACCACTTGTCACCAGTGTGAGGATGGGACTGATGACGAATACGATACAGAGTAGGATCGCGCATGACAATATTGGGATGAGCCATGTCAATTTTGGCGCGCAAAACTTTGGCACCATCGGGGAACTCTCCAGCTTTCATGCGACGGAAAAGATCTAAGTTCTCTTCTACGGAGCGATCGCGGCAAGGACTATTTTTGCCGGGCTCGGTAAGGGTACCGCGGCTCAGGCGAATCTCTTCGGCACTGGAATCATCTACGTAAGCTTTGCCCTTCATAATCAGGCGCTCGGCATATTCGTAAAGCTGATCAAAATAATCGGAAGCGTTGTAAACTTTGTCGCCCCACTCGAAGCCGAGCCACTTTACGTCTTCTTTAATGGCGTTGATGTACTCGGTCTCTTCTTTGCCTGGGTTGGTGTCGTCCATGCGTAAATGGCAAGTACCATGGTAGTCGCGAGCTAAGCCAAAGTCTAAGCAAATAGCTTTAGCGTGGCCGACGTGTAAATAACCGTTGGGCTCGGGCGGAAAACGGGTGACTACGGTAGTATGCTTGCCGCTAGCCAAATCCTCGTCGATGATGTTGCGGATAAAATTGGTAGCGTGAGGAGAAGTAGATTCCACGCGCTCTGTATTAGTATCGTTACTCATAGTTGAAATTCCTTATAGGGCGGATCTCAGAAATCGCGTCCATTAGAATAGGGCCAAAATTTTCGGCCGACCTCGATTTTAACATTTTTTACGGGCTTAGGCTATGTTTAGCCAAGTTTGCTTTGGTAGCTAAGCTTAGGCTATAGCGGAAGGTAAACCAAGTTTGCTCTTAAATTAAAAGAGCTCGAGGCCATAAGAGAAAAGTGGAGGCTTGGGCGTTTATGTGGGAGAAAATTGGCAATAGTGCTTTAAAAGTATATGAACGCATTAAAGAGTTTTATGCTATTCCTGGAAATGTAGGCTTAAAGATTCTTTTTTCCGCTTTGGGCTGTTTTGTTTTTGGCTTTTTGTTGCCCCTAATGTTCGTAATTGTGCTTATTGCCGCTTGGGTTTTTTATCAAGATTTAAATAGTGGCCCTATCTCTGGAGGCAAAAACTGCCCCTTACCGCCGCCTGAAGAGCAAGTGGAACCTATTAAGCAAAGTCAATCAATTAAAAATATGGAGTTTCATGTGCGTCTAGTTCCCGATTTTGCTCAATTCTTTTCAGCAAAAACTGAAAGCCGCAGCTAAATTCTAGGAGTTCTTTTTAATTAACATGGCCAGTGTCTCGCTTTTTCAAAAATATCGCTCCCAAAAATTTGAAGATTTAATCGGTCAAGAAGTTGTAGTCAGAACTTTAAAAAATAGTTTGGCTTCCGGTCGTATGGCCAATGTTTATCTTTTTTGTGGTCCACGTGGTACTGGTAAAACTAGTACGGCCAGAATTTTAGCTAAAGCCTTAAATTGTGAGGGTACTGCCGATAATCCACATTCGGGGCCGACGGCTGAACCTTGTTGCCAGTGTTCGGCGTGTCGCTCTATTGCTGAAGGCTCATGTTTAGATGTATTGGAAATTGACGCTGCTTCCAATACTCAGGTAGACAAAATCCGAGAATTTATTGTCGATAAGGTGCAATTCGCTCCGGCTCAGGTGCGCTATAAAGTTTATATTATTGACGAAGTCCATAAATTATCCGACTCTTCTTTTAACGCACTTTTGAAAACGCTGGAAGAGCCTCCCAAGCATGTCGTTTTTATTTTAGCGACTACCGATCCGGAAAAAATTCCGGCTACTATTATTTCTCGTTGTCAGCGTTACAACTTCCAGCGCTTTACTTTGCAGCAAACTGTCGATCATATAAAAAACATTGCCGCCAAAGAAAATGTGCAAATTGATGATTTAGCCGCCGAACTTATAGCTAGATCCTCTGAAGGCTCCATGCGCGACGCTTTGGTAACTCTGGAGCAAGCTATGTTTTTCTGCTGCCAGCAAGGTGATAACCAGCAAATTAGCGGAGAAGATGTGCGCGGTCTTTTGGGCTTAGCTGGAGCTGAAGCTATTCAAAATCTTGTGTCTGGCTTTATCGCTCAAGATGCGGGGCAAGTGTTGAACCTTTTGAATGAATTGATCAACAAAGGACGCAACTTAAACAAATTGGCTGCCGAGCTTTTAGAGTATTTGCGCCAGATGATGCTAGTTTGTGTGAAAGCTGCCGATCAAGAAGCTTTAGGAGTAACTGACAATTATTTTCAAGAGTTGGTTAAGCGCAGCCAATTGGTAAAGTTGGGGACGATTTTAAATTGGATTGGCAGTATAAGCGAATTGCAACGTCGCCTTTCTGGCAGCCAAAATGCGCGTTTGGTTTGGGAAACAGTGCTTATTCAACTGACTGCACCGTTAGCGGGAACTGATGAAAGCAGCCTTTTAGCCAGAATTGAAGCTTTGGAAGCTGAAGTTTCAGCTTTAAAAATGCTTACAAGCAGCTATTCGGTTCAGCCGTCTATTGCTCAGGCAAAATCTGCAAATGGCAATGCTGTGGCCAAAGCTTCAGCTGTTGAGGTTCAGGCAAGCAGTCTTGAGCATTCTTCGATATCGGTAGTAAATTCTGTGCCAGTTGCAGTGGCTGATTCCGGTTTCGTTAAGCCGAATGTAGGAAAAGTAGTCAAGAATACTCAGCCATTGGCTCCAAATGTGGCAACTACTTCCTCTGGAGCAGCCTCTGGAGAAGGGCAAATTGACGATTTGGGCTGGGGGACGACGACAAAAGTCTCAGCTTCGCCATCGGCTACTAAAGTTGAAGTTGAGTCTAAAAGTGCCGCTGTTACCAAAACTTCGGCTTTGCCTTCCCAAAACGAAACTAAAAATAAACAAGGCAGTGCTGGCAAGTTCTGGCAAAAATTGCTGGCTTACTTGGAAGATAAGAAACCGTCTATTTTTGCTTTGGTTCGCGGCACTAAGTGCCTTTCGGCTCGCCAAGGTGTGATCGTTATAAAATTTGAAAGCGATCGTCAGGACGACTACGAAGCTGCTTCCAAAGAGCGTACGAACATTGAAAATGTTTTGACAGAAGCTATGCAACGCCCTATTCAAATAGATTTACGTCTTGGTAAGGTTGCTACTATCAACCCGCAAGATGAATATATGCATACTGTAAATTTGGTGCTTAATAGTTTCGCTGGACAAACTTTAAGCAAGTATGCTAATGGTAGTGCATCTGATCCTACTACGCGGGTGGAGGCTTAAAATATTATGGATGAAGAGATTGACAGCCGTTTAATAGAAGTTCCTTATGAGCGCTTAAGCGACGAGGCTTTGCAAGGAGTTTTGGAAGAATATGCCACTCGCGGAGGCTACGAATGCCCTATGCCTTTGCAAAAGAGAGTGGATATTCTCAAGAAGAAGTTAGCTGACCACCAGTTAGCTATAATGTTTGATCCTGTAGAAGAAGAAATCAATATTGTAAAAAAAGAGCAAATTTAGTTATGACAAATGTGGCTTTAATTTCTGATATTCATGGTCGGCTTGATCCTCACGTTATGGACTATTTAGAAGATTGCGACTATATTATTTGTGCTGGAGATACTGAAGATCCACTGATTTTGGAGGAGCTGGCCACTGTTGCTCCCGTAACGGCTGTGCGTGGCAATTGCGATTGGCGTCCTTGGGCGGACGATTTACCTAAAGATGCCGTACTCCATGTAGAAGATGTAAATATCTACGTTATTCATAATTTGGACAATTTGTCTTTTACTCCCGATCCTCACAAAATAGATGTTGTTGTTTATGGTCATACTCACCGTTACAAGCAATATTATGAAAATGATGTGCTTTATATAAACCCAGGCAGCGTTTCTGAGCCTCGGGGTGGACAATATCCTCATATGTACATGCTAGAAATTGAGGGCAAAAAGATTTATACAAAAAACATAGACCTTTAATTCTTTTAGCGATAGGCAATGAAGCTAATATCGCTTAACAAAATCGCTGCATAGCTAAGACTGGAGCTGGTTGCCTTTGACTTAGCTTTGGCAGGCTTGCAAGTTTGGAAGGCGAACCCCAGGCCTGGTTTAAGTCTTGGTCAAAGCCGATTTTATAAGGAGAAAACGAAAAATGCAGAGACAAATTATGAAGCAAATGCAGAAAATGCAAAACGACTTGGCCTCCGCTCAAAAAGAGCTGGAAAGCGCTACTGTGGAGGGCGTCGCTGGTGGTGGAGCTGTTAAAGTTGTAGTTACTGGAGCTCAAATCGTAAAATCCATCAGTATTTCCAAGGATGCGGTCGATCCTGATGATATGGGAGTTTTGGAAGACTTGGTTTTGGTAGCTATAAATGATGGCTTAGAAAAGTCACGCGAACTTTCTTCCAACCGCATGGGTCGCGTAGCTGCTGGCTTAAATTTGCCTCCGGGGTTATTCTAGTTTAAAAAATGTCTAAATATCCTCAATCTTTAGAGCGTCTTTTAGAACAATTGCAGCAATTGCCTACAGTAGGGCCTAAAACAGCGTCGCGTTTGGCCTTTTACTTATTGGGCGCTTCTAAAGAGCGTGTACTTACTTTAGCTAAGGCTATGGTAGAGGTAAAAGAGCGTTTGAAGGCTTGCACCAGATGTGGCAATATCGCTGAAGGTGATTTATGTGAAATTTGTCGGGATAGAAGGCGTGATGAAACTACTATTTGTGTAGTGGCTAATACTCGCGATCTTATGGCTATGGAAAATTCTGGCGAATATGCCGGGCTTTACCATGTGTTGGGTGGGCTTATTTCACCTCTTGATGGAATAGGTCCCGAACAATTGAATATAGCTTCCTTGCAAGAGCGTTTGCAAAAAGAGCCTATTAAAGAAATTATTTTGGCGACCAACCCTACTGTTCCGGGAGAAGCGACAGCTCTGTATCTCAAGAACATTTTAGGATCTGACCAGGTAAAAATTACTAGGCTGGCTTCTGGGCTTCCCATGGGGGCTGATCTTGAATATGCTGACCCACTTACTCTATCTAGAGCCTTAGGAAATAGGCAACTTGCCTAAAAAAAATTCCCCCTTCGTGAACTTCATAGGAGGTTCGGAAGGGGGAATTTTCTTTTAATCTAGTTTAGAAGAAACTAGAACTCGGCAGTAGCACCAATTTGAATGCCGTCATATTTGAGTCTCAAATTGCTGGCACTATGCTGTTCAAAGTGATAGCCAATCTTAGCTTGGATAGGGCTATCTTTGAAATTCGTTCTCAAGCCTAAGTCCCACTCCCAAACGTTGAGTTTACCGTCGGGATTGCCGTCTAAACCTACATTTTTGGTAATCATGCAAGGATAGTATACGGCCTGGCCATAGAGACCTATAGGTTCCCAATTGAGTTCAGCGCCTAAACCGAAACCGAAACCGGACGAGTTTTCTATGTTTGCTTTTCCGGTAAAGCCGGAGCCGTCAGGCCATCTGGAAGTCAAGCTGGTATTCTTGTAGCCTACATAGCCATACAAGGGAGACATAGCCGGAGCTTTGTCCATAGTGCGGTTGCTCTCAGACAGAGAAGCAAAATTGAAAGGAATTTTGGCATAGACTTTGAGGTCGTTAAACTCGGGGTTGGAGCAATTCATAGTAATGGGATCGTCAAAATCATTGACGCCAACTATGTCTAACTTGCTTCCGCCGCCTCTGGTGAAGCTGCCACCGAACATAATACCTTCAAAGATCCTGCCCTCGCCACTCAATGTAATGGCGGTTAAATTAGAATGGACTACACCCGTGGGTTTAGACGTAGAAATACGCAAAGGGCTATAAGTTAGCTCAAAGCGCATATCGTGGTCTGGACCAGTTTGGGCTGCCGCAGGAAGTGCTGAAAAAAGTGCAGCACCTAGGGCCAAAGCGGGTATAAGTTTTTTCACAGAGCCAGACTCCTTCACGAGATAATAGAAAAAAACTGCGAAGAGCCTTTGTTCAATGAGGCCCTCCTATTTCCTTTGCAGGCAGGAGTTCTCCCCTTAGAGCTAAGGCCCTCCGCAGTTTGGTCGATCTTAGGAAAAATAATTAGTGATCGTTGACTTTTGTAGCTGGAGCGGTTTTCTTTTCGCGGGCTAATTTCATTTTGTAATCTACGTAAGTGCTCTCTGGGCGCACCTTTTTGGCCGTTTCGTAAATAGCTAAAGCTTCTTCGAAGCGTCCTTCTTTTAAGTAAATATCGCCGCAAAGAGTTAAGGCATCGAAACCTTGAGTGTAACCGTTAGGATCGAGCTCGGCGCTGCGCTTTAAGTAAGGGATAGCTTCTTCATATTGGCCCATGTCATAAAGGGCCGAGCCCATAAAATACTGACCGTCGGGATAAGCAGGCAATTCTTCGACTATGCGCTGATAAATATCTTTAGCTTCAGCAGGCTTCTTTTCATCTACTAAAAGAATATTACCCAAGCGATCCATAGCCATAATGTCATGAGGATTTAAACGCAAAGCTCTAACAAAAAAGCCTTTAGCTCTGGGCATCATACGTTTTTGGAAATAGACCAGACCCATGCCGGAATAGGCCATAGAATTTTCAGGATCGTTTTCTACTGCCGATTTAAATTCGGTCAAAGCTTCATCTAAAACGTTGGGTACAAGTTTGCCTCTTAAGAAATAGGCCATGCCCAGTTTACTCAAGGATTCGCCGTTTTCA
Source organism: Candidatus Bruticola papionis (assembly GCA_002407045.1). Taxonomy (GTDB): domain Bacteria; phylum Vulcanimicrobiota; class Xenobia; order Xenobiales; family Xenobiaceae; genus Bruticola; species Bruticola papionis. Next base: position 42,462 of record DHKB01000011.1, on the reverse strand, counting down.
CCAGCAGCGGCTGTTTCAGTTTCGATTTGGCTAACAATACCGTCTACATCTTTTTTGCGATAGTAAGCATCCAGAATATAAGCTAAAGCCAAAGTATTTTTGGGATCTTTAGCCAAAATTTCTTCGAATTGCTTGATAGAATCATTCCATTGCCCGGCATAAAATGTTTGCAAAGCTTGGGCCATTTCTTCTTGCCCGGCATTTTCGTCGGCGTAAGCTGCAGTTTGGACACTCCAAGCTAAACCGCAGACTACTATAAAAGTGAAAATAGCTTTATAAAGGTTCACGTTTAACTCCCTTATTCTTGTATATCTGTAGTCTTTAATCGTGATGAATGTGTGTCTTGTGGAGGCTTTAAATTGCCTAGTTTAAAGGTTTGTCCTTCCTTGTACTGGGAAAGTAGCCCTTTTTCGTTGCTGTTGTTTTAATACTATGAACTTATATACGTTTCTCTAAAAGAACAAAATAAAGGTTCCTTTATTTTACTCGCGTCCGCAAAGGCGTCGATATTCTTTTATTACGTTGTGGACATAGTTTTGTGTCTCTCGGTAAGGCGGCACCCCATTATACTTAGAAACTGCTCCCGGACCGGCGTTGTAAGCTGCTAAAGTTAAAGACATAGCTTCTGGAAGATACGATAAATTTAGGGTATTGCGGCAACCATAACTTAGTAAGTGGCTTTTGAGAAGGTAGCAAGCTCCACGTATATTTAGGTTGATGTTATAAGGATCGTTTGTCTTTACTGACTTGGCTGTGTCTGGCATAAGTTGCCCTAAACCTATAGCGCCGACTGGAGAAACAGCCTTAGGATTAAAGCCTGACTCACAAGCGATAACCGCCGTGACGAAACGCGGATCGAGAGAATATTCATAAGCGTAATGGAGGATTGCCAAAACGATAGTTTTGGTATCACGATCACTGAGCCCCGAATTGTAGTAACGCACAGCTTGGTAATAAGAATTAAGGTATGCTTTTGACTTGTAAGGCTCTTGCAAAAGCTGATCCTGAGCAATAGCTTGAAATGGATAGCTTAAATTCAGTAATAGCCAAGCAACGCCTAAGACTAAATAGGCGATTTTTTTTTGATTGGCGCAGAACACTGAATATGATCTCTTTCTTTTTGGTGTAGGTCTCATCCCAGCCAAACTTTGATAGCGCTGGGGGAGCATTGAGGCTAAAAAAATATCCAAGGTTCACAAATTGGAACCTTGGATACTGACTATTAGATATTATATTGATTAGCCCTTTACGGCACCTTTGGTTAAACCTTCAACTAAGAAGCCTTGCAACACAAAGAAGAGCACCATAATGGGAATAGCACCCAAAATGGAACCGGCTGTAAATAAGGACCAGTTGGTGGAGAAGTTGCCTGAAATAAAGCTTTGCATGCCTACTGCCAGAGTATATTTGCTCTCGTCGAAAATAACGACCGAGGGGAAAATAAAGTCGCTGTAGGGGCTGATAAAGTTGAAAATGGCAACCACAGCCAAGATCGGGCCCATCAAGGGAAGGATGATGCGGGTAAAAGTTTTGGTCGTACCGGCGCCGTCGATAAGAGCCGATTCTTCCAACTCTTTAGGCAATGAGTCGACGTAGCCTTTAATCATCCAAGTATTGAAAGGAATACCGGCACCGATATAAACCAAGGCTAAACCGAGTAACGAATCTAAGCCTACCAAACCGCCAGTCAGATCTCCCAAATGCTGCAACATGCTAAATATAGCTACCATAGCCATAGCGGCAGGGAACATTTGTAAGAGGATCATGGCCATTAAGCCATTTTTGCGTCCGAAGAACTTGAAGCGCGAAAAAGCATAACCGGCCAGAGCTGTAACTATAATGGCGATAACGCTGGAAAGAGCCGAAACTACCACTGTATTCCAAACCCAACGCAAAAATGGAGTTTCGGTGAGTAAACGCTTGTAGTTTACTAAGGAAAGCTCGCTAAATTTAGGAATTAGGCTGGTAGAAATTAGTGTTGAACTTTCTTTTAAAGAGGAGAAGAACACCAAAACAACCGGCATAATCGTCATGCCTACACAGATGATAAGCAGCAAATGGAGCAATATCTTTTGGAAGGTGGTCATTTTTCTAGACATAGCAATTCCTCTTTACTTAATATCATCAAAAGCGCCGGTCATCTTAAAGTTGATGCCGGAGAGAGTGGCCACCAAGATAAAGATGAATATAGCATAGGCGCAAGCCAAGCCGTATTGGAACGAGTTGAAGGCCAACTTATAAGAGTAGGTAATCAAGATGTCTGTAGCTCCGGCATCGCTGCCAGGAACGGGAGGGCCGCCTGCCGTCAAAAGATAGATGGCGGTGAACTGGTTAAAGTTGAAAGCAAAGCTGGAGATAAGTACCGGCAGCAATGAAGAGCGGAGTAGGGGAAGGGTGATAGATTTGAATTGCAGCCAAGGGCTGGCTCCGTCTACGTCGGCTGCTTCGTAAACGTCGGTAGGCACAGATTGCAAAGCGCCCAAACATACGGTAAGCTGGAAGGGGAAGGCCAGCCAAATGTTGACCATAAGCACAGAAATATGGGCCCAGCCTACTCTGTCCAGCCAAGCAATGGGCAATTGCAAATCGCAGCCCATTAAACCAAGAACATACTGGATGACATGATCTAAACCCAAATTTTTAAGAATGACGTTAAAAGCGCCAAATTCCGTGTTGAGCAAGCCTTGCCACATCAATACAGAGATGAAAGCTGGGATAGCCCAGGGCACAATAAAGAGAGTTCTGTATAAAGAGCTGCCTTTTAAGTCTGGCTTGTTGAGCAAAATAGCTAAGAAAATGCCGATAGCTTGGCTAAATATTACCGAACCGCCGGCCCAGACCAAGGTCCATAAGAACACGCGCACAAAGGTGGCCGTCTCTGGACCGCTGATAATTTTCATGAAATTGCGCAAGCCGACGAAATCAAACTCGTTGTAATGATAAAGCGAGTAATTGGTAAAGGCCAAGTACACTGAGTAGAGATTGGGCAGCAAACTCAATACGCCCAGCAAGATCAGGGCTGGAGTAAGGTAAGCATATGGAATTAGTCCATCATTCTTCTTCATTTGTATTCCCCTACAGCTTAGTTAATGCTTATTCGAGCATAAGATTGATCTTTTGTATTATGCGATCGTTAGCCGTTTTGAGCTCAGTAGGAATGTCTACTTGGCCTTTACTGATGAGCTCGATGCTCTGTCTCATAGGCTCCCAAACTTGCATAGCTGCTGGATGGGTAGGCATTGGCATACTGTCGGCACAAATTTTGGCAAAAGCGACAATATCTTTATTGTCTTGGCAAAGTTCGAGGGCTTTGCTCTTTACCGGAGGACGTCCGGAAGTTTGGCTCATTTCAGCCATATTTTCCGGAGAACTTAAGAAGGCCATAAGTTTGGCGGCGTCTTGCTGCCGTTTAGAGTACTTGTTAAGCATAAATCCCTGGACACCGAGGAAGGGCCTAATCAAATTACCTGAATCGGTGGTGGGGAAGGGATCTATGGAATAATGGACGCCGGCAGCTCTTACTTGTTCGAGGAACCAGGGGCCGTTGAGAATTACGGCTGCTTTATTCTCGAGGAAAAGAGTTCTGGAGATATTTTCTGTGCTGCCTTGCTTAATAAGATTGTACTTTTGGCCGAGATCGCGCAAAAATTCAGCGCCTTTGGCGGCGCCGGGAGTATTCATGCCTACATCGGTGGGTACGTAATTGCCATTGGCATCTTTGCCTATGAGGTAGGCTCCATCAGCTATAAGGAAAGGCAAGGAAAAGTAAGGCTCTTTGATTTCAAAGTAGAAGCCGTTGATTTTGCCCTGTGAATCTTTTTGAACTTTTTGGGCTTTCTCTACTAAATCGCTGAGAGTTTTGGGACGCTCAGCCATTAAATCAGGGTTACGGAACATGGCTAGACATTCCATGCACAGAGGAGCCATGTAAGTTTTTTGATCAAACTGGACTGAATCTAAAGAGACTGGCACGTAATCGCCTTTGTTGATAACGCCTTCAGGAATAGGTGAAAGCAAACCGGCAACTGCTAACATGCCGATCCAGTCTTGAGCGCCCACCAGAATATCCGGGCCCAAACCGGCCGGAGCAGCTACGAGAAATTTATTTTTAAGATCTCGGTAGGGCACTTTTAAAAGCTCAACCTTCAGGCCGGTCTCTTTCTCAAAGGCTTGGCACTGACGTTTGAGGGTAGGAAACTCGGCGTCCATGCCTGACCAAATTAAGAGAGGCTTGGGGCCTGTTTCTTTTTGCATACAGCCAGCCAATAGCAAGCTGGCCAAAAGGACAAAAATTGAAAAGAAGCACAAACGACGCATAGGTGTAGACTTCGTTTTGTGAATTAGAGTTCCCCCTTCTACTGCTTCTTTAGGCAGCAAACTTAGACTTTGTGCAGCGTCGGCGCCAATATTAAGGCAGGCGCCTCACTAAGGGACAATTCGCTTTTATGATAGCGACCATAAAACGACTATCTGCAAGAAAAAACGTCCATATAGTGCAGATTGTTAAGTTCTTCCGGACGGCAGGCTACAAAAAACTTAATTGTGAATAAAATTCTAACATTTCTTGGAAGGAATGCAGGCTCGGAGCTAGCGAAAGGGCACCGCGTTAAAAGGTTTTTTAGAAAACAAAGCCTGCGGTTAGACGAAAGCTGTCAGGCTTTTGGCAAGTTTCTTAACCGACGCCTGCATAAAGGTTCGGGCGTCTATTTTTGGAGGAAAAAATGTCAGTACGTGTTGCTATTAACGGTTTTGGTCGTATTGGTCGCCAAGTCGCCAAGATGATGATTGAGAACTACAGCGATGTTATGGAAGTTGTAGCTATCAACGACCTCACCAAACCCTCTGTATTGGCTCACCTTTTCAAATACGACTCTAACTATGGCATTTTCAATGGCACCGTCGAAGAAAAAGAAGGCGCCATCGTTATCAACGGCCATGAGATCAAGATTTTAGCCGAGAGAGATCCTAAGAACCTTCCTTGGAAAGAGATGAACGTAGACTTCGTAGTAGAGTCCACTGGTCTCTTCCGCGATCGCGAGAAGGCTTCTTGGCACCTCGAAGCCGGCGCTAAGAAAGTCGTCATCACCGCTCCTGCTAAGGGCGAGGATATCACCATTGTTATGGGCGTAAACCACAAAAATTACGATCCCGCCAAACACAATATCGTATCCAACGCTTCTTGCACCACCAACTGCTTGGCTCCTTTCGCCAAAGTGTTAAATGAAAAGTTCGGTATCAAGCGCGCTTTGATGACTACTATTCACTCTTACACCAACGATCAGCGCATCTTAGACTTGCCCCACAGCGACCTCCGTCGTGCCCGCGCTGCTGCTCTTTCCATGATTCCTACCACCACCGGCGCCGCTAAGGCTGTCGCTTTGGTAATCCCCGAATTGAAGGGCAAGTTCGATGGTCTCGCTATGCGCGTGCCTACTCCCACCGTCAGTATCGTTGACTTGGTTTCTTACGTCGAAAAAGAAGGCGTAACCGCTGAAGAAGTAAACGCCGCTTTCCGTGAAGCTGCTGCTGGTGAAATGAAGGGCGTGTTGGGCGTTTCCGACGAGCCTTTGGTCTCCGTAGACTACAAAATGGATCCTCGTTCCAGCATCGTAGACCTTCCTCTGACTATGGTTCAGGGCGATATGGTTAAGGTTATGTCCTGGTACGACAACGAATGGGGTTACTCCAACCGTGTAGCCGACTTGGTAAACTACATGGCCACTGGTAACTACCACATCAGCGAGCGCTAGTTCTAATAGATTAGCCCGGCCCGGAGTTTTTTCCGGGCTTTTCTTTTGTTCTCAACTTATTTATGGGCGTCGGCCTGGAGCTAGATACTGTGGGCTAGGCGCTCTTCGTCCGCAGCCCCGGGATATTTGACAGGGGCCCCAATAGATACTAAATAAAGAGGACGTTCGCAAATGAGTAAATTTAACACTATTCGTGATATCGACGTAAAAGGCAAAAAAGTTTTAGTCCGTGTCGATTTTAACGTGCCCTTAGATGGCGAAAGAGTTACTGACGATACTCGTATCCGCGCTGCTTTGCCCACCATTAAGGCTCTCTTGGAAAAAGGTGCTGCCGTTATCTTGGCTTCTCACTTAGGTCGTCCTAAGGGGAAGAAAGATCCTAAGTTCTCCTTGAAGCCCGCCGCTGCTCGTTTGTCTGAGCTTTTAGGCCAAGAAGTCATTATGGCTCCCGATTGCATTGGTGAAGAAGTACACAAAATGGCTAAAGAGCTTAAGCCCGGCCAAGTCATGTTGCTTGAAAACGTTCGCTTCTATGCTCAGGAAACTGATAATGATGAAGCTTTTGCCAAAGAGTTAGCCTCTTTAGCCGATGTCTACGTAAATGACGCTTTTGGTTCCGCTCACCGTGCTCACGCTTCCACTACTGGTGTGGCTCACTTCCTTCCTTCCGCTGCTGGTTTGCTTATGGAAAAAGAGCTCAACGAGTTGGGCAAACTTTTAACTTCTGCTGAGTCTCCTTTCGTCGTTATCTTAGGCGGCGCCAAAGTTTCCGATAAGATCGGCGTTATGGAAAATCTGATTGGTAAGGCTGACGCTATTTTGGTCGGCGGCGGTATGGCTTATCCTTTCCTCAAAGTACGTGGCATGGAAATCGGTCGTTCCCTTTGCGATGGTGATTTATCTGTTCCTAAGTCTATTTTGGATAAGGCTGAAGGCACCAAGACCAAGATCGTTCTTCCCGTTGACGTAGTCGTCGTAGACGAAATTGCCGAAAATGCTCCTCACGCCAATGTTGATGTGACCGCTATTCCCGCTGACAAGATGGGCGTAGATATCGGCGCTAAGACGATTGAAAACTTCAAAGAGATCATTAGCAAAGCCAAAACGATCTTCTGGAACGGCCCCGTTGGTGTCTTTGAGAAGAAACCTTTCGACTTCGGTACTCGTCAAATTGCCGAAGCTGTGGCCGCTTCTGGCGCTCGCAGTGTAGTCGGTGGCGGAGACTCCGTAGCTGCTCTTACTCAGGCTGGTTTGGCCTCCAAGATTACCCACGTCTCTACTGGCGGCGGTGCTTCTTTGGAATTTGTTGAGGGACGTCAGCTTCCCGGCGTGGTAGCCCTTTACAAGTAAGGTTATATCTTTAGTCCTTTTGATAGCTTGACCGTTTGCTTCGGTCTTGCTATCATTTTTTAGATTTTGGAGGTTTTATGCGCGTTCCGCTTTTAGCAGCTAACTGGAAAATGAATATGGCTCGTAAAGATGCCAACGATTTAGTTAATGAGCTTATGGCTCAGGTAAGTGATGTCAAGGATCGCGATATCGCTATTTGTCCTCCTTTCCACCTTTTAGCCGATATTGAAAAATTAGTTGAAGGACGCAAAAACGTCTATTTAGGAGCTCAGGATCTTTATTGGAAAGATTCCGGTGCTTTTACCGGTGAAGTTTCTGCTCCCATGCTCTTGGATGTCGGCTGTCGTATGGTCATTGTTGGCCACTCAGAGCGCAGAGCTATGTTCGGTGAAACTGATCAGACTTGTGCTGCTAAAGTCGCTGCTGCAGTTTCTCACAACCTTATTCCTATTCTTTGTGTAGGTGAAAGCTTAGCTCAGCGTGAAGAAGATAAGACTGCCGAGGTAGTCACCGGCCAGTTGCGCGGTGCTCTCAAAGGTTTGGAAATAAAAGACGGCAGTCAGTTAGTTATCGCTTATGAGCCTATTTGGGCTATTGGCACGGGCAAAACTGATACTCCTGAAGGAGCTAACGAGATTATGATCTTGTTACGCAAAACCTTGGCCGAAATTTTTGGACAGGAAATCGCTGACAAGGTTCGCTTGCTTTATGGCGGCAGCGTAAAACCTAACAACGTGGCTGGTTTTATGGCTTGCAGTGATATCGATGGAGCTTTAGTCGGTGGAGCCAGCCTCAAAGCTGACAGCTTTGCCCAGATTGTTCGCTATTAGTTCTTACTTTTGGATTAGGAATTGGAATAATGTATTTAGACGTCTGTTTGAGCATTTGGTCTTTCTTGGGCCAAGCTGTGCCTGGAGGAGCCGCCGCTGCTACCGCTGCCGCCGCTCCTGATGCTGCTGCTTCTGCTCCTGCTGTTATGAAGCTGAATGTTGTGCAGTATATATTGATGTTTTGCTATTTGATGGTTTGCCTTTGCTTAACTGGTATTGTTATGAGCCAAGAGCAAAAACAGGGCGGCTTACAAGGTATGCTGGGCGGTGGAAGTTCTGCTGTCGACCACAAATATCAGGGCAAAAAGAGCTTTGAGGAAAACTTAAAGACTGCTGGCAATTATTTTGCCATTGCTTTTGTTGTTCTCTCTATTCTCGTTTCTTACGTTTTGCAGCAGCACTAATAGACGTCTAGCTCTAGACTTTCTTTTTATTTAGCGTATTTTTAGGCTAATATTTTGAAAGGCTGCAGAATTGAGATAGCTCCGGCTTGTTTTAGAGTCGGGGCTATTTGTGTTTTAAATTGAAGGTGATTTTTGGCAACAAATAAAGCAAAAATCTAAGAAATCTAAAAATGACAATTCGCTTCAGACTATATGAAATAAAGTAAAAAAAAGAGGCAACCCTGTTTAAGATTGCCTCTTCTTTTTTTAAGACGGCAGCCTAAGCTGCCTTAGCGGTTAGGCTATTACTTACCAAGCAAGAACTCGATGTTCTCTTGAGGATCGATAACGCCTTTACCTTGCTCGAATTTGCTTACGCCTTCGAGAGCATCAGCATTCTTCATCATGATCTCTTTGACCTGATCGGGGCTGATGTTGGGTTTTACCTGGTGCATGAGCACGTCTACGCCGGCGGCGAAAGGAGTGGCCATGGAGGTACCAGACATAGTTACATAACCTTTACCCTTGTGGGAAGCAGCGGTGATGTCTACGCCAGGAGCTAAGATGTCGGGTTTCTCGAGCTTGTCGATGCGGCTGGGACCACGGCTGGAGAAGTAAGCCAAATCGTCGTCGGAACGATCTTCGGTGCCCTTGTCGTCCAAAGCGCCTACGGTGATGGCGTGAGGAGCGTTACCGGGAGAACCGATGGTGCCGGAGCCGGGGCCTTCGTTACCGGCGGCTACTACGCAGCTGATACCAGCAGCGTGAGCGGCTTCAACAGCTTGTACTACGGGGTCATCTTTGTAGCTCTGGGAAACGTAGCCGCCCAAAGACATGCTGATGACGTCGATGTCTAATTTATCTTTGTTCTCAACAGCCCATTGTACGCCTTTGATAACGTTGGAGAGAGAACCGGAACCGTTGCGGTCCAAAACTTTTACGCCGACGATATTGGCTTCGGGAGCTACGCCGGTGTATTTGCCCTTGGAGGTCTTACCGCTACCGGCGCAGATACCGGTGCAGTGAGTGCCGTGGCCCTGATCGTCATAGGGCTCGGTGCGGCCGTTGACCATATCTTTGAAGCCAACGATACGACCTTCGAAGTCGGGGTGCTGAGCAATACCGGTGTCGATAACGCATACGGTTACGCCCTTACCGGTGATACCCTGATCGTGGAGTTTGTCTACGCCTAAAGTGACGTTGGCATTATCCATCAAAGGACGGAAAGTGTCCTCGAGCTCCACCATCTCGTTTTTAGGAATGCCAATCTGGGCATCCATGAAAATTCTGTTGCCTTCTTCGTTGGCTTTAGCCAAGTTGGGAAGAAGGGTACCGTCGGCGGAAGGGTTGACGGTTACAGCAAAGCCGTTTACCAAAGGAAGCTCGGCGGTTACTTGGTTCTCGGGGTTCTGAGCGAGAATAGAAGCGCGCATCTCTTCCAACTTAGCTTTGTCGCTGTTGGTGATGATTAAGTTGACAGGACCGTTGTTAGAGGAAGCGACGAAGGTTTCTTCGGGCTGCTTCTCAACGGGGGCCTGGGTAGGAGCGGACTTCGCACTGGTGTAAATCTGCGAAGTAGGAGCGCTCATAGTTGGACGAATTTCCATTAGTGAAACTCCTTTCAGTAGCGGGAGAACTAATGAGATTGATTCTCAGTAGTAATCTTTTACAAAACAACTTCCTAATCATATTATCATTAGATAGACGTCAATTCTTATTTAAAATGTGAACATTATGTCAACAAAAGTATGATTGTGCTTACAATTTACGTTTATCTCCACCTTTTGCTTAATTAAATGTGCGGAATGATTACCATGAACTCTTTACATTGGTAGTCAAAAAAAGCTCGGCTTGGTCGTAGTTTTTGAGCTGGCCTAGATGGCCTCAGGGAAGGAAAGACCGTTCTTTTTGTACAATGTTGCGCGGGTTATGAATAGCGTATCGACAACAGAATCAAATAGTAATCGACTTCTTTCGGTAACAGAGTTCGCAGCCGCTATAGGAAAAACCGAGCGCCAAGTCTATCGTTACGTAAGTCAGGGGCGAGTGGCCTCTCAAGAGGGCGTAGGTAGAGGTGGAGTACGTATTCCCGAAAGTGAAGTTGCCAAATTTTTAGACGGAAATAACAATAGCACTTCTGGAGCTTGGACGCGTGTACGTGGGGCTAGGCGCAGTAGGGAAGACTATTTTGAAGACAATCTGGAAAGTATGTCTTTGGGTAGAGATGAGTTAGCCAAAGAAAGCGAAAATGAGGCTAAAAATGTTGCGGAAGACAAGCCTTCGGCAGCTTCTTTTGAGTATATAGAAGCTTCTGAGGAACCTGAAGATGATGCTTCTGGAGAAGAAACTCAAAATGCCGAACCTGCTCCCGAGCCCAATTTCCCTACCAGTGTACCTTTAGAGCGTCATGAAGCAGCTGTTATGCGTCTTGGCTATATGCAAAGCCAACTGGAACAAGTACAGCGCCTTTTAACTGATGGTACTCAGAAGGATAAAGAAAAAGACGAAAAGCTTCAGGCTATGGTTAAAGATTTAGATGAAGCTCAACGTGAAATTTTGCGTTTGGGAGCTAAAATTGAAGTAGCCAATGAGAGTAAGAAAGAAGCCGAAATGAGGGCTAACCAGCTGGCTGTTAGGTTGGAGGATGCTGAGCGCAGAGCCAATTTGCCTTGGTGGAAACGCATCTTTATTTGATAATAAATTGCAAAAAAATGAAGGTTATGTGCGCAAGTGCTTAAATAGTTAGAGTGTGGGGGAAGAGATAAAGCCGTAGGCTTTTATGCTTTAAGGAGGTGTGGTAGATAATATGGGTAGAGAATTCTATATTTGTCGTGAGTGCGGAGCTATTGTTGGAGCCATGGAGCCAATTAAGGCTGAATTAGTATGTAATGGTCATCCTATGGAGCGCCTTGAAGCTGGTTCTGTAGACGCTTCTAAAGAAAAGCACGTTCCGGCTGTTACAATTAAAGGCAACCGTGTAGAAGTCCAAGTTGGCAGCGTATTGCATCCTTCTATTCCTACGCATTACATTCCCTGGGTCTACTTGGAAACAGAAAAAGGCGGCCAGCGCAAGACTATAAAACCCGGCGAAGAGCCTAAAGTCGTTTTTGAATTGGTAGACGACAAGCCTGTGCGTGTTTATGCTTATTGTAACTTGCACGGTTTGTGGGTGGCTGATATCTAGCTTCTTGCAAAATATCTTTTGACAGCCTTTGAAGTTATCAAAACTGTTTTAGCTTATCAATAAAAAAAGACCATCCTTTTGTGGATGGTCTTTTTTTATTGATAATTTTTTTTCTACACTGACTAGAGCATAGCCACTTTACTGGAAAGCTTGGCAGCAGCTCTCTCTTTATACTGGGGTAAGTATTCTTTCAGGACTTCGCTGTTAGGATACTTGGCAGCCAGTTTGTCATAAATTTGGATGGCTTGTGTAGCCTTATTTTGAGCGTCGCAAAGGCTATACTCGATGTGGGCCAAAGCTGTAGTCACTACAAAAGAGTTGGGATATTTGGCAATAAACTCTTGCATAGTTTGGGGAACGCGTTTGACGTCGAGAGCTTTTTCGCTCATGTAGCCGTCCAAGTCTTTGGGGTTGCGCTTTTCGTAGGCAGCCTTAAGATCAATTTCCAAAAGCACTAAATGCTGCCAAGCTTGGCGATCTGAAGGATCTACTTTCGCTACTACCGCACTGTCGCCGAAGGTCTTCTCATTTTCTATGTAAAGAGGCTGCTCCAGAACTTCGCTCTTATAACGAGCAAAAGTCATAGCTTTTACCAAGTCGTGGGTGGCCAAATCTTCTTGGATGTATTTGTCACTTTCGTCTTTATCTACGATAACGAGGTGGCCTTGCTTTACTTTTTGGGCTAAGTCTTTAGAGAAGAGGGCTGTCACATCCCTTTTGCCAACAAATGAGCCCGTGTTCGTATCGGAACCGAAGAACATGTTGACAACCCACAGCAATACTGCAAAAACTACTATAATTTTAACAAATTTTACCATAGCTCTCTCTCTTAGGCAGCATCACGCCGCATCTTGCATCTATCTGAATCGCGTTTTCGAGGGAAGCCATTTAGCTAAAGATCCTTGTCTTAACCTATGGCAAAAAACGCTACAACGTAAGATTATACTAATTTACGTATTATCCCACTAAAAATTTAATAATCTAGGGTTAATACTAAGTTTTGTAAGGGGCTAATTCTTCCTTTTTGCTTAATTGAATCTTAAAATCGGCATAAAGCAAGAGCGCTCGCCTCTTTTTTGGGGAGGAAGAGCGCTCTTAGATGTCAGAAATAATTCGAAATTTCGAACTATTTATTCGCCAGCTTCCAAATTGATTGTTTTACTGTAAGAGTAGATATGGCTCTTTTCAGTAAAGTCGATATTCCAGTTCCAGTGAGTGGTAAACAAGAACTGAACGGGATATGAGCTTTCTGCCAAGGTACCGGGAAGAGCTACCAAACCGAAAGGATCAGCAATCTTTTCCAAGAGATCAACATCAGATTTGTTGACAAGCTTTTTGCTCTTAGCATCGTAGCGGCAGAAACTAAGCGTGCCTCGCAAATCTTTGACATTGTAACTGGTGCTAGTTCCGGTAGTTAAATAGGCAATATCTAAATAACGTTTGTCACTCTGATCCAAAGGATTGGTAAAGGTAACGTTAACTGGGTATTGCAACTCATCGAGGATAAGGGTGTACTCACCGTCGTTGTTGCGTAAGTTTTGCAAACTGTCAGCATACTTTGTGCTATCAAATTTGTAAATCCAAAGGGCGCCTTTATCGTAAGCAGAGCTGGCTTTGCCATATTTATCTAAAGCAAAACCGCTGGCAATAGTCAGATACTGGCTTTCTTCTCCTTCATTATCAGCTACACCAGAAGCCCAGGCAAAATCATAGGGATTTTGTAAATCAAGGTGTGCATTTTCAGGCTGAATGTAGTTCACATATTTAGGCACGTTGGCTAAGGGGTACTTGCTATCGCCTTTGAAATCAGTCAAGCTGTCATTGTTGGCAAAGAAGTAAACTCTACTGTTACCTTGGCAAGTTACGGTTACCCAGGGGCCCTCGTTGGCTTTTATTACGGCGGGGTAGTTCAAGGTCAAGTCAGTAAAGACATTACCGCAATTAGCAACGTTGCCACTCAGTTTGTCTGTTGGCTTGCCATTATTAAAGATTTTTTCGTCAAAAGCGATAAACTTAACTGTGCCTGTATCTGAATAATCGGTGTAGAAGAGGGTGTTGATAGCATCTTCTTCGCGATTGAAACTGCTGCTGCCAAATGAACAAGTCAGAGGACAAGTCGCTTTTAAATTAGTTCCACAGTCAAATACGTTGACGGCTCTAGCTTCTTTCCAACCTTCTGCGCGAGCACCAAGATCCATCAAATAGACGGCTTTGGTGGTGCCCAAATCGGTGACGGCTAAATAGAGACGATCGTCAGTTCTGTCCTCTACGGTGCCCATGCTGTCAATAATACCAGTGATATAGTAGGGGTTGGCTAAATCACCTTTGGTATAACCGCCGTTAGCATTGCGAATATTTATAGTAACTTCCTGAGGATCGGCCTCTTTGTCGGTGGTGCTATATTTCAAAAGTCTATATTTGCACTGTTGATCGCTCATGCCCGTAGCGCCGACAGTGAAGCCTTGAACAGTGTAAACATTGTTGCTGTCGTCTACATATTGATAAACAGGATTGCGAAGATCTTTGTTATTGACGACATCGTAAGCTACGTTGTCTGGCTCGTCGGGAGTAGGAGGAACCGGAGTAGAGGTTCCAGTGGGAGTGGAGCTAGTACCGGTGGGGAAGGGTTCCAGCACGCCCATACCGCTGCCTGTGCCTCCGCAACCGATTACTGAGAGAGATACCGCTGATAGAACTGAAAAGATGGCAATGCCTAATCCGTGCCTCACCATTTACCTCCTGGCAATAGATACTGCTAAAATTTTATATTATTAAATGTTCCCGCAAGCTAAATTGCCAGGGAACCTTCGTGCTAAAAATGGCGAATCTTACCACGTGTCGAGTGAAAAGTTAAAATTTGCTATAACCATACGATCGCATGGCTAAAACAAAACGAGCCCGGCCTAAACTCAGATACCTAAGTGGCCGGGCTGTATTTGCTAAAAAGCAAAAGATAGTCTCGCCTTAACAAATGAAGTTTCCCCAACCTCTAGGGAAAAAGGGGAAACTTCATTGTCTTATTTATCGCAAAACTATTTCTCAGCAGCAGCCTTAGCTTCGGCAATTACTTGCTCGGCTACCATAGGCGGGGTCTCTTCGTAGTGGTCAAATTCCATAATGAAGGAGCCGCGACCCTGGGTGATACTGCGTAAGTCGATAGCGTAGCGCTGCATTTCGGCCAAAGGAACCTGGGCCTTAATGCATTGCAAACCGTTACCAATAGGATCCATACCGCTGATACGACCGCGCTTGGAGTTGAGGTCGCCGATTACGTCGCCCATATAGGAATCGGGAACGGTAACTTCAACGTTGACGATAGGCTCTAAGATGACGGGCTTAGCTTTAGGAGCGCCGTTCTTGAAAGCTTGCATACCGGCAATTTGGAAGGCCATATCGGAAGAGTCTACTTCGTGCATCTTACCGTCGTAGAGGCGAACTTTTACGTCAACTACGGGGTTGCCAGCCAAAATACCGCTTTCCATAGCTTTGCGTACGCCTTTTTCTACAGCGGGGATGTAGTTCTTGGAAACTACGCCGCCGACGATGTTGTCTTCAAAGACGAAACCGCTGCCGGAAGGAAGACCGCTAATTTCAATGGCTACCTGACCGAACTGGCCGCGACCACCAGCTTGCTTCTTGTGGCGGTATTCTTCGGAAACTTTACCTTTGAGGGTCTCACGATAAGGAATCTTGCGGGCGTAAAGCTCTACGTCCACACCCATTCTCTTGAGGCGCTCTACGCAAAGGTCGAGCTGAACATCACCGATACCGGTGATAATGCTCTGGTGAGTCTCTTCCACGCGCTCGAGTTCGAGGGTAGGATCTTCTTGGAGCAAGCGCTGCAAGTTAGCGGAAAGCTTATCTTCGTCAGCCTTGGACTTGGCTCTGATGGCTCTGGAGAAGAAAGGACGAGGCAAATCTAATCCAGGAAGAGTGACTTTGCGAGAAGCGTCGCAAAGGGTGTCGCCGGTAGCGGAAGCACCTAAACGACCTACGGCCACGATATCACCAGCGGGAGCTTCGGAGATTTTCTCTTGGCTCTTACCGCGAATGGAGAGCAAATTGCCGATCTTTTCGTCGATACCGCGAGCTAAGTTATGCAAGGTGGTATCGGGACGTAAAGTTCCGGCGAAGACGCGCATATAGGAAATCTTTCCTACGTAGGGGTCGGAGCTGGTTTTAAAGATAAGAGCTACGGCAGGAGCCTTGGAATCGGCAGCAATTTCTACATCGTTGCCATCGGCATCTTTAGCCACAGAAACGGCAGTGGGAGCGGGAGCGTAATTGACAACGGCGTCGGCTAATAAGCTAATGCCTTTGAGAGTTACGGAAGAACCGCACAGAGCGGGAACTACGGAACCGTTAGCAATTAAGATCTTGAGACCGGTTTTAATCTCTTCGGTAGAGAGTTCCATGGCCTCAAAGAATTTTTCGGTGAGCTCGTCGGTAGCTTCAGCAGCGGCCTCTACGAGTTGCTCACGATGCTCTTCTACTTCGTCAGCCATGTCGGCGGGAATTTCAATTTCGGTGGGTACGCCCTTAGCGTCAAAAGAGTAGGCTTTCTGATCGATTAAGTCTACTACACCGCTGAAATTCTCAGCAGCGCCGATAGGAAGCTGGATAGGTACTACGCGAGCGCCCTTGAGCTTCTCTTTGGCTTCATCCATTAAGTGATGGAAGTTGGCATTCTCTTTGTCCATCTTGTTGACGAACATGATGCGAGCTTTGGAACGAGCTTCACAAGAATCCCAAATTTTTTCCATACCGACTTCGGTGCCGGAGTTGGCAGCAGCTACCAAAATGGCGCAGTCGACAACTCTGAGGGCGCCGAGACTCTCAGACACGAAGTCAAAGAATCCTGGGGTGTCGATAATGTTTACTTTATTTTCTTTCCACTCGATAGGAACTACGGCGGAAAATACACTCATAGCGCGTTTGATTTCGTCGGGATCAAAGTCGGCGACAGTGTTGCCATTTTCGACTTTACCGAGTCTGTCAATAACGCCGGAGCAATAAAGCAAAGCTTCGGCTAAAGAAGTTTTGCCGGCTCCCTGGTGGCCGAACAAGCCAATATTGCGAATCTTTTCTGTGGAATAAATGTTCACTAGCGGTCCCTCCGTACCGGGCGGGTTTTAATAATTATTCTGCTGTAGCAGGGGTTTCTTCGGCAGCAGTCTCTACAGCGGCTTCTGCGGGTTTGTTTTTGGGCTGATAACCTTCACGGTACTCAATGGGAATATACTTGCCTTCTTTAACGGCAACTTCTCTGAGCCATCTGGCGCCGCCAATGCGGACCCAATCCTGACCTTCAATAGGAGCGCCGGATTTGCGGCATTTAGCTGGGGCGTTCTTTTTCGGCTTAGCAACAGACATTTTAAATTAATACCTCCGTATTATAGGCGCCAACACCGCAACTTCATGCCTAGAAAGTCGGTGGGCGCAGAAACTTACAATGAGACGATATTATTACACAAATTCAGTGAATTTTCAAAATTCCGTAAGCTTTTCTTTTAGCTCGCCTTTTATCCTTCTTAAAAGAGTACTTAATTTCACATCAAATAGAAGTCGAGAGTTAGATCGATATATAATCTGGGCTATTCAGCACAATAAGCTATGGCTTCAACTTCTACCCTTACTCCCTTGGGCAGAGCGGCGGACTGAATAGCTGAACGAGCTGGGGCATTCTCTGTGAAGAAATGGGCGTAAACTTGGTTGAATTCTGCAAAATCAGCCATGTCGCTCAAAAAACAAGTTGTTTTCAGCACACAATTTAGGTTACTACCGGCTGCTTCCAAGACTTTTTGTAAATTTTTAAGAACTTGTTCGGTTTGCTCAGCGGTTGTGTCACCAACGATGGTTTCGCTTTCCGGATGCAAAGGAATTTGCCCTGAGCAAAAGATCAAAGAGCCTAAGCGCACGGCTTGAGAATAGGGGCCAATAGCTTGAGGGGCCTTTTCGGTAGCAATAATTTCATGTTTGATAGTGCTCATTAGCTAAATGTCTTTCTCCTTAAGTATGTATACTTGGCCGCTGATTTTCCATAATTGGCAAGTGATACCTTTTAGGCTTGTAGACAGCCACCGAAGGAAGAAAAACATGGCTCGGGGGAAGCCGGAGCCAAACTGTAGAAAATTGGTGGCAATTTTTTACTATGTTGAGAGCGCTCCATGGAATGTCTGCTTTCTGAAACAAATTGGCCTTGCTTAAAATCTGCTTGCAAAATTGCCGCCCTAGCCTTCATTATAAGTTTAATTGTCTATCTTGTGACCTTGGCTCCGGCCATTCCGCCTGGCTTTGACAGTGCGGAATTGATTAGTGCTTGCGCTGTCGGTGGCATTGCTCATCCGCCTGGCTATCCGCTTTATACCATGTTAGGTTGGTTGCTTTGCTCGTTAAAGTTGGCCGCCCCGGCTCTTACTATGAATGCCTTTTCGGCTTTATGCTCAGCTGCAGCGTGTGCTTGTTTAGCTTTCGGCTTATATCTTACGCTCAATTCTGCTTGGGGAGCTTTGGTTGGCACTTTTTGTTTCGCTTTTGCTTTGAGCCCTTGGCGCATGGCGGTGGGAGCTGAAGTTTTTTCTTTGCACCTATTCTTTATTAGCTTGTTAGCGGCTTTGGCTGTAGTTTACAAAAAAATATCAGCTTGGCGCCCCTACACGTTGTGGGTCTTAAGTCTAGTTTTGGGACTTTCTTTCAGCCATCATCATACGACGGCGCTTTTTTTACCTGGATTAGCTATATTCTTATATCTAGGCAACCAAAGCTGTAGTTCGGTGTTTTCTGCAAGAAAATTATCCAAGCCGAAAGCCGAAAAAAGTGTGGGGCCAAGCCGCTGCGTTGTGATAAGCGTTGCTTGTTTGTGCTTTGTACTAGGATTGTTGCCTTACCTTTGGCTTATAGTTAGAGCTCGATTTTTAGCGGCTCATAGTGATCCTTTTGTGGCTTTCAACTGGGGCAATCCCTCTACTTGGAAGAATTTTTTCTGGGTAGTGATGCGCAGCGGCTACGGTAGCTTGCAACTGAGCACTAAAGGAGATAGCGCTTCCGGGGCGGCCTCATTAGTATATTGGCTGTTATCTCTGTTTTTTAAACAATTTAAGCTTTTAGCTGCAAGTTTGGGGCTATGGGGAATAATTGTGGCTTGGAGGAAGCAACGGGCAGAATTTTGGCTTTGGATTTGCCTTTTAGTTTTTGCTGGCCCAGTTTGGGCTGTATATGCTGCTCAGCCCAACGCGGAAGGCTATCAGGAAATGATGGAGCGCTTTTTCTGCTCTTCATATTTGGCTTTTGGAGCTTTTATTGGCTTTGGAACGGCAACTTTAGCTAATTCAGTTGCAGTTGGGCAAGGTAACAAATTAAAGAAATGGCTGATTGTGACGATTTCGGTAGCTACTTTTCTTTGGCCTTTGGCTTCTAATTGGAATGGAGCTTCCGAACATGGTCAATATTTAGTCAATAATACTTTGCTTTACATGGCTGCCTCTATACCAGATAAGGCTATTGTGGCCGCTCAAAATGATGCTATTTGTGGGGGCTTGATTTACGCTAAAGCGGTGCTGAAGCGTGATTTTATGGTTATTCCGGTAGGAGTTTGCCATTCGCAATGGTTTATAGATTCGCTGCCGCTTGCTTATGCTCAAACTCTTAAAGGGCAAGGACTAGCGGCTCTTTTAGATTCCGCTTGGCGCGAGGGTCGGGCTGTTTACTTTGACGACGAGCAAACAGCTGGCCAATGTGGATTAGAACATGCGCCTTTGCATCTTGTTGTGCGCCAAGGATTGCTCTTTCGTTATACGGATAGTGGAGAAAAAATATATACTTCAGAAGCCTGCTTTTGGCAATATCGCTATCAAGCACAACGTGAACTGGAGCAAGCGGCCAAACAGTACAATGTTGATTGGCGCGAAAAAAAAGCACGTCCATTCTGGCATAAATTTATGCTCAATAAATGGAAACGTGCTCGAGAAGCTTTGGATGAAAGAGGCAAGCTGAGCAAAATTGAAGACTTTTGCTTACGTGCTGAAGCTGCTAACGGAGATTAGTTGGAAGAATTAGACAGGCGGTGGCGAGCTTGCTCTAAAGATTCGGCGTCGTCGATATTGTAAGCCGTTTCGGCGTAAGGGCTTACTATGCCACAACAAGGCAATTTCAATAATCTGGCGGCAGCTTCTTCGGCCATAGGAATGGTCAATTTGCCTATAAGTAAGTAAAAGAGTGTTTTTAAGCCTAAAATTCCCGCCAGTTTGAAGGGATTCTTGCGCCCGGCGGTTACTGCTGCTATAGCTTGTTGAATAGCTTCAGCAATGTCGGCTCTCAAGCAAGTCAAGCCACCACCACAGAAAGTGCCTTCTACCATTTTTACCCAAGTGTGGCGGACTTCTGGATATTTGGCTTGAGAAACGGCTTTATCCAAAAAACCATACCACAAAACGTTGTGCGGCTTGGCACTACACCTAGTTAGAAAATCGTCTACAGCTTCTGTGGTTAAAAAAGGTAAATCGCCAGCTACTAATAGCACTGGATCGTGGCTTGAGGGTAGAGCTTTGAGGCCGGAAAATAAAGATTGGATCAAGCTGGAACCAGCCGGAGCGACTTCATCAACGCCTTCCCACTCAGGGCCTAAGTCTTCTTTTTTTACTGGACTGACTAAAATGATTCGGCGAATATTGTGCGATCGGCGCAAAGCCTCCAGGGTATAGGCGCTCATTGGCTTATTGCCAATCATTATATGGCCCTTGCCAGGCACTGCTGGTTCTGAGGCTGGCAAATTTTTGAGACGACCGCCTGCCAAAAGAACAGCGTCGACAGGCATAGCAAATTTGCTTTCAGCTTCAGCAGAATTTTTAGCTATTATTGAATCACTCATTGCACACATCCTAAGCGAAGCGAGTTAAGTATACTCGTCCCAGTTTCTCTAAGCTATGCAACAACTCCGGCTGGGCCTGAACTTGTTGGTATATTTTTGGATTAAGCATGGCAAATACTGTGGAACCGCTGCCGCAAAGCTGAGCTGCTTGACATCCCCAAGTGAGTAAAGTCTCCCTTATAGAGGCAAGTTCTGGTCGCAGAGCTTGAGCGGCAGGGTAGAGATCGTTTTTCAATTCGTTAAGGAATTTTACTTGCCATAAGCTGGCCTCTGGGGTATAGCTAGTGGGTTGAGTTTCCAAAAGTTTGACTAAATTGGCTGAACTGCCTTGGGCAGGACGGCGTTTTTCATTAGGTAGTTGATCCCAAGCTTTGTAAACTTCGGGTGTGCTTAAACCGAAAGGCGGAATGAGTAAAAGAACGCCCCAATCCTTAAAAAGTTGGGGAATTGGCAATTTAGTAAGTTGCTCTCCTCGTCCTAGTCCACGGGCGGTATTTTCAACTAGGCCAAAAGCTACGTCTGCTCCCAATTTGCCAGCTTCTTCCAGCAATACTTCATGAGAAAGCTGCAAATTATAGAGAGCGTTTAGGCCTTTTAAAGCTGCTGCACAATCGGCGCTGCCGCCTCCTAAGCCACCGCCGGCCGGTATGTTTTTATGCAATACAAAATGGCATGGCAGTTCTAGCCCGGTGAAATTTTGCAAAGCCCGATGGGCCTTTAATACCAAATTGTCCTGATCGGCACTTACGGTAAAACCACAACCTATTTCGTCAATTATTTCTAAATTAGTTTCTTGAGCTTTACGCAAAAAAAGCTGATCGGCTAGCTCCAAACTTTGGAAAATTGTATCTAGCTGATGATAACCGTTGGGCAAAGTGTCTAATAGCTCTAAAGTTAAATTTATCTTAGCCAGAGCTTTATAACTTAAAATTTTTTTGTTTTCCATAAAAAAAATACCTTAATTTGCGTTGATAACTTGATTGGTATTGTTTCTAAAGCAGCTTTGCTCAATGCGACAGAAATAAAAAAAATCCCCCACTGCCAGAATAGACCTGAATAGTGGGGGATAATGTCGAGGATTACTAAATATTCTTACTCTTGCGAAGCTTCGTCTTCATCCTTTTGAGCTTTTTCCATTGGGACTTTGAGAGCCAGCTTGTAGGCTAAGGGAGCTTTGAAAGTAGACAGTTGGGCTTTAGCCAGTTCTTCAAGCTGGGCGAACTTGTCTTTGTAGATCCAGGGTAAATTTATTTGTGTACGGCTATAAAACCATACTTCAGAGCCTTTAACTACTGTTTTACAAGTATAAGAGCCAACATCATTGCTTAAAGTTATATCTTCTGGCTGAGCTAATACTTTACTGTCTTGAGGGAGAATTACATGGTAGCTAACTTCGTCGATAAAGGGAGCATCAAAACGGACAGGATAGAGGCGGGAAGCACTATTAAGTCCGGCTTGCAACGATTGTCCTTGAGTTATAGGCAAAGGAGTTTCGAAACGATCTCTTTCGCGACTATAGCGAGCGTAGTTGGCAAATTGCACGGAAGTACCGACAGTTACCGGCGACTGAGTGTCCATTTCAGTAGGGAAGAAATTGGCATAGGGGATAGTTTGGAAGCAGAAATTGCTATTAAACTTACCGATAATCCAGTTGACCATTTCTTTGTGCTGAGCTTCAGTTAAGGCTTGAGCTTGTCCTTCAGCGGTACGCAGAATGTTGGCGCGGGGACCATTGTAAGTAATGTCAGCATTGAGCTGGCCTATACCGTTAGCTTCAATGCGCCCTTCCATGTTGTAAGAGCAAATGTTGTCTTCAGGAGCACCTACGGGAGCTGTTACCAGGCGGCCAGGCTTAGAACTGTGAGCTGAAGGAAGCTCAAGCATAGCCGAGCCTTGCCAACCTAAGTTGGGGGCATTGAGAGCAGAACCAGGTAAAGAAGGATCGATCCACCAGGTTTTGCCACCTGGATCAGAGACCTTGAGCAAAAACTGGCTGAAATAAGTAGGTATAGGAGGCAACTGGGCCATAGTCTTCAGATCTGAACTGGCAACCATATAGGCGTTGACTCTCAAACCGGCTCTTCTCAAGAGAGCACCAGTCAAATAAGCTGCGTCTTGGTAGGTGAGCAATTTCGAAGCAATAGTTTGTTTGAAATCTACTGAGCGCCAGATGTTCTGATCTTTGTCCAAAATAGAAAACTTGGACATATAACCAAGCACGTCTTGTATGCGTTCTTCGGCCGGCTTGCCCACAGAAGTAATGCGGCTACAAAGCATGCTTAAAGAAGCGTCACTATCGGCAGTATTTTCATCCCAAATAGTGGCCGCCCATTTGCTCAGATCTTTCCAATTGGAAAAGCTGGTAGCAGCCACGTATTTGTAGTAATTGAAAGACGAAGGCATACTGACGTTGCTGGTAATGGCGTCGAAAGCTTCTTTAGTTTCCCAATAGTAAGTACGCATTCCCTTGCTTTCAGTTACTTTGGGTGAACGGAGATAAGGAACATTAGAAAAAGTATAGGCTTTTTCTTGGGAAGGTACACTTACCTTGTAGGTAGAGTGCAAAATGGGCAAATCATTTTGCAAATACGAACAAGCCCACCATTGCTTATCTTTTCTGGGAGCGTATTTAGTTTTGACAGAATATTCAATTACCGAGCCCACTTCAAGGTTGGGAAACTCTGCCACATAAATTTGACGATCTTTGTAAATGGGAGAGCCGTTAATGGCTGCTATAGTTTTGAAATTGTCCGCCGGTACTTCGGTTACTTGTCCTTGAGGGCTGATCGTACGAGCGTATTCAAATTCCACACTTTCAAAAGAAGCGTCAAAATTTCTGGGATAAAGGCGGAAAAGCTTAACACCTTCTCCATTGAGAAGCTTGATGGCGTTATGCTCGGTAGCTTCGGCAGAATAATCTTCGTTGAGACGGTAGGTAAGATCGTCTTCCAAAATAATGGCGCAGGCATTAGGATATTCTTTTAATCCGGGAGAATTAAAGAAACGACTATCTGGCTTGGAAGGCGAATCGGCAGCTTGCACGCTTAAGGGAAGCGTGGCCAATATAAGTGCGGCTACGTACAAAAAGTTTTTGAGCTTTCTGCTTAAAAGCTGCGGCCTAAAATTAAACTTCATAAATAAAATCCTCGACAAACTAAAACAGACACACTGCCGGTATTTAATCCCAACAGGCGCCTATTGTTTTGTGCATCTTCCCTTTTTCCGAGAAAATATAGCTTATTTGCCTTTTTTCTTATCGCCTTTGGTATCGTCCGACTTACTGAGTGAAACGCCATCGCTATTTTTTTTGGATTTAGGAAGAGAAATTACTTCTTCTTCTAAACCGGCTGCTTGGGTTACGTCAGCGTCGGTCGCTCCTTGCAAATTGGCCAAAACCGTTAACAATATGGCAGTTTTCTCCAAATTTTCTTCTATGGCGTGCAAACGAATGAGAATAATTACGGGAACGGTTACACCGATAATTACCAGTGCAATGGCACATAGTAACAGCGCGGTGCTAATAGTTGTAGACATGCTTTGATCCTCCCTGTTGGATGTGGCCGCCGACTAAGCGAGTAAAATTATGCCAAACATAAAATATATGCTGATATGACATACGCTATGTTGCAAAGTGCAAAAAAACACAAGCCCATTCACACTTTTTGCCACGTAGGCTATGAACGGATATTTTCTTCCATTGCGTGAACTTACCTTCACCCTATTTTTCAGCTTTGACTAGTCAAGTCCAAAATTATGTGTAAATTCTTTAAGGTATAATGCTACGAGGGTACTTAAGCCTCTCGATTATCTGTCAACGTGGATGGATAGGACTGTCAAGGATGCTGTAGCGAGGTGTTAGCCGACGCCTTGACTGTACCAGACAGATGTGTTAGTGCATGCTAGCTAAAAATCCACGTCGACACGCTATAATTGGTTATCCTTTTGAAAGGCCCGGAACCATTTTAGATCCTCTAAATGATAAATAAGCTAATCGTAAAATACCGAGAAGCGGCCAGCCCTCTGCTGTTGCGCGAACTAAGACTTGTTTTGGCTCAAGGTAAATTGTGCTTTTGGGAAGCTGCTTTGCCGATCTTTTGGCTACTTTATCTTGTTTGGAACTTTTATTTAGTTTTAGAAGGCCGTTACATTCCGATTATTTCTTGCTCGCGTATGTTGTGTTGGCTGATTGCTATTTTTATTGTTGGCCAATACTGGGGGCTGGCTCCGCGTTTAGCTTTTTCTGTGTACTCAGATCGTTGCTATGGTATATACAAAATGCTCAGCATTACCCCTAGAGGCTGTTATAAAAGTTTAGCTTTTAAATTGTTGGCTTTTTCAGCCCCTTACTTGATCGAGTGGCTGCTGCTTTCTTTTAGCAGTATGGTATTTTGCTTACTGCTTCCCGGACTTAACGCTGAAATTGTGCTGGCCGCCTCTGTGTATAGTTTGCTTTCCTTAATAACGGCTACTTTTTTAGGCGCTTGGTGGGGCATGTCTTTTCAAAACGCTCCTAATAAGTGCGCTGCTTCATTGCGCAAGTTGCTGCTTATAGCTTTGGTCGGAGCTTATTGTTTGCATAACTTTTTCCATTTTAGCCAAGTAGAAACTGTTTTGGTGCTGAGCGGTTTATTGCTCATTCTTTGGAATAGAACTGTACGTATCTTATTTAGTGAATTTTCTGTAACTTTAGCCTTATTGTTGATAGGCTTCTCTTTCATACCTACAATTGCCCACTCCGACTATCCTCTTGAAGATTGTCTCAATCCTATTCGCGTGAGTTTTGCTGGTATGTATGCTCTTGATAGAGAAGCTTTGCAAAGTGACAATTGGGCTTCAAACAGCGCTTATTTTGTCTTGCGTGAGCACTTAGTTGGCAATCAAGAATCTCCCTATTTGAGCCAATTACTCCATCTTTATAATGGAGCTTCTCAGGTAAGCCAAGAACAAATTTATGCCCAAGTGCGTGGAGAAGCGGAAATTTATTTGCTTCGAAGTTGTGTTGTCAGTTCTATCGTGGCTTTTGTTTTAGCTGCTAGTACTTGTTTTATGCTTTCGTTGCGTTTACGTCTTGGTTGGGAAAACTAAAAATTTAGCAACTTTATTTCCAGTTTGTTTATTTTGTAGAATTTGTGTATATTTATAGGCGGTCGCGGCGCCGACCCGATAGGGGACTTGATTGTGGTCGGGATAAGAGGCCATGGCAAAAAAGTCCTTTTGAAAATTGCGCCGAGCTAGGCAAGGCTTGTTGTTGAAGCTTTGCCGTAATATGGAGTTATTTATGGCCAGACAAGTTTATGCGGGTATGGATGCCCAGGAAAAGGAAAACGATCCCCTTTATAAGAGACGTCACTCTTTGTCCCATATTTTGGCAGAGGCGGTGCAGCGTCTTTACCCCGATACTAAGTTAGGTTTCGGCCCGCCCGTAGATAATGGCTTCTACTATGATTTCCAATTTTCAACGCCCATTGATGCGGATAAGCTTCCGGAAATTGAAGCTGAAATGCGCCGCATTATCGCCGAGAAACAAGCTTTCACCCATTACGATCTTCCTCTTGAAGAAGCTGTAAAGCGCTTGGAAGAAAAAGGAGAAGTTCTCAAGGCCGAGTATGTGCGTGATCTTGCCAGCGAGGGCAAAGATATTCATTTCTATCAAAATGGTGAGTTTACTGATCTTTGTGCCGGCCCTCATGTAGGCAATACTTCAGAAATTCCCAGCGATTGTTTCGCTCTCGACTCGGTAGCCGGAGCTTATTGGCGCGGCGATCAGTCTCGTGAAATGCTGACCCGTATCTACGGTTTAGCTTTCAATAACAAAAAAGAGCTCAAAGAGTTCTTGCGCTTGCGTGAAGAGGCTCGCAAATACGACCACCGTAAGCTCAGCAAAGAGTTAGAGTTCTACACTATGAATGAAATGGTCGGTTTGGGCTTGCCCCTTTGGTTGCCCAACGGTACCGTTTTGCGTGAAGAGCTAGAAAAATTCGCTAAAGAAACTGAACAGCGTGGTGGTTACTTACGCGTAGCTACTCCTTGCATCACCAACGAGCAGCTTTTCTATACTTCTGGTCACCTTCCTTATTACAAGGACAGTATGTTCCCGCCTATGCAAATAGACGACGGCCAGAACTATTATCTTAAGCCCATGAACTGCCCGTTCCATCATATGATCTATAGCAGTCGTCCTCGTTCTTACCGCGAGTTGCCTCTGCGTTTGGCTGAGTACGGACAGTGCTATCGCTACGAAGCTTCCGGTACGTTAGCTGGACTTTTACGCGTGCGTGGTATGTGCATGAACGACGCTCACATCTATTGCAGTCCTGAGCAATTAGCTGCTGAGTTCAGGGCCGTTTTGGACATGCACCGCTTCTATTATGACAAGTTCCGCATTGAAGGATACTGGATGCGCTTGTCTATGCATGATCCTAAGAATACCAAGAAGTACGTAGACAATCCTGAAGCTTGGGCTCATTCTGAAGATGCCATTCGTCAAGTGGTTAAGGAAATGGGCGTACAATACGAAGAAGTCCCCGGTGAAGCCGCTTTCTATGGCCCTAAAGTAGACTTCCAGATTCGTAACGTTGTCGGACGTGAAGAGACCGCTTCCACCAACCAGCTCGACTTTGCTGTACCTCCTCGCTTCAACTTAGTCTACACCGGTAAGGATGGCGAATACCATACTCCTTATTGCATCCACCGTGCTCCTTTGGGCACTCACGAGCGCTTCTTGGCTTTCTTAATGGAACACTTCAAAGGCGCTTTCCCCACTTGGATGTCTCCCACTCAAGTTATGGTAGTACCTGTATCTGTCGAAAAGTTTGGCGATTACGCCGAAAAGATCGCCGCTTCTCTGCGTAACGATCTTTACAGGGCTCAGGCCAACTTGGACGGCGATAGTTTCAACAAGAAGATTCGCGCTGCTGTTACTTCCAAGATTCCTAATATTTTGGTTGTCGGCGCTTCTGAAATGGAAAATGAAACTGTCACTTGGCGTCGCTATTGCGTAAAAGAGCAGCGCACCTTGAAGTTCGCTCAATTCCGCAGCATTTTGGGCAAGATGTGCCACGAACGCATCATGGATAACTTTGCTGATGTGGTTTTGCCTGAAGAATAGGCTCTTCGTGCTCTTTCTATTCAGCTGCTGTTGGCTAGTTGTGTAGAATAGCTGAAGCTAAAAAAAGAAGCTTTCCTTAGGGAAGGCTTCTTTTTTTATTATCTGGAGACGTACACTTCTATGCAAAAAGTGAATTTTCGCTAATAATTAACGACCTACGACCAGTACATAAATAGCTACTTGGCAATTCCAGAGGGCGTGGGCTATGACGGAGGGCCATAAGCTGCCTGTATAATGGCGAATTGCGCAAAATACCATTCCCAATCCAGCTAGAACTAAAAGGCCTTGAGGATCGCCATGCACCGACGAAAACATAAGTGAACTTATAAATGCTGCACCTATAACAGTAGCCGTTTTGCTAAGTCCGGAAAAAAGTAAGCCGCGATAGATGATCTCTTCATAAAGTGGGCCGCTAACAACTAAGAAGAAGAGCAGCCAAAAGATTGGCTCCGGAGCTTCTAACAAGAAGGCCAACACTATGTTATTCGATTGTACTGGGGAGTGAATAAAAAGCGAAGTAAGTAAAGACATAAGGGCGGCTGTAAGGCCAGCTAGAGCAAAAGCTGCGCAGCCGTAGGCTATATAGGCAGCTTTAAATTCATGCAAACGCAGCGCTCTAAATAAAAATATGGCCGATTTTTTTATCCCTTGCCAACGGGAAAGAGCAGAGAGTTCAACCTCATCTGGTTCACATACATATTTGATTGTCAACGCTAAAATGGCGATGGATACAATATAAACAAGCATCTGCGAGGAGAACAAAATGACGGGAATATAATGCTTGTCTGTGCCGATTAGATGAAGTGATAGAGCCGTTAGAAGGGCACTTAGGCAAGCGCCCAGCCAGTTGAGAGCAACGAACAAAAAAAGCGTAGGAATTGGCTTCCAAAGGAAATGGCCTTCTGGCTGGCCTTTTTCACTTGTCTGTTTATCTTTTGGGGAAGAGAAGGCCTTGATGACGAAGGCCGCTAACAAAATGAAAGATAAGGCAGAAAAAACTCCCCATAGAGCCAAAACAGTCAGAAAACGGTCTGCTTTGTGTTGCAAAGAGGCTACGCATTCTCCCAAACGTTCGTTTTGTTCCGGTTGGATAGCACTTTTTTGCATAGCTTGCATAATAAAGCTATAGGCTAAGGGATCATTATAAAAAGTATCGAGAGCTTCTTTTAACTCTATATTTAGTAAATTGAAAGCACTTTGTGTCTCTTCCGGAGTTGGAGTTTGCCCATGGCTTATTTTGAATAGAACTTCAGTTACGGAGTTGGCTTCCTCAGCACGTACTTTTTGCAAAAGATTCAGAGCTTTATTGGGCTCATGGCA
Organism: Candidatus Bruticola papionis; assembly: GCA_002407045.1. Classification (GTDB taxonomy): domain Bacteria; phylum Vulcanimicrobiota; class Xenobia; order Xenobiales; family Xenobiaceae; genus Bruticola; species Bruticola papionis. The sequence goes on along the minus strand of DHKB01000011.1, from coordinate 13,671 downwards.
AAGGTAGTATAAAGAAGACGCATTATGAATAATTGAACTTGGAGCTTTGTCAAAGTCTATCTCATCCAATAAGGCCACAACCTGGCTTTGCATTGCTGGCAAATGACATTTTTGGCTTATACGCATAGCTCTGGAAGCAAGTCTTACTTCCAAATTAGTATGAAAGGACTTTTGCCAAGAAGAACCGTCGGCATTTTTAAAAAAAGCCGGAACTACTAAAGGTAGCCATAGAGTTAAGGCTACCAGCACTAATAAAATTCTCTTACCGCTCATTTGCCACTATCTTTCCAGCGCAATTGGGCATATCCTTGAATGTTAGTTCTTAGGCAGTACAATCGTTTCTGGTGGAAAAGTTTTGGAGCTTTAGCAACCAATTGACTATTGGGGGGAATCTGTCTTTTTTTGTGAAAGCTTTTCGGCGTGTCTATTTCCAGCAATAAAAATAAAAGTCCGCGCAGTATTTTAATTGTCGGTGCTTCTAATTTGGAGCAAGAAGCTTTTGCCAACGGTTTGGTAAGGCTCGGCTGTGATGTTAAATTAGCTTCCAACCTTGAGGAAGCCAGAGAATATTTGCTTTCCGGCGAAAATATACAATTTGCGGCTGTTAATACCGATTTCCCTCAGCAGAACGAGATGAGTCGTTTGCTCTTGCAACATTCTTTCGATGTGGAATTATTTTTCTTATTCGACAGTTTAGCTTTAGAAAACGGCTTTGCTAACCAAGCGGATAAAGAGATTGATTGTCCGAGAGTGCGAGCTGCCTACCTTTGTTATACTTCATTCGCTTGTGCGAAGTATTCTTGTCGTCTTATGCGTGCTTGTGGCACTTGGTGGGAAGTTAAAGGACGTGAAGCGCCGGTGCACGAGCGCTACCGCAAATTGCTTAATCGTGTGCGTCAAGGCGTAGTTGATACTGACAGCAAAGATATTGTACGTTGGGCCAACAATGCTTTCAAAGGCATGGTTGGTATGGGCAATATTGAAGGGCGATATGTCAGCGAGTTGGTTGATGCCCGCGATATTCCTTGCTTGGATGCCGTTCAGGTGCAATTGCGCAATGGTATTATTTCGCCTTATGTAGTGCGTTTGCGTTCTAGTGGCCAGGTAGTTGAGATCGATGCCACGCCTCGCTTTGATAAAGAAGGCAATTACATGGGAAGTGTGGCCTTGATTCGCCAGGCCCACAATATGCCGGTAGAAGAATTTGTGGCCAGTCGCAATTTGGTCAGCTTATATAGCTTGGCCTTGCGTTTGAGTAGAGCCTTCGACGTATCCAAAGTTATCAACATTATTACTGAAACTGTGCGTGAAATGTGCGGTTATCGTTGCTGTGGTATAAAGCTCAAAGGCTTTGGTGAAGTGGTTGATCACGATGTTGACGGAATCGTTTCTCCTTCAATAAAAAGGACTGTTGATTCTTTTTGTTCGCGTCTTTTACCCCATCAGTCGATTAGGGTTATCAAAGATTTGGAGCGCGACCCCGATCCTGCGGCCGCTTCTTTGCGTGAAGCTGGTCTCAGTGGCGTTGTTTGTGTGGCTTTAACCGTTGGAGTTGAGCATATCGGTTGCATTTGGGCTTTAGCTGACAAAGAGACCGCTCTATCCAGAGAAAATAACTCTTTCCTCATCTCAGTCGGTATTCAAGCTGGTTTGGCCTTACAAAATGCCATCAATGTGAAACGCCGTTTGGAAGAAGAAGCTAATCGCCGTCGTTTTTACCGTGACGCTTTAAATTCACTTACTTCCGGAAAATTGGTATTTTGTGAACGCGACGAATTAGATAGCCACTGGGCAAAATGTGGTCGTGAAGTGGCTACTTTGGCTTTGAAAGAAAAGGCTGATGTGCCGCAATCCCGCCGTATTTCTGAAAAAGTTATGGAAGAGCAAGGCTTTGGTAAAGATCGACTCTTTGATATGGTCACTTGTGTCTCTGAAGCGGCTACCAATGTAGTGAAATACGGCCCTCCTGGCAGCATGAGTATCCGAGTGGAAGACGATGGCATTCACGTTCGTCTGGACGACGTAGGTCACGGTATCGCCTTTGATAACTTGCCCAAAGCTGTGCTTTTGCCTGGGTTCTCTATGGGAGAAACTCCCTCGTTGGGATTGGGCTATTCGGTTATGCTGGAAATGTGCGATTGTGTCTACTTATGCACGGGTGACGACGGCACTTCTCTTATTTTGGAAATGAAGAAGACAAAGGCCGATCCTTTAGATGCTTTTGTGGGATTCAGCGGTTTGGACATCAATATATAATAACAGGCCATTTGCTAAAAAGCTTAGTTTGGAGCGTGAGATTTTTTGCCAATAGTACCACCTTTAAATACAGAAGCTTATCTCAATTATGAAGAATTGACCGCCTACTTAAACAGTATTGCTGAAGCTGTTCCTCAGTTGGTGCGTATTTTCTCTTTGGGAAATACTATGGGCGGTCGTTCTTTATGGGCAGCTGAAGTTACCAATACCAATAATGGAGCAGCTTCCAGCAAGCCGGCTATTTGGATTGATGGCAATATTCACGGTAGTCAATTATCTGCTTCTACGGCTTGTTTGGCTATCTTACAACGACTCTCTGCCGAGTATGGACGCAGTCCTTCCATTACCGAGTTGTTGGACAATAACACTTTTTATATAGTGCCCCGCTTAGCTCCAGATGGCGCTGAATTATGTCTGACTTCTGGCTTGTCTACTTCTGCGGGCCGCCGTTTGGGATTTTTAGATGGATTACGCGAAGGCTTAGTTCCCGGCGATGTCAATGGCGACGGCCGTATTTTGCAAATGCGTGTCGAAGATCCATATGGCCAATGGAAAGTTAGTAAAAGAGATGAGCGCTTACTTATTCCTCGTCAGCCTGGTGATGTAGGCGACACCTATTATCGTCTTTATCGCGAAGGCTTGCTTGATAAGGAAGACGGAGCCCCGATTCACTTGCGCTTAGTCAATTCCAAGCGCGAATTGAGCCATGACTTTACCCAAGAGTGTGGCCCTATTGATCATCACTATGGTGGTAATGGTTTTGTAGGACCTTTTTCTCAAATAGAATCCCGTCTTATCAGTGCTTTTTTGCATAGTCTAAACAATTTATGTTTGGCTATTTCTTTCCGTAGCGGTTCTGGCACGATTCAAGTTACCTCTTCTCCAGAAGTACACAGACGCGATCAAGCTTTAATGAAAATTTTAGCTTCAAAGGCTTCGGAACTCAGTAATATTCCTATAGAAGAAGTTGCCGAATGTTGTGACTTCGCCGATTGGGTCTATAAAGAACTTGGCGTTCCTTGTTTGCGTGTTGATGGTTGGAATTTGTTGCGTGAAGCTGGCATAGAGAATGCAACTGACAAATCGCAAGAACATGCTTTGCTGGCTGTGTTGCGCTGGCTCGATTACAATAATCACGGCCAAGGCTTTGTCAAGTGGGAAAAATGTGAACATCCGCAATTAGGTGAGGTAGAAGTAGGTGGTTGGGATACTTCTGTAAGTTGGAGTAATCCTCCGGTGGGTGAAATGCTTTCCACTATTTGTGAAAGTGAAGTAAACCTGGCTCTTTGCTTGGCTACGGTTGTACCCAAGATTGGGCTTGGAGAATGTCGTGACGAAATTGTTGGCTGGGCTGAGCCTGAAGATGGTGAGGCTGAAGAGCTGTTACCTTTGCGTGTAATTTCTGTAGAGATACGCAACGAAGGCTATTTGCCAACTTGGCTTACTGAAGAGCTGCGCTCCAAAGACGAACCTTTAATTTCTGAAATTTCCATCCCCGAAAATGCTGAGTTGCTGATTGGACAACATTTGAGTGAGCATGAACAACTCTCCGGTGTGGTGTCTTTACATTTGCGTCAGAGTCTGAATGTGCCATTTTTCAGTGGCACTTCCGAAACTGGCCGTTGTGTAGAAAATTGGTTGGTACGTGGCAGCGGTGAAGTTGTTGTCTCGGCAGCTCATCCTCGCGGCGGTGTAGTCCAGTTTATAAGTGACGGTGGGCAAAATACTTTGCGCCAGCGCTTTAAAGTGAGCAAGCCCAGTGCTATTATCCCCAGCACTTCACCTGTTCCCTATGTTGTGGCTGTCACTTCTGCTGCTTTAGCCGCCGCTATTCCGCAAATGACAGGTTTAAATGTTGCTGCCGAAGCGCCTGAAGCGCCGACTTCAGCTAAGGCGCCCTCTTTACCTAGAGCTGCTTTCAAAGTGCCATCTTCGGCAAAAAGCAGTGTAGGGCGCAGCTCTTTGGAACCTACTCCAGTAAATCAAATTGCTACCGCCGAACCTGCGGCGCCACCTCGTCCAGTTGTGCGTCCAGTCAAACTGACTGAGGCTACCTCCGCCGCTGCCAACGAGCCCAAAGCGGAAAGTGCTCCTCAGCCTCAGCCGTCTGTGCGTGGAGGCTATCGGCCTATGGCTTTAGGCGGCGCCAAACGTCCTTCGGCGGTCGAAAAGGCCAATTCGCCAGCGCCTGCTCCCCAGGTCGGCGCTTCCGACTTTGCTCGTCCTACCGCTGCTACTTCTTCAGGTGGTTTGCGCAAAGCCAACACTGAGTCGACTCCTGTTCGTCATGCCGGTTCTGAAGATTCTCCCTTGCACAAAGAGCACGCTCGCCCCAAAGTGCAACCTTCAGGTCGGGTTTTTGGCCAGCCGCCAGCTAAGAGTGGCTTAGCTGCTGCCGTACGTCAATCTGAGTCAGCTACTCGTCAAAATCAGCCTCGCAGCGCTAGAAGTTTGGAAGAAGCAGCGGCTGCTGCTGAGCGGCGTGGTGAAGTAAAACCTCATCCGCTGCTTCCTAACAAGTCAGCTCGTCCGGCTACATCACCTCCTGAAGCAGCTGAAAAGCAAATCTCCAGAGAAGATTTTACTGAAGATCCTTTAGCTCCGACGGCGCCTTTGCTTTTAAGGCGTAGTCGCGGTGACGATTAAAAAAATAAGAGCGGATTTATTGAATCCGCTCTTATTTTTTGCTGTCAATTATTAAAATCGCTTATTAGTTGTAGAGAGCCGGATCGACATACTTCAAAATGTGATAAGTAATAGCCGACATTGTAGCAGCAGCGGGAAGAGTTAAGACCCAAGCTACCAAAATGTTATTAGCAATACTCCAGCGTACGGCATTTACACGCTTAACGGCACCTACACCCATGATACTGGCGGTAATGACGTGAGTAGTGGAAATAGGCATACCTAAAGCTGCAGTCGTTAAAAGAATGGTAGAGGAGGTCAAGTCAGCGGCAAATCCGTGAACGGGTTGCAAGCGAACTACTTTGGCGCCTAAAGTTTTAATGATACGCCAGCCGCCGCCGGAAGTTCCTAAAGCAATCACGGTAGCGCAAGCTATTTTGGTAAACCAACGTACTTCCAAATCGGGCTGCCAATGGTGCTCGATCAGGCCTGTGCTGGTAGCGGTGAAGAGAGCTAAAGTGATAATACCCATAACTTTTTGGGCATCATTGGAACCGTGGGAAAAAGCCATAAGGCTGGAAGAGAGCCACTGAGCATACTTAAATTTGTGGCCGATAGAAGGGTGCTGGTGACGCAAAATCCAGTACAGAGAGAGCATAATGCAATAACCGAGTATTAAACCGACCAGAGGTGAAACTAAGCCGGGGATAACTACGTGATCCATAACTCCCCACCACTTTACACCGTCCGTGCCAGCGCGGGCCAAAGCCACGCCTACCAAACCGCCCACCAAAGCGTGAGAAGAAGAGGAAGGCAAGCCCCAAAGCCAGGTGAGAAGGTTCCAGATAATGGCGCCTATTAGTGCCGATAGAATTAGTGATTGACTATTCATGGCATCGCCTTCCACGATACCGCTAGTGATGGTCTTGGCTACTCCGGTAAAGAGGAGTGCACCGCAGAAGTTGCAGCAAGCTGCCATTATAACAGCTGTTCTGGGTGATAAAGCTCGGGTAGAAACTACCGTGGCTATAGCATTGGCTGCGTCGTGGAAACCGTTTACGTAATCGAATGCTAGTGCAATTATTACGACTGCAGCTAAAATCCAAATGGTTTCATGCATTTCTTTCTTTTTCTACTTTCCTATACTACGTTTCTGTATGTAAATGTGCGTTTTCGAATTTAATTCATACTATATGGTCTGAGCGATCTAATAAAAAAAAGCCGTCTCTCTTTCAACAAAGGAGCGGCCACAGCATATTTTCGTAAATAAAACCAACATTCCTGAACGATGGCCAGGAATGACCCATACTTTCAGCAGCAAAACAATATAATTGTTGGAGCGTACTCAATAACATAAGGCGCGGGGAAGTTCTGTAAGGCTGTTTTTTTCCCTTCTTAATAAAAATAATATTTAAAAGGCGAGACGGGCCGTCGGCGGTGGCCTGTCTCGCCCTTTTTTATGGATAAAAATAAAACGACCCCCTTGAGTGTGAGTCATAAGGGGGACGCAAGGGATTAGGAGGAACTTTGCTTGATGCCAAAGACGGGATGACTTCGACATTTCCAGCGTTAAGATTTCTTCAACGCTCTTAACACCTGTGATTATAAAGGCAAACATTCGATAAGTCAACAATAATTTTCTTAATTGTAAATTACTAATTTATAATATTTATTTGTATATTTTTACACAAAAAATGTGTAAAAATATACAAATTTTGTGTAAAACCTACAAGGTAAAATAGATATTCAAAAGAAAACAATAATTGTGATAAAGAAAATTTCAGACGTAAGACAAATGGAGTTTTTGGCCAAAGCTCCCATATATCTGAGTCAGGGCGAAGCTGCTGAGTTTATGCAAGTCTCCGTCAGAAATTTGCAATATTGGGAAAGTGTCGGGCTATTACACAGAGAAGGGCGCCATAATGGACGTGGGGCGCGTTATACGCGTTGGGATTTAATAGAAATAAATTTTATTCGAAGCTTAATTTGCGAGTGCGGTTTTACGGTTAACTCGCTTAAGGCTAAGTTAGCTTTATTAGAAAGCCCTTATTATTACGATCCCGATGATATTATTTGGGATAATTACGCTCGCTGCTGGTGCAGTCGTTCAGACATAGCATGCCAAGAACTTAACCGAATTAAGCATGTTTTTGTTTCTTATGTGCGCCAAGTTTTTGAAAGTATAGCTAAAGAAGATGAGCGAGAGGCCACCCAAGAAATTATCAGTATCTTGCGATCTTTAGTTCGGGGACATTGCCCCAAGAAACTACGTTGCACAGATAAGACTTAATATTGAGATCAGAAAGAGACGGCAGCTTTTTTATGCCTTGTTATAGGGCGGCTTTGGTAGCTGAATGTTAACATACTCGAAAAGCTAAAAAACCGATAAAATCGGAATTTTGCAATTTTTCGGGAGCTATTATTAACACGTTTTTTACTTGATTGTTACACTGTATCAATAAGCTATAAATAAAATTCAAGAGTGGGGGGCTGTGTGTAAGTCAGCCCGTAAGTTGTCAAGGCACAGCCCGAACAGAACTTTTTGGCTTTGAAATTTCTACTCTTGGAAGTAAGGAGGTAGCTTATGCAAATGCTGAACAGCGTGTCGTCGGCTTTGTCCAATGTCGGAAAAAACATTGCGCAATCCTCCAATTCCGGCTCTGCATCTCCTTTCGGAAGAGGAGCCAATGGAGCCAATACCAGTTTCGTGGCTCGTGGTACGGCTACTTCTCAATTTCAGCCTGGACAAAATTTGTTTGGACAAGTAGTTGGACGCGAACAAAATGGAAATTTCACTTTGCGCTTTGGTAACACTACTTTGCAAGCTAGTGCCAAATTGCCCTTCAATGTAGGGCAACAACTTAACGTAACTGTTTCCGGACAGCAGCGCGGTATGCTCACCTTAGATATGGCCAGCACGCCGTTTTCTTCACTGAATAGCGAAACCGTTACCCAAACTTTGGTTCAGCTTAATTTGCCTATGTCTGAAGGCAATTTCATGTTGGCCAGCTCTTTAGTTGAGCATGGTGCTCCGCTTGATAAGGCAACTTTCCAGAGCATGCAAAAAGCCTTAGCTCAATTGCCACCTACTTCCGATCCGGCCGTTTTTAGCTCCAGAGTTGGAGCGACTCTGTTTTTGCAAAACAGTCAGTTGCCGGTTACTGGTCGCAATATTTTGCTTTTGAGCACTTTTCTGTCTCAAAATCCCCAGGTCACCCAACAGCTTTTCAATATTCAAAGTGAAGTCAAACGCCTGATAAATAATCCCGGCAACATGTCTTCCAAAGCCTTGGAAATTTTAAACCAAGTTCCCGGATTGTTGGGGGAAATGGTTTTGGAACCGGGCGGCAACTTGAAAGGCACTGGTAAGTCTAGCGGTAAAGCTGCTTTGCTTTTTGATATGGCCAAACAAGCTGGCATCGAGACTAATTTGGGCTTGGTCGGCGGTGGAGGATCTGATTGGGAACTTTTGGCTCTGTTGCGAGAGTTGCGCAAATTGACAAATACCCAAGATGCTTCTCTGAATGCGCTTTTCAAAAATTGTCAAAATTGCGAAGATAACTTACAGGCTCAGCGTTTGATAAACCAAGGAAAGCCAGATTCTTCTTTCGGTTTTTACTATATGCAAATTCCTTTGCGCCACGAGTTCGGCGAGTCGGCTGAAGTTTGGATTCGCTATCGCTGGAAAGAAGAGGATGGTAGCCGCGTAGTCGACATTGATGATTCTCATTTGGAATTTGTCGTCAAAACCGATTCTCTGGGAGAGCTTTTCTTCAGCTTAGACATAGGTGCTGGTTATGTAGAACTGACAGCTAAGTCAGATGATGAATCTGTGGTCAGTTGTCTGGAAGCTTATCTTCCTGTCTTGCGAGAGCGCATTGAAGAGCTGGGGTGGAAGGTCGGCTTTTTCGAAGCTATTCTCCACGACAACACTGGCGGCCATGAGCTTATGGGGTGCCAAGAACTTTCTTCTTTGGAGGGCGTCAATGTACAAGCCTGAAGTTGCTAAAGTGGCTGTCAGCGTGGCCGTGTCTCCTGAGGATGGGGCTACCAAGGTGGTGAGTTCGGCTGTAGGCCAAAAGGCTGTCGAAATGGTCGAGCAAGCTGAAAAAGAAGGATTAAGCGTCACGCAAGATCCTCAGTTGGTGGGAGAGTTGCTTAAAGAACAGGGAAACAAAGCGGCTATAAGTCCTCAGCTTTATGAGCTTATGGCTACGGTTCTAGACTTTACTCAAGAATTGAGTGATTTAAAAGCAGGGCGCTTCGCTCAAGAGCCTGATCAAGAGTGAGTTCTGTACGCCGGAGGCCTCGCTAAAAAGAGGGGCCAAAGGATTTCTATAGAAACGAAAATTTGGGTTCGTATAAGGACGCGGACCACATAGTCGGAGGTGTTCTAATGCTTGAAGGGATGAGAATGGCTGCTCAGGGTATGATGACCCAAGCCGCTAAACAAGATGTCATCACTAATAACTTGGCCAATGTAGGTACCGCTGGTTTCCGCAAGGAAAGTGCCCAGATTACCTCTTTTAACGAGATCCTTAATCGTGAAGTTGGCGGCATGGACGGCATGACCCAGTCTTCTTACGAGATCTCTACCGCTCCCGGTATGGAAGTTTCCGGTAAGCTCTACACTAGCTCGGTGACTCACAACGCTCAGGGTTCATTGAAGGAGACCGGCAACCCCTTTGATATGGCCTTGGATGATAACGGACGCGGTTTCTTCACTATCCAAACCAAAGACGGAGTACGCTTTACCAGAGCTGGTAATTTCCATCTCTCTACCAATGGCGAATTAGTCACTGCCGATGGTTCTCAGGTAATGGGTCATCGTGGCCCCATCAAATTACAGGGCAGCAACTTCACCGTTTCTAACGATGGTGTTATCTCCAGCGACGGTCGCCCCATTGACAAGATCTTGGTAGCCGTTTTCGACAATACCGACCAATTGAAGCGCACTGGCGACAATCAGTTTACCGCCACAACTAAAGTCAGCGCCACTAACGATTTCCAGCTTAAGCAGGGATACGTCGAGCAAGCTAACGTCAACGCTTTAACCGAAATGGTCGACTTGATGATGGTGACTCGTAACTACGAAGCCAACCAGAAGGTTCTTCAGGCCAACGACAAAATGTTGGAGAAGACTGTCAATAACGTCGGAGCTGTTCGCTAATTCGATAAAACTGGCAGTTTGAAAAATACAGTTGGTCCGCCTAAAAATAAAAATGGCGGACGGCTGGATTATAGTAAGAGCTTCTGCTAAGCTCGTACAACAAGTCTAATTTGGAGGAACAAATATTATGATGCGTTCGCTTTATACTGCTGCTTCCGGTATGATGGCCCAGCAGATGAATATGGATAATATTTCCAACAACCTGGCTAACGTGCAGTCCACCGGTTTCAAGAAAACCCGCGTAGACTTCCAGGACTTGCTCTACGCTACCATGCAGGATCCGGGCACCGAAGCTACTGCCGGTACTCAGATCGGTATGGGTGTTCGTGCTTCTTCTACCGAGCGCATGTTCTCTCAGGGCTCCTTGCAAAAAACCGGTAACCCTTACGATGTCGCTATCCAGGGTGACGGCTTCTTCAAAGTCACTATGCCCGACGGCACTTCCGCTTATACTCGTGATGGCGCTTTCAAGTATGATGGCGACAAAGGCGAGATCGTAACCAGCGCTGGTCAGTCTCTCGGCATTGCCGTTCCCAAAGATGTAACCAATATCGAAGTTCGCCCCAACGGTGAAGTCTTCGGTGTACGCATCGATGGCGACGGCCAGCCCGAGAAGATCGCTCAGGTAAAACTCACCCGCTTCCTCAACCCCGCTGGCTTACAGGCTATTGGTGGCAACCTCTATGTAGAGACCCCCGTTGCTGGTGCCAAAACTGAGAGCATCCCTGGTGAAGATGGCTTGGGCGTTTTGGCTCAGGGTCACCTCGAAAAATCCAACATCAACGTAGTTGAAGAGATGATTTCTATCGTCCAAGCTCAGCGCGCTTTTGAAATGAACCAGAAGGGCGTTCAAGCTGCTGACGAAATGATGAGAATGACCAACCAGCTCCAGAGCTAGTTTCAATTGATATTTCAACCTTAGCGCTCGATCAGAAGTTGAGCGCTTAAGGTTCCAATTTGGAGGCTATTATGCAGATTGAAGGCTTTACCCCTGAACCTTTAGCCCAGGCTGCCACTTCTTCTGCCCCTTCCAAGGCACAAGATGAAGCTAAGCTTCGTGAAGCTTGTCAGCAAATGGAAAGCGTTTTCCTTAACCAGATGCTCGCTCAAATGCGTAAATGCAGCGGCGCTGGCGAAGAAGGCGGACTTTTCGGTGGCAAAGATCAAGAGATGTTCCAAGGAATGCTCGATCAAGAGAGAGCTAAGGCTTGGTCGCAAAATGGCGGCGTAGGTTTGGCTAGTATTCTCTTCGAGCAAATGAAGGGACAGCAAATGTAGTTGAAGCGCACCTCTTGCTTGCTTTTGGGTAGAGGCTGTGGTTTCTCAAAAAATAGGCAACGCTTAGTCGCTTGGCAACTGGGCGTTGCTTATTTAATTTTCTGAGAAGTTTACTAAAAAAGTTGAAAGGAAGAAAAGGCCTTTTGGGAAATAAAATCCCCGTCGTCAATTAGCTATTGACGTTGTATTAAGGGCGCTTTTTATTTTTTGCTAATCCATATTTGAACGGAATCCTCGCTTGACAGACAAGAAAGTGGACATAGGGCTTCTCTGGCAACAGTACAAAAATACTGGAGATCCAGAGTTGCAAGAGCGGTTGGTAGAATACTATCTGCCGCTTGTGAGAGGATTGGCCGCCAAAGTTTTTACCAAGATCAATTGTTCGGCAGAGATGGACGATCTTGTCAGCGACGGTTTATTCGGATTGTTGAGAGCTATCGATGGTTTCGAGCTCAGCCGTGGTTTTAAATTTGAAACTTACGCTGTTCCTGTAGTGCGCGGCGCTATATATAACGGTTTGCGACGCATGGATTGGTTGCCCGAGCGCACCAGATGTAAAGCTAGAGCCTTACAAAAGGCTATCGATAAGTTTGCTTCTATGAGTGGCCGCCAGCCTACAGAAGAAGAACTAGCCCAAGAACTAAAAATTTCGGCAGGAGAAGTATTCGATTTAATTTCCTGTTTAGGATGCGTATATTTGCTGTCTTTAGACCAGCCTCTAAATGCTTCTGATACTACAGAAGGTACCATCATGGATGTTGTACCTGCCGATCCCGGTTTTTCCGATCCTTCTCGCGAATTAGAGTTTTCTGAAGAACGCAATTGTCTTTGCGCTGCCATAAACAAGCTAGACGAACGGGAACAATTTTTGATAAAAATGCACTATTTTAATGGTGTTACCTTTGAGAAAATCTCTCGTGCTCTGGGAGTATCTAAGCAACGTATTTCACAAATGCATTCCAGAGCAGTTAAACGTTTGCGCGATTCACTAAAAGAAGAAGATATCTCTAGCGAAGCTCTGGCCGGTTTTTTTGTTTAGTGTGTTCTCCGTTATGCCTGTAGAGGGAAAAGGCCTAGAACGTTGAACGTTTCAAGCCATTTTTTGTGTCCGCTTGGTCTAGCGTTTGTCGCGCCGGCGGTTAGATGAACTTTTTTTAGGAGCGTAGGTTATGGCCTCCAGTAGACGTAAATCTACCGATAACGTGCAGCGTAAGGCTGTGCGCCAGGTGGATGCTGAAGTGCGCGAAATTTCTCCACAGGAGAAGCGCAGAAATATTTTTATCCAAATTGGAGTTTGGTTTCTGGTTATCGCTTTTTGTATGACTTCCGGTATTATGTGCTTCGCTATTGGAGGTCCTGAAGATCAGAATGGACAAGAGCAAGCCCAGGGTGCTGTCGACGAAATTCAAAGCGAAATTGACCGCTACACCAAAGAAGTCGGTACCGATGCTAGCAACATAGAAGCTTTGGCCAACTTAGGTTACTACTGGATGCAGAAGGGCGATACCCTTTCTACTGCTGAGTCGCTTAAGCAAGAAGCCAAAACCAAAGCCGCTATCGACAAAGATTTAGCTGATAAAGGGCAAACTCCGGCTGCAAACAAAGACGCTAAGAAGGAGATGTCCAGAGAAGAGGCTTACGCCAATGCGCGTACCTATCTTACTCAAGCTTTAGGAATTGACCAGAATTACTTGCTCGCCAAAAAGACCTTAGCTGATTTGGAAGTGCGTGAAGCCAAAGAAGACGCCGCTATCAAACTGTATAAGGAAATTATTAAGTTCTGTGAGCAGCCTCTCAAACTTAACCCTGGCGACGATGAAACTACCATCAAAACCAGCCGCAATGTACAAAAAGTTGAAGCTGAAGTTCAGTTAGCTCGTTTATATGGCAGCAAAAAACAGTACAAAGAAGCCATACCTCTCTTGGACGATGCTGTTAAGATCGATCCCGGCAACGTCGGTGCCTATCATGTCAAAGCGATAATTTCCTTTGAAAACAATGATAACGCCAATGGTGTGAAAGCTATGAACAATGCCATCCTTATTGCTAAGAATATGGGTGAAATTGATCAAGCTATCCAGCTTTGCTTTGAATTGGCCCAGATTCAGCAGAGCAAAAATGGTGACAAGGCTGCGGCTAAGAAAGCTTACGAAGAAGCTCGCGATATGATTCCCGCTAATATGGGTGGACAGGCTGCACAAATGCGCTCTGCTATTCAGGAGATGATTGATGAGCTCGACGGCAAGAAGCCTGCTGCTTCTGCTAAAGCTCCTGCTGCTAAGGCTACTCCCGCTACTGAAGCTCCTGCCGCTGAAGCTACTCCGGCTACCGAAGCTCCTGCT
>DHKB01000045.1 GCA_002407045.1 Candidatus Bruticola papionis | reverse complement strand
TTAAGTTGGCTTGTTAAACAATTTGTAATAAATAAAAAAAGCGCCGACTACTGTGCTTGATGACAGCTAGTCTGACGCTTTCGCTTGCAAAAAATAAGATGTTATTAAGCTACAGCATATGTGAAGCTGGATTGTAAACTGTAGGATAATGCAAGCTCAGTTCACTATGGATTTTGTGCAGATCTAATTCTGTTAAATTGCTGTTTACTGCCAAAATATGCATAACTATACCGCCTAAGGAAGAGCGCAAAGTTGTATCGTAAGCTTTCAACTTGTGGTAAAACTTCATGCGTCGCTCTCTGACAAGGCGTTCTTCTTCGTTAGCAGCTAATTCTGGCGCTTCTACTTCAATAAAAAGAGGTTGAGGAGCGTAGTGTTCTTTTAAATAAGCCAACATTTTTTGTCCATAACCTGAACCGCGCTTTTCTGGTACAGTTTCTAGCATATTCAATAAATAAAGTCCATGAGGAGTAACACTAAAGAAAGCGTAACAGCAAAGCTCTTCTTTTTCATCATAGAGTCCCCAACCAAGATAGCGCTTTTCGTGATAAAGTTTGGCTACTTTATCCCAAGGTTCCAATTCTTCTGGGGGAAATGTCTTGCATGAATACTGATCGTAAATGTCTTTTAATTCTGCAAAGGAGAGTTCTTTTATAAATGGCTCAGTCATTTTTTGTGTCCTTTCACAATATTTGCTTCTTTTGCTTGCTATAGAAAAGCAAGCGGCAGGTATTTTTAAGGCAAAGCTTGATAATCACAGTATCTTATCCAGCTTATCAGAGGTGCCTATAATGTTCAATATCTGTGTTTTTTGTGCTTCGGCCATGCCTAAAAGCGAACAAATTAGCTGTGATTGCGCCGCTTTTGCCGACTATTTGGTTAAAGGTGGCCATAGCCTAGTTTACGGTGGAGCTAGTGTAGGCTTGATGTGGTTGGTAGCTGGCCGTGTAGCTACCTGCGGAGGAAAGATTATCGGCATTATGCCTAAGTTTTTGACTAATAGAGAAATTAGCGCTGCAAAAATAGATGAAAGCTACATTGTATCTGATATGGCTGAACGCAAAGCTATGATGATCGAAAAGTCGGATGCTTTCGTTATTTTGCCCGGTGGAGTTGGCACTTTAGATGAATTTTTTGAAGTAGTTTGCTTAAGCTCTTTGGGAAAGGTGCGCAAGCCTATTGTTGTGTTGAATAGCGCTGGCTTTTTCGATGATTTAATTAAATTTATGGAGCGTACTCACCAAGAAGGAGTACTAGCTTTGCCTTACAGTCGTTACTTTACAGTAGTAGACAAACCCGAAGAGGTTATTCCCGCTATTGAAAATTTCCAGCTTCCTCCCGTGCCTAGTTGGGTTCTTCCTGACGAAGATTAAAAGAGAATTGGCAATTTTCTAAAATTGTGCGAGCTAAGTATTAGCTTATTTTTCGAGAGGTGAAACGGTTTTATGTACAAGAACACGAAAAATATTTTTTGTTTTGCCACAGCTGTTGTAGTGGTTGGTTTATTAGGTGCTGGTTGCAGTGACAGTGAGGACAACAACTCAGCTCCAAGCGCAAAACTTGGTAGCGTCGTCTTTGAGTATTCCTTGCAAGCTGCTGCCCGTACCGAAATACCTAACACTGTAACTTCTGTCAAATATAGCTTCCGCAACGCGGAAAATTCCACAGTCTTTTTTACCAAGAGTTACGAAGTGCCGCACCAAAGTACTAAAGTAGATCAAGCTTCCTTAACTATTCGTGAGGTACCTATTACAGCAAAGACAGTAGTTGCCGCTTATTACGATAAAGACAATAAAATTGTAAATATCGGCGTCAATGATCTTTCTTGGACTTCCTCTTACACAGCTGCAGTTAAAAATCCTGAAGTTACCGAGCTTAAGGACGTTAATATTGCTGGCCGTTCAGTAAATAAGAGTGTTATTGCTAAAGGTCAAGAGCTCAAGTTAGATACTATGATTACTTTAGCTTCTACTGATAAAACTTACTACGTTACTGATTTTGTAACTTTTAAAGATGGTGACAAAGACATAAACTTAAAGGCTGTAAAATCTGTCGATGACAAGAGCCTTGAATATAACGTCACTTCCGGTCATTATGAAGCCAATAATTATGGTAAATACAACTTTATAGCTGCTTTGCCTGTAAAAGGCTCTGACATAAACTTTACTTTCGATCCTATTTTTGTTTCTGATAATACTATTGAAAGTATTTCCTTACAGCCTGTTTACGCTACTATTTCTGAGCAAGCCAATAGCTGTGAAGTTATTGTACCTGATGTAGATTTGGGAGTTTCTAAGGTAACTAAGGCCGATTATGATACTTCTATAGCTATTGGTAAAGAACAATTTAAAGTTCTGGGTATTTATACTGACGATACTAGCAAAGGCCCTCAGCCTGAGTCTCAGGATTTAACTAGTAAAGCTACACTTACTTGCGATTACGAAAAAGCTTCTGTTAGCGGCGATACAGTAACTTTTAATAGCTTAGAAGCTAGCCAAACTACCAGAGTTAAAGCTAGTGTCAAGCTTGATGGGGAAGCCGAAGCCAAAATTGGCAGCATCGATGTTAAACTTATTAAGGGTTATGCTAACGTAATTTTGGGTAGACAAGATAGCCAATCCAATAAGTACGAAGATCTTGATGGAGCTGAATTTACTACTGGCTCTAAATTTAGTGATATTAGAATTATCGCCAATTATTTAACTAAGAAGGGCGATTTAGATTCTAATATTTGCGATTATATTTTGCTCGATGAAAATATAATTCCAACATATCCCACTCCTCGTATTGAGCCTAATCACTTGAGCACTTCTCCTTATTTTGATTTTGGTTCCGATAATAGAAGCTATATTTTAGAGATTGGCTCTGCTGTCAAGTCTGGTAATTATACTTTAAGTGTAGGGACTATCGATAAATTACCTAGTTATAATGCTACTACCAAGATTAGTGTAAAGTAGTATTACCTTAGTATAATTTATTGTACATAATATTTGTACGCAATCAACAATAGCCGCGCGATCTATAAAGCTCAAACTTTTTGCGTTGTAGATTGAGCGGTTATTGTTTTTTTTGTGCGGTTGGGAATGCTACAACAATAACAAAAAGGGATAGCCTTTCAATTAAGGAAAAGGGGCGCATGTGTGTATTTGTAACGGGTGGAACCGGTTTTGTGGGCAGCCATTTGGTGCGCCAATTATTGCAATCGGGAAGAAAAGTGCGTGCTTTAGTGCGTCCTTCTTCAAATTTAACCAATTTAGACGGTTTGGAGATTGAATATGCGCAAGGAGATTTGCGCGATTTAGAATCTTTGCGAGCTGCGGTAAAAAATTGTGATTTAGTTTTTCATTGTGCAGCCGACTACAGGCTTTGGGCAGAGAATACCAATGAACTTTATGAGAGCAACGTAAAGGGTACAGAAAATATTCTACAAGCTTGTCGGGAAAATGGTGTAGCTCGTATAGTTGTTACTTCCTCGGTAGCTGCTATCGGCTTGCCTAAAAATGGTGGTCCTGGCAACGAAGATGTCCCTGTAGCCTTAGAGGATATGATTGGCCATTATAAACGCTCTAAATTTTTGGCTGAACATGTAGCTTTAAAAGCTGCCGAAGAAGGGCAAGATGTCGTTATTGTCAATCCTTCGACGCCTATTGGAGATCGAGACATTAAACCTACCGATACTGGAAAGATTATTACTCGCTTTTTAAATGGTCAAATGCCAGCTTACGTCAATACTGGTCTCAATTTAGTAGATGTAGAAGACGTTTGCCGCGGCCATATTTTGGCAGCTGAAAAAGGCCAATCGGGCCAGCGTTACATTTTGGGCGGCTGGGATATGACTTTACAGCAAATTCTTTTGGAATTGGCTGATATTACTGGCTTAAAAGCTCCTCAAGTTGAGTTGCCTTTATGGTTTGCTTATATTGTTGGCGCTGTAGATACTTTTGTATGTACAAAAATGCACAAAGAGCCGAATGTGCCTTTAGAAGGCGTAAAAATGGCTCGCAAGCTTATGTATTTCAGCTGGCGCAAAGCTCATGAAGAGTTAGGATACGAGCCACAACCTATTCGCCCAGCTTTAGAGAGAGCTGTGCAATGGTTTATAGATAATGGTTATGTTAAGCGTAAACTTAGTATAAAACAAAGTCGGAAAGGTCTTTAAGTGGTGGTTATGAGCAAGCAATTAGTCGCTATTTTTATGGCTACTCCAGAAGAAGTCAAACCTCTTTTGCATACCTATTCCATAGATTGGGATAGTGGCATTCAGTTGGATGGACTGGCAACTTCGTCGCCGGTAGTTTGGCATATTCGTTCTCAAAATGCTTTAGTTTGTTTGTGCGGTATGGGACGTGAACGCGCTTTAGAATCGGCTCAACTGGTTATTAGACGCTTTAAGCCTTCTATGTTAATTTCAGCGGGTTTTTGCGGAGCTCTTTCAGCTGGGTTAAAAGCTGGCCAAATAATAGGTGCCGAAACTTTGTTAAATACTATTTATCCTCAGCCTTCAGGGTTAGGCTTAGAGATTTTACGCCAACTCAGTGCCGAAAAAGCTACGCCCGGTTCTGCTATTGAACTTGTAAAAGCTTTTACCAGCGCTAAAGTTATCGGCACTGTTAAAGAAAAAACCGCTTTATTAAGTCGTTTCGGAGCCGCTGTAGTAGATATGGAAGCTAGCGCTATAGCTGCTGCCGCTCAAAAGTTTAACCTTCCTTGGAATGCTATTAAAGCGGTCAGCGACGAAGCTTCTTTCGCTATGCCTTTAAATTTTAACGATTTCTCCGATGGAGAAAACGGTCAAGTTAATAAAAGCAAAGTTATCTTTGAGGTTATTAAGCGCCCGGTTTTAATTCCCCGTTTATGCCGTTTAGCTGAAAATAGTAGCAAAGCGGCTAAGAATTTAGCGATTTTCTTAGATATTTTTCTTAGGCGCGTTAAAGCGGCAGCTATCCAGCTAGATCAGAAAAGTAGTAAGTAAATGTTTACCGTAGCTAACTTTTTTATAATGATTTTTGCCTTAGGCACTTTAGCTTCATGTGCCTATTTAGCTTTGGTTATTTGGGTAACTCGCCAATTCGATAATGAACGCCGACAAGCTAGAAAGAGAATCGCTTCCGGGAAAAGTGCAGATTTTGCTCCTAACCTTACTCAAATAAAGCCTTTGCGTGACGTTCCAAATAATAACGAGCGAGAGTACTTAAAGAGCTTTATTAACCAAAGTTACTCCAAAGCTAAAAATCAAGTTATCCTGGCTTTAGATGGACATCATGATGCTTCTAAATGGCCGGAGGAAGAACGTGCGCTTCTTTCTTTAGGAAATAATACGGAAATATCTTTAGGAAATGTAAATTCTTTAAATAAAAAAATTTCTGTATGCGTCGAAGCGGAAAAAAAGGCTCAAGGCGATATTATTATTCTCTCCGACGCTGATATGATAGCGCCAGCTAACTTGATGAGTGATATTGTCGATTTGTCCGCTCAACAAGATGTTGGCTTAGTTACTTGCCTTTATACAGTTAAGCGTATGCACAGTTATGGCTCTTTACTGGAAGGCTTGTCAGTAAATGATTTTTGCGCTTCTGTATTGGTAGCTCGTTTAGTTGAAGGTATTAACTTCGCTTTAGGAGCGGTAATGGCTATAAAAAAAGAAACTTTGCAAAAAATAGGCGGTTTATCAGCTATTAAAGATTATTTAGCTGATGACTATCAACTTGGCTTTAGAACAGCTCAAAGTGGCCAGCGTGTAGTTCTGGCTCGAGAAGTAGTTGAAGATGTTGTCGGTGATATGTCTTTTAGCGAATACTTTACTCACCAGCTTCGTTGGATGCGTACTTATCGTGTCTCTCGTCCTGGAGGCTTCCTTTCTTTCTTCATTACTCAAGGACTATTCTGGAGCGGTATGCTTACACTTACAGCTCTATTTTCCGGCAGTTCCTTTTGGGGATATGCAGAATTATTGGCCGGGGTATGGCTATTCTTGCGCTTTTTTAGTTCAGCGTATACCTGGAGCGTCTTTGCAGAAGAAAAGAGTAAATTTTTCCAAGCAAAATACCTAATCTTTTCGATAGTAAAAGACTTCCTTTATATTATGCTTTGGTTGGCAGCTTTCGGAGGCGATAAAGTAGAGTGGGGAGGTAAAAAATACAAAGTAAGTCCTGATGGTACCTTAAATCCTGTCGATTAAACTTTTACCATGAGTTCCGTAAAGCTCATGGCTTTTGGATAGATAAAAAGGCAGCTAGCGCACGTAAGTGTAAAGCTGCCTTTAGTGTTATATTGCCTTTTATCTAAACTATTCTCGGCGTTTACTCATTTATTGCTTGTTGCTTAAGCTTAATCACTACTAGCAGTAGTGGAAGAAGTTTGGTGCTTCACTTCGTAAAACCAAACATCTTCATACCCCCAACTGAAAAGTAAAGTGTCAGCACCAACCAAATTCAAGTCTGGATGGCGCTGTTCTTGGCCAGCTGAAATCCAACGCACTCCGTCTGGAAGTTCTTCTACACGATCCAAAAGCAAATCATGAGTCATTTCCGACCAAGTAGTACAAGCGGTGAAAATAACACTTACGCCAGTAAGATCGCACTCTAGAAAATCATCATTTATGAACTGGACTTGATCTTCTAAATGCAAATTATTGGCAATACGGTTGCATAAAATATTATAGCTAGGCAAAAGTTCTATACCGACAGCCTGGCAATGACAAGCTAAAGCTGCCAAAAAGACCATCTTACCCCGGCCTGATCCTAAGTCTATAAAAAGATCATTCTCAGTGACTTTGGCTTTTTGCAAAATCTTTAAGCCAGTCTGGTAGGGAGTATCACCAAAACGAAAATCGTCAGCTGGACGATCTATCAAGCGACGTTGTAACCAGATATCAAAACCGGGAAGGCGGAATAAATAGTAAAGCCACATTAGCAGCTCTACTTTCCAAAGCTTCTTAACTTTAAAAAGAACCGGCCACTCCCGGAAACATAAAGTTAAAACATCCCAAAACTCTTTCATCTTTTAACCCTTTGTCTGCCGAAAATGGCCGAGTTCAACTATATTTTCCTATAAAATTGGCCCTATGATTATCACTTAAAGCTTAAACAACGTAGCGTTATTAGCCGGAAAATTGCCAAGCAGCCAATTTAAGGATATCCATAGGAGAATTGAAGGCTTGCTCTACAGCAGTTTGCTCAAAGCCGGAATGCATACGACAATTGGCACAGCGAGCATCTTCGTGTTTCTCCCAATAATCCCAATCTACACTATTCCAGAAAGTTTTGAAATCGGGATAAAACTCTTGGCTATCAACTAAATAGCAAGGCGCTTTCCAGCCGTGGGGAGTGTAATTGACCGTAGAATAAGGAGCACAAGTAAGCTTGCGTTCGCCAGCACAGAACTCCAAGAAAGCGGGAGTAGAAGTAATCTTATACTTGTGAGCAAACTCTTTAATGCGCTTAAACTTCTTAGAAGTATCTTGAGCTGTAAGGAATACATTCTCATGAACATTTTCAAACTGGTATCCAGGAGTTACCAAAATACCGTCGATGCCAATATCCGTAAGCAGCTTACAAAGTTCTTCAAGCTCTTCCACGTCGGTCTCTTTGTAAACAGTACAATTGACAATAGTTAAATAGCCGCGCTGTTTGCTTTCGCGAATCATAGCTATAGAACGTTGCCAAGTGCCGGGACGATTAGTTACGTAATCGTGTGTTTTTTCCATGCCGTCTAAGTGGACATTGACGAAGATATGGCGATCCGGAGGCACAATACCAAAGAACTTGGTGTCGAGCAACTGAGCGTTGGTGCAAAGAATAATATATTTGCCGCGAGCAATAAGTTGGCTCAAAAGTTCGGGCAATTCAGGATAAAGCATAGGCTCACCACCGCAAACAGAGACGATGGGAACTTTAGCTTCTTCTACAGCTTGTAAGCATTGAGCAACGCTCAGGCGATCCGCTAATTTACCAGTATGACGCTCGGGAGTACAGCCTCGACAAGCTAAATTGCAAGTATAAAGGGGCTCCAACATACATACGGTAGGATAACGCCGACCATGGCGTTTCATCTTGGCTTGATATACAGCCTGGGTAAAAGTAAAATCAAATGGAAACCGCATAATGGGGGCACTTTTCTGTTATTTTCTTTTCAATCCTCTCTATATAAAAAAACAAAATTTTAGATTATAATTATCACTTGTATTTAACTTAATACTAATTTGTTCATAAGCGATAAAAAAATCATAACCTGTACTGTTTTTGTTATGCTTCGAAAATATGAGTTAAAAAAGTATACGAAAATATGATAAATATGCATAAATAAAAACTGTAAATATGCATAAAAGCCAAAAAAGTGTTTTTTATGGCCCTTTTTGTAAAATAAAATTTAAAATTTTTTTGCTCGATCGTTGATTTTTGGCTTTTTCTATGTAAACATGTAAGGACTGCATGAGGGAATTCTCTATGTTGAGTTTTTACCGTTGTCATGGCTTTGAGTAGCTTTGTACATTAAGCTGTGGGAAAAACTCGTTATACTTTTTCAATATGCCTCGACATAGATTGAACCTGATGGGGCAAAGTAAACGCCAAGAGCTTTATCTATTAGATTTGGCGAAGGAATGGATTTTGAGGTTCGTTCCGGCTAGCGAGTCGAAATTCTGAGGTTCTACAGTTTTTGGTTGGCGTTGACAGATCTTCTCGAGAGGTTGGCTGTTGTGCGAGATCTTTTAGTGGTGTCGTTTGCTTGTTGTCAGACTCAGAGAAGGTAATGCTTTGGAGGGATATTATGGATAAAAATGCAGTCCATGATGAGAAGAGAACTAAGGTCGGTAAGAGTGAGATCGTAGCTGATTTCGCTGCTGAGGCCAAATTAAATAAAAAAGAAGCCGCTGAACTCCTTCAGACGCTTTTGAAAGTTATCGTAAATCGCCTTAAAAATGGTGAGAACGTACGCTTGATACCTTTCGGTGCTTTTGAGATTCGCGATCGTAAAGCCCGTACTGAACGTCGTCCTGGAGCCGCTGGTGAAGAGAGTGAGAAAATTCTTATTCCCGCCAGAAGAGTGCCCGTCTTCCGTCCTGGTAAAGAACTCAAAGAGGCTGTTAAGTAAGGCTTTACAGAGTTCGATTTGGTAGGCTTGACGATAGTTTTTTTTTCTATAAATCAGGTTGCCAAGTAAAAAAGAACACGTATAAAGCAGCAAGAAGTGTGTATGTCGAGTATGCACGCTTCGGCTGCTTTTTTTTGCTCCAAGGAAATAGCTAAAACTTGCAAATTAGCTCTGGTTAGGGTAAAGTTTATTGCTGCTTCTGCTTAGCAAAAGGAGCTTATAAAAAATAAAATATAGAGCATAAAGAAACTCATATGGATCAGAATCACGTCAGAAATTTTTGTATAATTGCCCACATCGACCATGGCAAATCTACCTTGGCCGATCGCATTCTCGAGCGCACCAATGCTATAGATAAACGCGATATGATGGATCAAGTGCTTGACTCCATGGATTTAGAGCGCGAGCGTGGCATTACCATTAAATCACACCCGGTAACTTTATATTACACTGCCAAAAATGGAGAGCTTTATCAGCTCAACTTACTTGACACTCCGGGACACGTCGATTTTACCTATGAAGTTTCCCGTTCTTTAGCAGCTTGCGAAGGTGCCCTTTTAGTTGTAGACGCTTCTCAAGGCGTCGAAGCTCAAACTTTAGCCAATTATCAAATGGCGTTAGACCAAGGGCTTGAGGTCGTACCTGTCATCAATAAGATCGACTTGCCTTCAGCCGATCCCGATCGTGTTATACATGAAATCGAAGAAGTTTTGGCTCTACCCGCTTCCGATGCCTGTTTAGTTTCAGCTAAACAAAATATCGGTATCGATGAGCTTATGGAAGCTATCGTAGGGCAGATACCGCCGCCTAAAGGCGATTTAAATAAGCCCTTGAGAGCTTTAATATTCGACTCACGCTACGATAAATATCGCGGTGTTGTACCTTTCTTTAGAGTCGTTGATGGCCAAGTACGTAAAGGCGACGTTGTGCGCATGATGAGCACGGGTAAAGAATATCAAGTTGATGAAGTAGGTATATTCACTCCTGGCCCTCGTCCAGCTGAAGTACTTAAAGCTGGCGATGTAGGTTATTTAGTAGCCCAAATTCGCAATATTGAAGAAACCAGAGTAGGCGACACTTTAACCTTTGCCAAAGATGGAGCCACTGACGCTTTACCAGGCTATCGTCCAGCCGTTCCGATGGTTTATAGCGGTCTTTATCCAATCGATCCTTTGGATTATAACAATTTGCGAGACGCTCTTTCCAAGCTTAAACTTAATGATGCCGCTTTAGTCTGGGAACCAGAAACATCTGTGGCTTTAGGTTTTGGCTATCGCTGCGGCTTCTTGGGCTTATTGCATATGGAAATTGTACAAGAACGCTTAGAGCGCGAGTTCGATCTTGATCTTATTGCCACCGCTCCTAGCGTTATTTATACCATTCGCAATAAAGATGGCTCCACTAAGCTAATTCAAAACCCGTCCGATTTCCCAGCCGGCGAACAGCAAATGATTATCGAAGAGCCTATTGTCTTAGCCACTATTATTGTGCCTGAAGATTATGTCGGCCCAATTATGGAGCTTTGCCAAGGGCGGCGCGGTATCTTTATGGATATGGAATATCCCTCTCCGGGAAGAGCCATGATTCACTATGAGTTGCCCTTGTCAGAAATTATTACCGACTTCTTCGATCAGCTTAAGTCTAGAACTAGAGGCTATGCTTCCTTTGACTACGAGCTTTGTGGTGCACGCCAGTCTGATTTAGTACGTTTAGATATCTTGGTCAACGGCCAAAAGGTGGACGCTCTTTCTATAATTGTACACCGTGAACGAGCCTATGCTGCCGGCCGTGATTTAGCTGAGCGCCTTAAAGAAGTTATTCCTCGCCAGATGTTTGAAGTTCCGATTCAAGCTTGCTTGGGCGGCAAGATCTTGGCTCGCGAGACTGTCAAAGCTATGCGCAAAAACGTCTTAGCTAAGTGCTACGGTGGTGACATTTCTCGTAAACGCAAGTTGTTAGAGAAGCAAAAAGAAGGCAAGAAACGTATGAAGCGTATAGGTAACGTTGATATTCCGCAGGAAGCTTTCTTAGCTGTTCTCAAAAAAGACGACGAGTAAGTGAACTTGGACGCTTCTTGGCGTAACTTTTATGATTAGATAACGCTGTCGTCAGCTTGGTAGATATATTATTGACAAGTCAAGCTGGTGGCAGCGTTTATTATTTTTAGTTGTAAATTACAAAGAAAGATGGGATGGAGAAGAATATGAGTTTAGAAAAAATAGAAGCAGCTTTGAAAAATTATCTCGATGAAGAAGAGTTGAAATACGATTCGGAAGAAAGCGACGAAGGCGGACACATCTTTTATTTTAATTTAGAAACGCCTATAAAATTTGCTCCGACTCTGTTTTACAATTTAATAGCTGATCACGACTCGTATTATATCTACGCCAGCTATCCCGAGCCGACCGATAAGTGTTTGCCTGCTATGGCTGAATTTATTACTAGAGCCAACTTTGGTTTGAAGCTTGGTAATTTTGAACTTGATTATACAACTGGAGAAATACGTTACAAAGCTTTTGTATCTTTAGAAGAGGAGCAAGTGCCCTCTTACGATATGATTGATAATAGCTTCAATATGCCCTTAGCTATGTTTTATAAATACGCCGGCGGTATAGCAGCTGTTATGAGCGGCGAACTTACTCCCGAAGAAGCTGTAGCCGTTTGCGAATTGGATGACGAAGGCTTTGAAGTTAGCCAAGAGTAGATTTGGTTATATTGAACTATGCTTACAAGTATTGAAATTTGTGCTGGAGCTGGCGGGCAGGCGTTAGGTTTGAAAATGGCTGGCTTTTCCCATGTTGCCCTTGTTGAATATGAGCAGAATTACTGTAACGTTTTGAAATTGAACCGTCCAGACTGGAATGTAATATGCGCTGATGTGAAAGATTTTTCTGGTGAACCATATCGAAACAAAATTGATCCGTTTGCTGGAGGTGTCCCATGTCCTCCATTTTCTATCGCTGGCAAACAATTATTGCGCCCAGGAAAATGGCATATTATAAAACTCGGAAACCGCAATGCGATAAAGACACTTTGCTCAGTATGAACATTTAGATTATCTTAGTAAGTTGACAGAAAGCGATGCTAAATTAGCTGCGAGTATGGGAAATGACTATATGGTCGCCCCAGATGTAGTTATTTATAGAGATACAGTTACCGATGAAGAAATTAATTCGCCTCAAGTGATCGTTGATGACACTGTGTGTAAGATGGCTGATATTCGTGCACAAAATGGAGGATTACCAATTCTTCATGCTTCTGTGTCTGCAAAGTGGACTATGCGAAGTGATCGAGCACAAAACAGTCGAACAGAAGCGCTCGGTTTAATAAGAAATCGCAAGGGACATTTACCTCACATTGTTGTTGTCACTGGTGAACCTTTACCAAGCAGGCTTGCCTCTTTAGCACTTGGAACTGGGGATATAGAATAGATATTTAGTTCTTTTTTGGGCATTGAGCAGTGGAAATTGGCGATTTTATAAACAAAATATCAGTTAAGCCTTTCTTTTATCATGACAAATGTGACAAGTATGATTATTTAGTTGCTGTCGGCTGTGGTGCTGTAGCTGGTCTAATAGATGCTTTTTTAGTAGGGGCACCTGGCGATAGCAAACTCCAAACTTGGACCGATAGCCAAGTAGATAAAGCGGTTATGGGCTTTGCCAAAATGTGCGGTTGGAAGGATAATGGCAAGGAAGCTAGCGCTATAGGATTTTTAGAAAAAAAGTTTCCGGTAAATTACGATCAGAGACATATGGCTGATGTAGGTGGAGCCTTAAATATGTCCTCCAAAAATCACCACATGAAGTCGCTGGCCCATTCTCCCGATATTGTGGGATTGTTCTTCTCTATTCTTAATCAGTTCACTTCAACTTCCACTTTTTTGAGTGATGGTAAATTTATAACTATAAAAACTGATACTTTTGAGCTTAGAGGCAGCAATTTTATCTCTAAACTATTTTGCGGATTTGTCAATTGGCTTGGACATATTATGTCTGATGTAGCCGGCAGCTCCGGCTCCGTTGGGCAGGGTGGACGCGGAAGCGGTGTAGTTATTCCTTTTTACGAGTTGCTTCAACTTTGCAATTTTGGTTCTTTTCAAGTAGGTCAAGATAGAAACACTTTAGCTATTTTAGCCACAAAAGTTTTCCAAGCTGGATATGATGCCAGATGGGGACTGACTATGGCTATTCCTGTAGTTCTGTGTAATTTATCTATAAAGCTTATTTGGGCGCTTAAGCATTACTTCCATTATAAAAGACCATTAAAAGAATGTATTCCTAGTATACAACATGATGATTTGCGTATAATGTTGCTTATTGGCCAGGGAGTTTTGTGTTTAATGGATGGAGCTGACGCCTACATACGCTCTGGCGGCAATTGCTTAGCTTTCTTCTTGCGCTTGAATTTAATTGCTTGGTATAAATTTTCATTGTTGGTCTTTAAGGAAATTTGTATCCGCTCAGGAATCAGTCTTCCGTTACAAAAGCAGCTAGACGCCTATATTAGAATAAATGAGGCTTTGGACGAATATATTTCTCAGCTTGAAAAGATAGATTATGAGCGGTTTAAGCAAGAAACGAGCGCCTATAAACAATTGCTTGAGCGCATAAATTGTGCTAATAGTGAAGCTGATTTAACAGGTATATTAAAAAACGAGTACCACAACCTGGGCATTCCTTTACCTTATAAGGGAAGCTTTGATAGCTTTATGCAAGATAAATCTTCTCGCTTAGAGTTTTGCTAAGATGTTCAAATGCGATTGCTGTGGCCTATGTTGCCGAAATTTAAGCCGCTCACCATTATATGCTCAATTGCATACCGGAGACGGAATATGCAAATATCTAGACGGCAATTTGTGTTCTATTTATGAACAAAGGCCGCTGCTATGTCGTGTTGATAAATGTTACGAAGACTTTTTCAAAGAGACTTTAAGCTATGACGAATATTTAGAAATTAACTATCAGAGTTGTCGAGAGTTAAAAAGGCTTGCACATAGCTCTATATAAATAGATAAGTACCATTTTTAGTGAACTTAATATTTGTCAATATTATGGTAAAAGTAAAGTAGCCGAATTTAAAGGAGTAAATTCTATGCCATTACCGTTTCTTGTTGCAGCTGTTCCCTGGCTTCTTGGAGGGGCTGCGGCTACTGCCGGAGTTGTCGGAGCTGGAGCTGCTATACATGGCGCTTCTAAAATGAAAGAAGCTAATAATACCATGCAAAGCGCTAAAGCTCGTCACGAAGATAATGAACGGCGTTTTAAGAATGAAAGCACAGCTACCAACGAACGTATGGATAAACTGGGCAAATTGGAATTGCGCATTCTTCAAAGCTTTGAGAAGTTTTCCGATCTTTTTGAGCAGATTAAAAATAGACCTCATTTTGCTACTTATAAGCGAAATGATTTGGGGTTACCTAAATATAATAGGGAAGATTTAAAGAAAGTTTCAGTGGGAGCTGGGGTTATTTTAGGCGGCTTAGGCGGAGCGGCCGTAGGTACTGCGGGAGCCGTTGCTGCTTCTGGCGCTACCACTGCAGCTGTTACAGCCGTAGGAGTTGCTTCTACTGGCACAGCCATTTCTGGATTGAGTGGTGCAGCAGCTACCAATGCTATTTTAGCATTTTTAGGTGGCGGCTCTTTGGCAGCCGGAGGAGGCGGAATGGCCTTAGGCACTGCCGTTTTAGGAGGCGCTACTTTAGGCGTAGGTTTATTGGTTGGTGGCATAATTTTTGCTTTTAGCGGCGACCAAATGTGTGATAAAGCTGACGAAGCTTACTCGCAAATGCTTAGAGCTGAAGAAAAAATCAATAAAATTTGCGATTATTTAATCGATTTGCGCCAAACTAGCGATG
This sequence comes from Candidatus Bruticola papionis, assembly GCA_002407045.1. Classification (GTDB taxonomy): domain Bacteria; phylum Vulcanimicrobiota; class Xenobia; order Xenobiales; family Xenobiaceae; genus Bruticola; species Bruticola papionis. Next base: position 2,513 of record DHKB01000045.1, on the reverse strand, counting down.
ACTATCTCCGTACCTTAGTAGAGGTAAAGAATATATATAAAGGCCATTTAAGCACTCTCGAGCACTTAGTTAATACCGGCCGCACAGACTGGAACAATTATACCGAACATGAGCGCTTAGTTATTGAAAATACCGTGCTTTTAGTCGGCTTATTATACAATATGTGTAAAGTAGAACTTGTAATTAAAAGCGATCGTGAAGATGGTATCAATACTATCAATAGGTCAGCTATTTCTGCATCTATGCACAAAGCCAACGTTTTAATAGCAGATCGTAACTTGCGATAGTTTAAACTGGAATTGAAAGAACCCGCTGGTTATTTTCTTTGGAAAAAATGAAAGAGCCAGTGGCTTAAATGTGTGCTTTGCAACTAAGCTTTTGCACAGTCAACTTAAACACACAAACGGCAGCCAGCATAGGATAGGGAATATCCCAAACACTTTGACCGGTTTGTTGTTGCATAATAGTTAATAAAGCGCGTCTTTTTTCATCGTCATTTTCAATAATTTCAGCAACGCCTGTACCGATTATGCTTTTATATTTCATGGAATGATTGCAAGCTGCTGCACCTCGCATTAATTCATGATCTGCATCAAGTTCAAAGCCAACTTTAGGAGAAGCTTTTAATAATTCAACCTTACGGCCAACTTTAGCTCCGTGAAAGTAGAAGATACGCTGAGTGGCTGTTTCTTCGTAACCGAAGCTGAGTGGCACAATGTAAACTTCGTCTGCTTCTTTGTCGTAAAAGCCTAAACGGCAGCAAGAGCAAGAGCGGATAATATCGGTAATTTCGCTATTGTCAGTTACTTCTCGATCTTTTCTGCGCATGTTTTCTCTTTTCTCTGTTTCCTTAACTAAGAATTGAACGATTAAAATTATCAAAGCTGTCAATTACAGCACATAGCTCAGACATATGCTGAAATTTTTCAACCATATCAGGAGTAGTAATAGCGACAATTTTACCTATATTAGCATTGTAAGCTGCCTGAATACCGGAAATAGCATCTTCAAAAACAAGACAATCTTTACTATCTAATTGCAAAGTTTGGGCAGCCTTAAGGTAAAAATCTGGCGCCGGCTTGCCTTTAATAGTGCCGTCATTATAGATAATTTTATCGAGCGGGAACCAACACTCCAAATTAAATTTTCTAATGTAATAATCTACGTTAATTTTAGGAGCAGCAGTAGCTATAGCTAAAGGAAGGCCGTGTTCTTTTAGTTCATCTAAAAGGCGTTCGGCACCGCTATTTAAGTGAGTATTTTGAGGATCTTTTTCGCAAATATCGATATATACAGTTTCTTTAGCTTTTACGTAAGCATCAACTTCAGCTTTACTTAAGCTGCGGCCGACTAAGTATTCCAGAGTAAAATCGGCATTGCGTCCGTGAACGAGTTCTTTAAACTCTTGATCGCTAATACTACGCCTGAAGTTTTGCCAAGCAAACTCACGCCAAGCCTTTTCTTGCTGCGGCGTATCATAAAAAAGCGTACCGTTAAAATCAAAAATAACACCTTTGATCATTATGTTTTTTCTCGCTTTCCTTATTTTTTATAAATATTGTAGATACATTACTTGTAAATATAATTTCCAATGTGGCAGCCATTCGCTTTTTAAGCAAAGTTTCTTTTCGACATGTTAAAAAGGTACAAATCTAGATACTTTACATAAATTCTTTCTTTATTTTACATTGAAATGTTACCTGGTTTACTTGTAAAGTTTTCACTAAGTTAACTTTCTTTATCTTGCGTTGGAGTATAGTATTGATTGAAATGTAGCATGGTAAATATTAGAAAGTTTTCAATGGAGGCTTAGCCGTGGAAATAAAACGAGATCGTTATTTGAAAAAAATCATCTCCTTTATGTGGGACGGTCAGGTAAAGGTAATTACTGGCATTCGCAGATGCGGCAAGTCTTATTTGCTTCACAAGTTGTTCAAGAGTTATCTTCTCAGCAAGGACGTTTCCGAAGATCATATATTATCTTTTGAACTGGATTTAATCCGTGATATTCGCTATCGTAATCCTTTAGAGCTTGCGTCTCATGTCCGGGAAATTGTGGCAAACAGCGCAGACAAATACTATCTCTTTGTGGACGAGATTCAGATGTCCGACGAAGTTCCAAACCCATACAATCCAGCTGGCAAGAAGATCACTTTCTATGATGCTCTCAACGATTTGAAATCTTTATCAAATTTAGACATTTATGTAACTGGCAGCAATTCCAAAATGTTATCTTCAGATATACTGACCGAGTTTCGAGGACGTAGTGACGAAATACGCGTTCATCCGCTTTCTTTTGCTGAATATTACTCGGCTGTTGGCGGCGATAAGCAGGATGCTTTTGATGAGTTTGCTTTCTATGGTGGCATGCCGATAATTTTGTCCCGTTCTACGGATGCTGCAAAGATGGATTATCTAAAATCGTTGTTTTCTGAAGTTTATTTGAAGGATATCGTAGAGCGAAAAAAGATTAAACGCGAAGACGTGCTGTCTGCCATTCTGGATTTATTATG
>DHKB01000049.1 GCA_002407045.1 Candidatus Bruticola papionis | reverse complement strand
CTTAAAGCATTTAATACAGACCAAACTACTTCGAAGCTCTTGCTGCTGTTTAGTACGTCTTCAGGAGCGACATCGTGGGGCACTACTACGGGAATTACAATATATCCATATTTTTTGCCGACAGCTCGGCGCATGACGCGCCCTACAGACTGTACAACGTCAACTTGAGAATTGCGAGCCGAAAGGAATAAAACAGCGTCAAGAGAGGGCACGTCCACACCTTCGGAAAGGCAGCGCACATTAGTTAAAATGTGGCAAGAGCTAGTAGTCGGGTCTACATTTTTTAGCCAACGGAGCTTATTCTGCCTCTTCAAAGCTCCCATAGAGCCATCAACATGATCGGCTTGAACTTCTACTAAAGGAACATTTTCTGTTTCACTTAGAGCCTGACTGCAATCGGCTTGATATTTATTAAAAACTTCCGTAATTTTCTTGGAAGTTTTTATATCTTGGCAAAAGGCTACCGCGGTATGCATTAAGCCGGGGTCGGTATTTCTAACTAAATCCCCTTCTAAAGCAAAATTCTTAGAGAGAGCGTTTATACAGCCGACTAACTTGGCAGCGTCGTCGATCTTAATTTCTCCGCTTTTATCGGCTATAGCTTCTTGTAAAGGAGCGGGTATTTTCTGATCATCGATAGTTAAAACCAACACTTTATAATCGGAAAGCAAGCCCTTTTTGACAGCTTCTCCAAAGCCAATACGGTAAACTTCCTGACCGTAGAGTGCTTCGTCATCCATAGAGCAAAGATACGCATCTTGAGCCTTGGCTTTAATCTTCATATCGTCACGGTAAAGGCGAGGCGTAGCCGTCATATATATACGTTTGCTACCTTGGATAAAATCATTATCGTGAACTTTAATAAAGGCGCTCTCGTCGTATTTGTAACCTTTAGCAGTTTGCGCTTTCAAAGCTACACCAGTAGTACGGTGAGCTTCATCGCAAATAATTAAGTCAAAAAGGCAAAAACCAGGCTTTTCTTTATTTAAGAGTTGCTGAGCTTCATGAACACGTTCAATCGATTGGTAAGTCGAAAAGACAACGGTCATACCTTCGCTATTTTCTTGAAGGCGTTCTTTGAGTTGCTTAGCAATATTTTCTACATCAGTAGAAGCCGGCAAAGCCAAGTCAGCTACGCTTTCGTCGCTGTCATCATCGTTTTTTTTCTTTTTAGAAGCTGAAGCGTCAGAGCAAACGCAAATAGGCTTAATCGCCTTTTGGGCATAGTTAGTCCACTCATTTAAAGTCTGGCCAAGTAAGGCAATAGAGGGCACTAAAAATAACACTAAGCCGCCATTAGTTTTATTGGCAGTTTCATTTTCGGCAATGCGCAAAGAAGTAAAAGTTTTACCAGTACCACAAGCCATAATTAAACGGCCGCGATCAGCATATTTGAAATGCTCGTGAAAAAGATTGAGTGCTTCTTTTTGATGATCGCGCAATTCGCGTTTATTGCAAACAACTTCTTGTTGCGGAGCGCCGTTAGCTAGAGCTTCCCAATCGATAGGTTCGTTTTCTAAGTCGTAAAGCGTAATTTGGGAAAAATTGATCGTTTGGCCTTTGCGTACTTCGTCAGCTTCTTTAGACCAATTGTCGGAAGTAGCGATCCAAAGGCGGTTGGCGAATTGCTGAGCTTGCCCTCGTTCGTCATGAAATTGGCGTCCAGAAGTAGCTAAAAAAGTATCGACGTCTTCTTTACTAATTCTGGTGCTGTCTTCGTAAAATTTGCACTGAATGGCCCAATATTCGCCGCTGTGAGTTTTTGCCACTAAGTCAACGCCTACATCTTTGCCAGTGCCAAATTCTTTTTTGAAAGGGAAGTCATTCCAAAGCCATACTTCTTTGATGGTAGTGGAATATTTAGGAGCTTTAAGCAAGTAAGCTTTCATTAAACGCTCAAAGAAATCGCCTTTTTCACGTTTGGAAGACGCAATCTCTTTGTATTTTGTCAAAACTGCTTGCAAGCTCATTTTATGTGCTCCTGTAGCGCCCATACCATAAATAGGGCAAAAGATGTACCAATTTTATGCTCTCTATATTTTCGTTTGAGGGCTTTTTCGCCATTCGCATTTGGGCTCGAGAGCCCTTGCCTTTAGGTGAAAAAAAGAAGTAGGCCAGCCTTTTTCTGGCTATTGCTAAAGGGCCATTATTAAGCGTTACTCGCATTAGTTGTAACTATTGTGCCAAGAAAAGGGCCGTGCTCAGTTCGAGCGAATTTGCAGCCCTTATGTATTTCGCTATAGTAACTGCTTGCACGTGCTTCAACATGTTTCTCGGCCTCTTGGCCCTTTATTTAGCCGTTATCGGCCAGCCTTTCTGGGCTTGCTGGGCGCTTTTAGCTTCCGTTTGCTTTGACGCTTGCGACGGCTTTTTGGCTCGTCGTTGGAATGTAGCCAGCGAATTTGGCGCTCAGCTCGACTCTTTGGCCGACTTCGCTAGCTTTTGCTTAGCTGGCGGTGTGCTTTCTTACGCTTGGAATGCCGCTTCCGTAGCTGGCACTTACAGTTTGGCGGCCAACAACGCCGACTATAGCACCAGCTTGTTGGGCGTTGCCAAAGCTTTATCTGCCGGCGGTTGGCAATATGGCGGTGGTTTTGCTCCTTTAACGGGCTGCTTTAATTATTTTACGCTTTTTATCGCTTTTGTTTACATTTGCTTAGGCGGTATGCGCTTGGCTAGATACAATGCCAACACAGATTCTATTTGTCCACCCAGCTTTTTTGAGGGTATGCCTACTACAGGGGCGGCGGCCATTTTAGCTATGTTTTGTCTAGCTGATTTTATGGCTCCAACTTGTTGTCGCTTTTCCTGCAGCTGGTTTATTTTGGGACTGACCGTAGTCTTTGCCTTTTTAATGGTTTGCAAATTGCCTTACCCCAAACTTACTAAAATGACTTGGTTGCCAAAATGGACTTTCATTTTGCCAGTACTGGTTGCTTTAATTAGCTTGCCACTTTCTGTGTACTTGTTCTGCGGACTTTATTTGCTCAGCGGTCCGATTTTTTATTTCCTTAACAAAAATAAAACCTAATGGGAAAATATTGCTTAAAAGCGACGGAGGGCTACAACTTTGTTTAAATCTTTAAAGTTAAATTATGGTATCGTTTGTTTACTTTTAACTGCTGGTTTTTGTTTCTCAGCTGATGTAAAGGCTGCTGAAGTTAAGTCTGATGAGGCTACAGCGCCCAAGAGCACTGTTACTACCGAGGCCAAAGACAATTCTGCCGAGCATAAGCAGATTTTGCAATATTTAGAGACGAAGCAATTTACTAAAGCTTTGCCTCTTATAAAAAAGTGCGCTGAAGCTGGGGACGCTGTAGCTCAGGAAATTTTGGCTCAATTTTACTTTGAAGGCATCGCTACTGAACGCAATATAGAGCAAGCTTTAGTTTGGTTTAACAAAGCTGCCGAGCAAGGATACAATGAAGCTGAGTTCGAGTTAGGTCGAATTTATGATTTAAACGAAGTTGTGCCTCGTGATCCTAAAACTGCCATGTATTGGTTAGAGCGCAGTGCTGCTCACGGTCATGCTGTAGCTCAGTTCGTAGTTGGTATGCATTGTATTAACGGCGACGGTGTAGAAAAAAATGAGAAAAAAGCTGTCACTTACTACCGTATGGCCGCTGAAAATGGTTTTGCCGTTGCTCAATTGGCTTTAGGTGAATGCTACGTTGATGGCTTGGGAGTAGAAAAAAATGGTCCTGAGGCTATCAAGTGGTTCACCAAGGCTGCTGAAGACGGCAATGTCGACGCTCAGGTAAAATTAGGCATATACTACAACGTAGGACTTGAGGGCGTAAAGCCTGATTTTGAAAAGGGAGTCTACTGGCTTAGCAAGGCTGCTGAGCACAAAGATTCTGACGCTTTATTTATGCTTGGTGTAAGTTATCAGCACGGTAGAGGAGTAAAAGTAGACGGAGCTAAGGCTTTAGCTTTATACACTGAAGCCGCTTCTCACGGTGACGCTGTGGCTGGCAAAGCATTGCGTTGTATGGCACTTTGTTTCTATAAAGGAGTTGGAACTAAAGTTGATCGAGCTAAGGCTGTAGAATTATTCCGCCAAGCAGCCGATCATGAAGATAAAATAGCTCAAGCGTGCTTAGCTTACTGTCTTATGAATGGCATTGGGGAAGAAAAAAATGCAGAAGAAGCCGCAGATTGGCTTGTCGAGTCAGGTTTTGACAAAGTTTTGGATCCCAATCAAGCTAATTAGTTCGCAAGGTACTTGAATTTTTGCTTTGATTGTTTGATAATTGCAACTTGGTTGGCAGGTATTCAGCTTTAGTTGCTAAAAACGTGCTGAAAGTCTTGCTGATTTTATGAGTGGTATGTTTTCTAGGCTTGCTTAGAATCTACCGCTATAGCAAACGGAAATTCTACTTGGTACGGTTGAAGCGCAGTTGAATCTGCTTCAAAAACAGTTGAGGCTGTGGCTGGTCTTGCCAAGGTTTTGCGACTGGAAGTCGCGAAATAAAATAGTATCCAATTACCCTGATCCATTTGCGCTGCTTTGTAGCGTAACAAAATATTTTATCGGATCGTTTGGGTTCAGGAGGTTTTCCTAATTATGACTACTTTCAAAAAATTAGCTGCTTTGTTCGTAATCGGCGCTGCCGCTTTCACCCTTTCTGCTTGCGCTGCTAAGACTGAGACTCCCGCTGAGGGCACTCAGACTCCTGCTGCTACCGAAGCTGCTCCTGCCGA
>DHKB01000012.1 GCA_002407045.1 Candidatus Bruticola papionis | reverse complement strand
CAGCCAGGTAGGCCGCCACAGCCTAGGCCTATGCAACCGGGATACCCGCCTCAGCAACAAGGGGCTGCTCAGCCGAACAGACCGCCACAGCCTAGACCTATGCCAACAGAGCAGCCGATAGCTTCTCCGATTCAAGGGCCGACAGCACAGGCGCAGCCTTCAGGGCAAGCAGCTCCAGGAGCGGATGGAGCGCCTCGCACCCCCAAGGCGCCACCGCTAGTTCCTTTAGGTCAACGTAAAATTGCCAATGTTTTTACGGAAGAACAGCTGGAGCTTTTCGACAAAGAGAAGTTCTCCGAGCTGCATTTTGACATTCAGAACAGTCTAAAACGCTTCCCCAACAACATTGATGCCCATTACGGCTTAGGTCTTTGCTCTATGGCTGTAGGAGAGCCAGAAAGAGCCGCAGTCCACTTGGGTAAAGCTCTGGAGCTAGATGATTCCATTAGGCCGGGCGAAATGATTCAGGAGATTCCAACCAGTGATCCTGAGGATTGGTTACTTATGGCTGAAGAGCTGGGCCATTCTGGATTTCTTGAAGCAGCTGTCGATATATGTGCCAAGATCGTAGCTTCAGATCGTTATGCTCCCAAAATAAGAGCTTTGGCTTCTAAAACTAAAGAGACAATCGAGCAAGATTTTTACGCAGCCAGAGAGCGTATAGTTTCGGGCAATGCTCCCAAAGACAAGAGCGATTCTACCGCAACTTATAAAGCGGCCAGCGTTATTGCTTTGGTAGTTATTCCCCTCCTTATCATCATAGCTGCAGGGTGCTGGACATACTCTTCGTTCCAATTCAGCGCTGGCCAAAGTCAGCTAAGAATCGGCATCTATCGCTACGAGCGCATGCGTATAGGCGACAAAACTCAAGATAAGAACGGTCCGGTCGAAAATTATTTCTACAAGGCCAACAAATACTTTGAAAGAGCTTATAAGGTTAACCCGTTCTCCTTTGAAACTCTATACTATCAAGAGAAGAACTACGCCACGCTTTACAAACTTGGCGAGTTCCGTAATCGCGATATTTATAACCTAGATCAGTATTCTTGGAAACCGGGACGCTTTAAAGAAGTGAACAGCAATCGAGAAGAGATTGTTGCCAAAATTAAAGAGAAAAATGTCAGCATAGAACGTATGAACAAAGAGAAAAAGCTTTGGCAAGAGTTCTACCAAATGGCTAAACAAGATCCCGGCACGACAGTTTTCTAGCATTGTCTATTATTTTGCGAAGCGGCTCAAAACAAAATGCATAAAGAAAGCATTGTTTTCAGCCGCTTCACTGTTGAGGATATCGTTGAAAAAGCGAGTATAAGTGCATATATGCTGGAAAATTTTAGGAGGGCTTTCTTTTATCTAAACTTTATCAAGATTTTTTGAGGCAAAGACCAGCACAGCTATGAACCAGTACACTCCTGAAGAAATTTTCAAAAAATTAGAAAAAACTTTTAACGACGAAGGAGTACGGTTGGAAAGTTTTCGTCTAGATGAATCTTCCAAACGAGTGTACATTAATTTGGAGCGCTTTGCTCCCGGTTTACCGACAGCTTTTCTAGTAAAGGGGTTGCAAGGGACTTTTCGTCGCTATCTAGACCAACAAATAGAAGTTATTTTAGAGTCCTATAACGTTCTTCCCGAGGCTGCCGAAGCGACTTCTCAAAGTTCAGAGCAGCTGAAACAAGACTTACTCAAAGGGGCTGCTCATTCTCCAGCCTTAGCATTTAAAGGAACTCCCTGCTTGGACATGCGTGGTGCCTCCGCCAAAGAAGCAGTTTCAGCTTTGGAAGCTTTTATAAGTATGGTAAGGCGTCAAAATTTAAAAATTTGTCGATTTTATCTTGACGATCAAAACAGCAGACGCGTAGTGCGCCAATGGGCGGCTATAAATGGGGCAAAGTTGAGCTGCCTTTCAGAAGAAGACGAATTGTGGCGTCTCCAGTTGGAGTCTGCTTCCGGAAATGAGCTTACCGAGCACGAGAAGCTTTCCAAGCAAGAAGTACTTCCCTATCGAGTATTACTTTTAGGAAGCAGCAAATAGATATGGCCAGTTATGCAAAGCAGTTGCTTTTGAAAGCTCTAGGCATGGCCAGAGATGCCGAAGTTGCTGAAGAAGTATATACAGAAGTAAATTTAGCCCAGCCTGAACAGCGCAACTTCAAGTCCGGCTTGGGATTGCGTTTAAATGTAGAGGGCAAACTCGGATATGTTTGGTCTGAGGGCGAATTTTCCATAAATGATTTATTACAAAAAGCTGCTCAAAATGCTGCCGTAGGTAAGCGAGGTTCTTTCTCGCAAAAAGGGCTTATAACCCCATCCCTAGCCACGGGAGCAGCGGAGGCCTCCCAGCAACTGGAAGATTCTATTACTAAGCTTCAAACACTAATTCAAAGCTTAGATTTTATGCTTCCTTCTCTTCTGCCGCACCGGCGTTTTTCATTGAGTGCTAGATTGCTTCAGCACACTTTCAAGCTGACTACTAGAAGTGGGGAGCGCTGCGCCAGCCGCATTCTTCATTTGCTCACTTTAAATTCTAACGAAAATATCCCTGTAGGAGCTGCAATTTACAGCACCTCCGCCCAGCATTCTCCCTCAGATTTGTTATGCCAACTGATGTGGCGTTCTGTCCACTCCAACGAAATGGCTTGGCCAGATAGCTACATATTGCCAGGAGTATTTACTTCCAGCGCTTGTGGCAAGCTTTTGGAAGATTTTACTCAAGACATGCTCTACGCCGACTCACCTTTATTTAGCAATTTGCCTCAAGAACGTCCTTGGTTGGCACCTTGTATAAATATAACCGACGACGGCACTTTACCAGGAGGCTTTGGCACAGTTCCTTTCGACGGCGAAGGAATTACAAAAACTAGGCTGCCTTTAGTTCGCCAAGGAGAGCTAATTCAAGGCCTTTGCGACTTAAAAACAGCCAGAGAGCACAAAATCCACCCTCAAGGATCTGCCGTGCGTCCTTGGGGCCAGCCTCCGCGACCTGGCTATTCAAACTTATGTTTAGAGCGAGGCACAGCTTCTTTGGGAGAGTTGTGCGCCCAAACAGACTTTGGAATTCTCTTGGACCGCCTTACTCCTCTACCGTCGCATTTAAAAAAGCCAGGCCAATTTGCCAGACGTTGCGAAACGGCTTTTCTTCTGCAACACGGGAAGCCCATATGCAGGGTTCCTCAATTTATAGTCAGAGCCAACTATACCAACTTATTTGGCGCGAATTTACTTGGCTTAGGCTACGAGTCGGTACTAAATGGACGTACAATGTGCCCGCCTATAGCTGTACGCAATTTAACTTTAGAAGAAGCTGATATAGATCCAGCAGAAACTTGGAGTGATTATCCGGAATTATGGTGGTAAAAACCTTAGGAGAACTTGCTGCACTTTTGCAAGGCAGCCTAAATAATCCAGAATATGCTTCCAGAACCATTAACGTTGTTACGGGGTTGGATGCCGCTTCTCAGCATATTCTCAGTCAGGCTTTAACCTTTGCCGAAAAAGAAAGCAGCCTAAAAGAAGCCGAAGCTCTCGGCTTTTCCGCAGTTGTCATACCAGAAGGTCTAGACACGGAAATACCTGCTATCAAAGTAAAGAATGCTCGCATTGCTTTTGCCGTGCTTTTGGGATTGTTCTATCCTATCCATTTACATGAGCCCGGCATCCACCCTAGCGCCCATGTAAGCGATTCAGCTCAAATTGCAGCCACAGCCTACATCGGCCCCTTTGCCATTGTCGGTGATAACGCCATAATTGCTGACAATTGTCAAATTATGGCTCACGCTAGTGTCGGAAGCGACAGTTCTATTGGCGCTCATACACGTCTTATGCCCGGCGTTTCTGTCGGCGAACATGTTACGCTCGGATCCAAAAGTTTAGTAGGCCCGCTTACTATTATTGAAGACGACTCTACTCTAGGAGACGACATAGAAATAGGCGCCCGCTGTTTTATTGGCAACCATGTGCTTATTCAAGACGGAGTTCGCATTGACAATTTAGCTTGCATCGAAGAGGGGGCCAAAATTGCTCCTTTAGCTAT
>DHKB01000063.1:3237-3392 GCA_002407045.1 Candidatus Bruticola papionis | reverse complement strand
GTAGCGCAGGCCTCTGGCCGTTAGGACAGGCAGCCGGAGCGTAGATATGGTGAAAAATGAAGCTAGCACCACATAGTTAACTGGCGGGCGAAACACTAATTTGTGTTTCTACAATGGAAAACTACAAGCCTAACTGTGTTGCGCAATACAAAAAC
>DHKB01000063.1:0-3200 GCA_002407045.1 Candidatus Bruticola papionis | reverse complement strand
AAAAACTGCACTTGTTGAAATGAAATTTATAGCCGCTTAAAACGTTCGTTATACCCACCGGAGAAAACTTTTTTCGCGTTAGCGATGTTTTCAGCGATATAACGAAATGAGCAACCGTTTGAGGCTGCGTCTTTGACGCTTTTACGTTAGTGTGCTCTCTATTTTAATTTTGTGCCATCTTGAAAAGCGTTGCCAACAATTTCGCCTATTACGTGATATTTATTGTGAGCTGGTTCAAAGGTAATAGGCTTAAATTTTGTCATATCTAAAGCGCCATTAGCATCAAGCACGCTCTCATCTACACTGATATTGACGATACGACCGATGATATTGCCATCTTCAGTCATTTTTACAAATTCACACTCTAAAGTAACTGGCAGTTCATCGATTATAGGAGCGTTTACTTTTTCGCTCTTACTTACGTGGAAGCCAGATTTGGCAATTTTGTTAGGCTCCTGTTTAGCAGAAACAATCCCCACATAATCGGCAGACACAACATTTTTAGCGTCGGCAAAACTTACTGTAAAAGCTTTTCTAGCTTTTATATTGGCGGTAGTTCTATGATCATGACTTAAACAAAGCACCACCATATCGGCGTCGTATAAACCGCCCCAGGCTGCATTCATAGCATTAGCTGAATTATCGTCGTTATAAGTTCCAATAATTAAAACTGGCAGAGGATAAAACCAAGATTTTACACCAAAGTCTTGACGCATAATTTAACACTCCTTCTTGTATTATTGCTTATGTTAAAATGAAGTGCTGTGTGGAGCGCTTAAGCAAATCCAGACGTCGCGTATAGATCGATAATAGGCGACATGGCCCCAAACACGTTGGTGATGATCAATACAAATTTGATCATAACCTATGCCCATTTCCGGATCGCCGTCAGCTTGAGCGTATATTTCACCGGAGTTGGGGTAAGTCCAAAATATAACTGGCTGGTTTTGAGTAAATTTAGTTAAAGCGCCACGTTTTTTCTTTATAGCTTTGCGATGCCTTAAAGCAAAGGTGCGAGCATCAACTACACCAAGCATGTTGCTTTGTAAAGTCCAGCCTTGGCGGCTGTCGGGAAGAACTACTTTGAGCCAGCGGGAGCCATCAGCGGCAGTATAAGCTGAGGTTACTCTGACCTTTTTTTTGCTCTTGCCCACGCGGGCACTCACTATAGAAGAAAGTGGACTGACGTAAAGATGAGAATTAGCTTGGATCACAGCTTTACGAGAGACAGGAGTGCAAGCATTGGTATGGCTAAAATCTTGCACTGGAGGAGGCACCAGCTCAGCTTGGGCTGGCAGTAAAGTGCCTAAGCAAAGGCCTACACTTAAAATCGCAGCGCTTAAATATTTTATACTAAGATTATATCTCAAGACAGTTCCTTTTTTTTAGAGCACTTTATTTGGATTAGTTCGTATCGTATCAACGGCTATACGCAAAGCTTTGTCAAAGCGGAAATAGTCTTGAGTTTGAATAATGATTTGCTCATCTTCTTCGAGCATAAGCAAGTGGCCAGGATTGTAATTTACTTCACATTTTTTGATTTCTATAATTCTTTTCAGAGCGATACTGAAACTATAACGTGGAGCAATGGCGGCAGTCACAATATTAAGCAAGCCAGAGCGCGTATTCATATGCTCATAGAAAATAAGACGCCAGGGAGTAAGCTCAATCTTGGCACTTTGCATATAAGCGGTCGTGCCGCCGTATACTGCCGAGGCGGAAAAAAGTAAAGTTTCGCCGGGATGTTTAGCGTCGGTAGGCAGAGCATTTATTTTTTGGAGAGCAGTAAGAATGGGCTGAGCTTGGACGGCTGCTAAATTTTTCAATTGTTGTCTAATTGAAAGATATTCCTGAATATCTCTGGCAGCATCTGCAGTATTGCTCATAAGCTCAGTGACCACTTCCATAGAGGCTGGTACCGAATTTCGCACTGTGGCTCCGATAATGTTGCTTGCTTCTGCTTTATCCAAAATTAATTGCTTACCGCAGACGGGGCAAGTTAAAGAATCTTCGTCTATTTGACTATGGCAATTGGTACAGACCATATGGAAGCAGCCTTTCTTGTAGTCTAGTCGGGTAGAGTAGCTAGCCAAAGCGATCTACTGATGGTTCCAATGAGGCACGACAACTTTATCAATAAAGTTTTTCACGATAACTTGGTTATCTGTCTCCTTAATGGTGTCGATTATTCTTTCCAACTTGCCAGGCTCAGAGGCATAAACGTGAGCGTAGGCGGTCATACGAGTGACTAGATCTTGGCGAATCAATTCGGGGTGGAATTGGAAACTGTAAATGGGTTCGCCTTTTAAGTGCATAGCTTGCCAAGCACAGCGATCGCTGTAAGCTAAGCGAATAAAAGAATCAGGCATGGAAGTTACAGCGTCATGATGGCCTTGTTGAGCATAAAAAGAATCTGGTGAATCGGCTAAGACCTTATCGGCACGTCCTTCTTTGGTGAGAGTCATCAAATAAGTACCAGTTTCACTGCGCTCGTGGGTTTCTGTTATAACTGTGCCTCCCATAGCTTGAGCTAAAATTTGATGGCCATAACATAATCCCAAAGTAGGGAAAGAAGTGGCGCAAAGGTGGCGCACGAATTTAAGTAAAGCTTCATAAAAAACAGGGCGGTCATTAACTACGGAAAAATCTCCGGTACCGCCAATAATGACAGCTTGATAATCTTTTTCTAAACCGATTTCCAAAGGGTTATTTAAAACATCATAGGCAACTAACTGATCTTCTCTCAGTTGCATAGAACGCTTTAAACAAGATAACTCGTGTTCGGCTAATTTGTGGTCAAGTCTGGTTTCAATAACTAAACATTTGATATTTTCTCTAGTCAACATAAAAGAATATTAGCACGAACTGGCCGAAATAAGAAGGTTGAAAGTAGGAAAAAAAACTTCTGGCAATGAACCCCCAAGGGGCCTGCTCCTCCTAGCTGTAGAGGAAAATTTCTGTGCAGAAATTAAGTGTTCGATAGGCAAATTCTTAGCCAAAGGCGGTACAACATTATTGAAGTGTCCATTCTGTAGCCAAGACAACCTGGTCGGAGCTCAGTTCTGTGATAATTGCGGCGCCTCGCTAAAGCAAAGCAGACAACCGCAAAAATATGTCGCGGTTGCTCGCTTGGAGCCAGCACCGCCGCCTACCCCCATATTCCCCTCGCGCCCTCAGGCCGCGCCCGCACCTGCTGCGCC
>DHKB01000006.1:219-4349 GCA_002407045.1 Candidatus Bruticola papionis | reverse complement strand
CGCCACAAAATGTTCGTTATACCCACTGGAGAAAACTTTATCGCGCCAGCGACATTTTCGAGGAGGGATATAACGAACTAATCAACGAGGCTATAAATTTAGCAATAACATGTAAAGCATAAAAAATATACATTTTTGCAAGTTTCTTTTGATGTACTATTTTTAGACTAGGATATTTTGCTTGGGCTGCAAACAAATATGGCGCAGCGCTTGACGCTGATTTTTTTTGTGGAGCACTTTAAGTTGGCTAGTTTGGAGTATAAGAGCGAGCAACAATGGAACTTTCAAGCTGACAGCCGACTTTTCAAGTTGGCTTCTGAAGCTTACCGCCTTAAATTTGCTTATCTTTTCGAGCCTTATGCAGCAGTGCACACTTCAGCTATTGAGCCTTTGCCCCACCAAATTTCGGCTGTCTACCAAGAGCTGCTGCCGCGCTTGCCTTTGCATTATGTTTTAGCTGACGATCCTGGGGCCGGCAAAACTATTATGACCGGCCTTTTTATTAAAGAACTACTCTTGCGCGGCAGCTTAGAGCGGTGCTTAATCGTTTCTCCCGGCAGCTTGGCTGAGCAATGGCAAGAGGAGTTGGCTAGCAAATTTAACCTAAATTTTGAGATTTTGACCAACGAAAAAATACAAAATTGTAGCAGCAATATTTTTGATAGCCTCAATTTTTGTATTGCTCGCCTCGATCAATTAGCTAGAAACAGCGCTTTGCAAAATATGCTCAGCCAAGCTAAACGTTGGGATTTAATTGTTTGTGACGAAGCCCATAAAATGGCGGCCACTGTGTTTGGCAAAAAAATATATCGCACTGGTCGCTTTAAATTGGGGCAATTGTTGCGCACGTTGGCTACCAATTTTTTGTTACTGACGGCTACACCTCACAATGGCAAAAATGAAGACTTTCAACTTTTTATGTCTTTAGTCGATCCAGATCGCTTTGAAGGAGCCAATCACGGCTTAAATGCTAAAAAAGCTCCAGATGTTTCCGATTTAATGCGCCGCTTAGTTAAAGAGAAGTTGCTCAAATTTGACGGTACTCCGCTTTTCCCCGAAAGGGTGGCTCATACCGTACAGTATAACCTATCTCGAGCTGAAGCTAGCCTTTATGAACACGTAACTGAATATGTGCGCTGCGAATTTAATCGTGCGGAAAAGCTCAACGATCAATGCAAAAATAGAGTAGGTTTTGCTTTAACTATTTTGCAACGCCGCTTGGCTTCGTCTCCTGAAGCGATATATCAATCTTTAAGCCGCCGTCGCCAGCGCTTAGAAGAACAATTGCAAGAATGTTTGCTGGAGCGCTGTGCTTTAAATGCTGCCGCCGGTGAAAAAATTGTCGACGACTATGACGATGAACTGAGCGCCGCCGATCTTGATGATTTTGAAGATAATTTAAGTTGCTCAGTTTCGGCCGCTCGAAGCGCTCAAGAATTGGAAGCAGAGATTTCTTCTTTATATCGTTTGGAAGAAGAAGCTAAAAAGCTTGTTTATAGCGGAACTGACAGTAAATGGGCGGCTTTATCCGATTTATTGCAAGATAAGACCGACATTTTTTCTACTACAAATGGTCAGCAAGAAAAGCTCATTATTTTTACGGAACATCGCGATACCTTAAATTATTTACAGCGCAAAATTACTAATCTTATAGGTAATACTGACAGTGTAGCAATTATTGCTGGAGGTATGAGCCGTAGCGAACGTCGCTTAGCTGAAGAGCTTTTTAAGCACGAAGAGCAAGTTTATATCCTTTTAGCTACCGATGCAGCTGGCGAAGGTATAAATTTACAACGCGCCCACCTTATGATCAATTATGATTTGCCTTGGAATCCCAACCGTTTAGAGCAGCGCTTTGGCCGCATTCACCGTATTGGGCAGAGCAAAGTTTGTCACTTATGGAATTTAGTTGCTATACAAACTCGCGAAGGTCAAGTTTTTGAACGCCTTTTAGCTAAATTGGAAGAAGAAAAAGCCGCTTTAGGCGGTCAAGTCTTTGATATTTTGGGTAAAATCAATTTTGACAATAAATCTTTGCGCCAATTGCTTATTGAAGCTATACGCCAAAATGATTCTGCAATCGAAAATTGTTGGCATACAATAATCGATAATTCTTTAGCTACTGAAAAATTGCAAAAAATTATTCAAGAGCAAGCTTTGACTGAAGATATTTTGGCTACAGAACAAGTTTATGCTATTAAAAAAGACTTGGAACGAGCTAAAATTCGCCAGCTTCAGCCTTATTTTATCGAGGCTTTTTTTCTCCAAGCTTTTGCTCAACTTAAAGGCCGTTTTAGAGTTGTCGGCAATCAGGCTGAAAGAGGACGCTACGAAATATTGCATGTGCCTTCTCAAATTTATAATTATGCTAGGCAAAGCTCTAAAAGTTTAGCTCGCCATTATAAGCGTATTTGTTTTGCTCCAGAATTAGTAAATATACCTAACCAAGTTCAGGCAGACTTAGTTAATTTAGAGCATTCACTTTTGCAAGCTGTAGTTGGTTTAAGTTGCCAGCAATGGCAAAAAGAATTGGCTGACGGCGCTATTTTAGTTGATCGTCATGATGAAAGTGAAAATATAAAGCTTTTAACTTGTCTTGAAAATACAATTGTAAATGATGGCCAAAATATAGACGATTCGGTTACAGTTTTAGCCAAAAAGTTCGATTTTGTAGAAATAGATCGCGAAGGCAACGTTGGTAAAGCTGGGGCTGCTCCTTATTTAGATTATGCCGAGCCAAGCGTTATAGAAAAAGCTTTAATTATTGGTTATATAAAGACTCAAGCTTGGTTGCATGATGATTTAGCCAAACGAGCTAAAGAGTATGCTCTTCAAGAGATAGCGCCGCAGCTTTTACTTGAAGTAGAACAGCAGCGCGAGCCTATGTTTAAGAAGATTAAACGCGAAGTAGAGAAGCGTTTAAATCAAGAAATTCGCTATTACGATAGTGAGAGCGTTAAATTGGCTCAAGACGCCAAAAATGGTAAAGCTAATGCCGATAGTAAACTTCGCTATGCTGAAGAGCAAATGCAATTATTGCAAGCTAGAAAAGAAAAGCGTTTACAGGAATTGGCTAGGGAAGCGGCCCTTAGTTTTGCGCCTCCAATTATTGTTAGTGGCGCTCTAGTAGTATCTCAAGGTTTATTGTATAAATTGAATGGTTACGCTGAAGCGAAGCCTTTAGTTGCTCATAATAAAAAGCAAATTGAGCAATTAGCTATGCAAGCGGTAATAAATATTGAGAAGAGCTTAGGCAACTTGCCTAAAGATGTAAGCGCTGCCAAGTGTGGCTACGATATTGAATCGGAAATTGTGGCCAGCTCAAAAAATGGAAAGAGCTTGCGCTTTATAGAAGTAAAAGGGCGTGCTTCGGGGGCAGCTACAGTTACTGTTTCTAAAAATGAAATTTTAACTGGCCTAAATAAGCCTGAAGAATTTATTTTAGCTATAGTCGAAGTAGATGGAAATAAGACTAAGACCGTTTATTTAAAGCGGCCTTTCGTCCAAGCTCCCGATATTTCGGCAACTAGTATCAATTACAATATAGACGATCTTTTGCGTTATGCAGAAATTGTCTATCAAGACTAAGGATAGAGCATGTATAAGAAAAAACTAATTGAGGTGGCTTTGCCTTTGGAAGCTATCAATAAAGCTTCCGCTCGAGAAAAATCGATTCGTCACGGCCATCCTTCTACGCTTCATTTATGGTGGTCGCGTAAGCCCACAGCTACAGCTAGAGCGGTTATCTGGTCTAGTTTAGTTGACGATCCTTCAGAGCACCCGGAGCTTTTCCCCACTGAAGTTGAGCAACAGAAAGAGCGGCAGCGCCTTTTTGCTATTTTGGAAAAGCTTGTAGAATGGGAAAATGCCAATAATCAAGAGGTTTTGCAAGAAGCTAAAGCCGAAATATTAAAATATACCGAAAATAATCCACCCGCTTTATTAGATCCTTTTGCTGGTGGCGGCTCTATTCCCTTAGAAGCTCAGCGCCTCGGTTTAGAGGCTCATGCTCACGATCTTAATCCTGTAGCCGTACTTATCAATAAAGCTATGATTGAAATTCCTCCGCGATTTTGTGGATTAGCTCCAGTTAATCCGCAAAATCGCGGAGAAGGGCTGCTGCCTGGGGA
>DHKB01000006.1:0-166 GCA_002407045.1 Candidatus Bruticola papionis | reverse complement strand
TGCCTGGGGAGAAGGGCTGCTGCTAATCGCCGCAGCACCTTCTACGCTGGCGCTCAGGGCTTAGCCCAAGATGTCCGTTATTATGGCCAATGGCTTAAAAATGAAGCCTTTAAACGTATAGGCCAACTCTATCCTAAAGTAAAATTGCCCGCCCAATATGGAGGCG
>DHKB01000033.1 GCA_002407045.1 Candidatus Bruticola papionis | reverse complement strand
CAAAAAAATTCAGATTTTTTTTGCAGAACCTAAAATTGACTAATTAACTCTCATTTTTTCTTAGATTTTGGGTAGCTACTATCGTCAACTAGAGCTTCACCAGCACGGCTGGCATTCATCTCTGTCCCTTCGTCCAATTCAGCTTCTTCACTATCCCACTGGAAAGGAGGGATAACTGACAACCCCTTAACCTTTTCACTAAGAATTAAGCCATCGGCAGCGGTAAGACGCTTAATATAGAAAACCAATCCTTCCGGACAAGCATATTCTCCGAAAGCTACTGAAGTGCCATCAGACTGAGGTTCGGCTACTCCCATAGTTAAACGTCCATTGGGATAAGCTCCAGCTACGTCGATTAAAGAACTACCTACGCCAACATTGTTTTTGGCAGCGAACTTGGGATCTTCGCTATGAACTTCAATAACTTCAGAAGTTTTGCCGTCAAAATGGACTTCCACATTGCGGTCAGGCATATGGTAGATAATAACTTCACCCGACCAAGCTGGATATTTGTCTGGAATAGCCAGTTCGTACACTTCTCTAGCGGTAGCGCCTAAATAGACGCCACCCAAGAATTTGCCGGCCTCTAGTTTGCTCTTGAGAGCTTCGCGTTTAGCCAAAGTTTTGGCTATAGCCGCCTTGCGTTCGCTTTCTTTGGCTTGTTCGGCCTTAAGCTGGCGCAAACGCTCATCCCACTTTTTGCAATAAGTGCGGATAGGTTCGCCTAAGCGATCTACTTTGACATTACCCAAAAGCTGATAAGCTTGCGAACCTAATTTATCTTCGTGCGGATCGCGGCTAAGCAGTGAATAAGCTAACCAAGCTTTTAAATCTTGATCATCTGGTTCAACTACAAGCATATCTTCCAGATTAGCTATAGCTAAATTGTAATCGCCGGACATAGCTCGACGTATAGCTACAGTACGCCTATCCATAGGCAAAACTAAGCGCAAACGCTCTGTCAACAAATATAAATTACCAACTTCTTCTACTTGCTCGCCGTAAAGATACTCTCCGCGTTTGCCAGTAACTTTCTGAACTGACTCAGGCCCTTGGGAAGGATCCAAAATAATATCTAAATTCAGAGCACAATTGCCAGGCGCTGTACTTAAATCTAAAGTGACAGCAAAAACACCACTTTCTACAGTAGTGCTACCTTTAGCTAGCACTTCTTTGTCTTCACGTAGAACCACGCTGACCGGAGTTTTATCCGGCATGCTAGTCCGGCCTTCTACAGCTAAAAGGTGATTTTTGTCATTGGTAACAGAAACCGAAAGGTTGGCGTCAAAATAGCCTAAAAGCGAACATCCGGCTAGAAATGCCGAGAGAACGCATAGCACGGTCAATCGCCAATAGACAAGTCTTTCTTGCATTCTTTCCATATGCTCGCTGTTTTGGCCTCACTCCCACTTTTCTTATTCGGCTCTACTTAACCACGCAGAGCTTTTATAGCCTGAGCATAATCAGACTGGCCAAAAATAGCCGTAGCCGCAATCAGCACATCAGCTCCAGCTTTTAAGCACTGCGGAGCCGTTTGCGGAGTTACTCCACCATCTATGCCTATACGCACTTTATCGCCCAACATAGCTCTAAGTTTGGCTATTTTTTTTACGGCCGATCCGATAAATTTTTGGCCAGAGAAGCCAGGATTTACGCTCATAACCAAAGCGAAGTCGATCTTGTCGGCCACATATTCCAGTACTTCTGGAGGCGTTGCCGGATTTAAAGCGACACCAGCTTCCATACCAGCTTCGCGTATTTGAGCTAAAGCTTTGTCTAAATGGACTACCACTTCAGGATGTACCGTCATGGTTTTTACCTTACATTGTTGGCATAAGTCTACGTAGTCCATAGGGTTAGTTACCATGAAGTGGACGTCTAAGGGCACAGGACTAATTTTGGCAAACGCTTTTAAAAGCGGCCCGCCAAAGCTTAAATTAGGCACATAATGGCCGTCCATAATATCGACATGCAATTGATCTGCTCCAGCTTGGCAAACACGCTCAACGTCATTAGCTAAGTGAAGAAAATCGGCGGACAATACAGAAGCGGAAACAAGTATTTTATTCATAGTTGACTTAAAGCTTATCCCTCATAAATAATTTGTCGTTTAAGTAAACTTCAGCGTCGCTACCCTTGGGGCCAGTAACCCAAAGAGTGACAACATCGTTAAGTACATGAGAAGCGCGATAGACTTCTTCTTCACCTTCGGGGCTGAGCACAACTACGCGCAATTCGTTAGGCTCATTGCCGCCAGGTAAGAAAATTTCCAACTTATGATGGACTAAAAGGCGACTTTGGGAAGATCCAGCCGATACTTCCAGAGCAATTTCACTATCACTCATTACCGCAGCTCCACTGGGAGGATTTTGCGAAAGCACTTCCCCAGCAGGCCGATCAGATACAGACCAGATAACTTTGCCCAAATTTAAGCCAGCCTTCTTAAGCACGGGGCCAACACGAGCCAAAGTGCGGCCGCTACAATCTGGCACACTTACTTTAGCCATACCCAAGCCTTTATTGACTACGATATTAACTTTGGTGCCTTTAAGAGCCAAAGTACCAGGCAAAGGCTTTTGTTCCAAAACTTCATCGGGACGGTTAGCATTTTTGGGCTTATAAGTAACTTTGCCCAAATAGAGCTTGTTGTTATTGAGTGATTTCTTAACTTCACGCAAGCTTAAGCCTTTAAGATCGGGCACTTTGTATTGCTCAGGGCCAAGACTGACTACGGCAAGGATTTCCCTATTTTTACGTACCACACGACCTCTGGGAGGATCTTGAGAAATAATAATGCGGTCCGGGAATTTGGTATTGTGTCGTCCTTCTTCTATACGCAGACGCAAGCCGACTTTTTTTAACAATTCATTGGCAACAGCGAAATCTTTACCTTCAATAGCAGGCACTTCAATTTCATCGGGAATGGCAAAATAAGTACGGTAGATTGTAACTCCCAAAACCGTTCCAAAGACAATTGCAGAAACTACAACCACAAGGAAAACAGCCGTTTTAAACAATCCCCAAAGTAGCTTTTTCCAACAAGCTGCAGATAGCCAAGGAGCGACGTCTTGAGGCTCAGACTCCGCTTGAGGTTGTGACTTGACAGCTTCAAGTTGACCATCTTGACTCATCTTTTTATCGTCTGAAGGCAAAGGAGGAGCCAAATGTCTGGCCTCTTTTTCCTCTTTTTCTGGAGTGCTACCAGTAGCTATTGTCTCGGCCTCTTCAACTTTAGGCGCAGGCTGAGCCTTTGGGGCAGAGGCAGAAGCGGCCTCAGCTTGGGACTTAGTGTCAAGCTCAAGCGAACTGTCCTTATTTTCCTGTGCTTTTGCCTGGGAAGGAGCTACTTTATTGTCGCCTAGGCTTTTGCCATTCAGGGCGTTGCTGGGCTTAAGCTCCAGCTTTTTCTTGACAAGCTTCACAGCTTCGTCAGATTTGTTGTTTACCTCGTCGCCCATGATTTACAGTCGGCTCCTCTCTCGTATAGCATTTTTCTACCTCGTTAATAGTTGTTTTAGGGCAAATCCCCAGGAAGTTCAATGTTGACATCGGAATTGCTACCACCGTGGCCATTACCCACAGAGTTAGAACCGGCATCGTCATGGCTAGGCGCTACCGGACTGGGCTCCGGTTCACGCAAAGGAACGGCGTTAATGTTGACAGTCTCGCCACCTTCATCGGCAGAGCTAGTAGACTCGGCTTCTACAGCTTTAGTGACCGTTAAATCTACAGAGCTTCCCAAAGGAGCCACTTGACCGGCGCCTGGATATTGCTCAATCACGATATTATCATTTTGACCAGCGGCAGCAGAAACTTTACCTAATTTGAAGCCTGCGTTTTGCAAATTGCTCACAGCTTGCTCGTAAGTTTGCGTACAAACATCAGGCACTGTAACCTGGGCCGAAGCCGATACTACCAAGCGATTACCACTTAAGACCGCTCCAGGCTCAGTTTTCTGCGTCAAGATGCGAGCATTATCGCCAGTGTCGCCTTCAACAACTAATTCCAGGCCTAAGCCGGAAGCTTCAGCTTTAGCCTCGGCCACGCTCTTGCCAATTAGTGAAGGAGCCACTTTTTTAGTTTCACTTCGGTGACATACAACGACATAAACAACTGTGCCACGTTGCATAGCCTTACCCGCAGCTGGCTCTTGAGAAAGAATGGTGCCCTCAGTCGCTTTGGGATCATCTTTTTGCAATCTTACCTTGACGCAGCCACCCAAACCGACCATCAGATCAGCCGCGCTCTTTAAGCTCATGCCACTTAAATCAGGAATAATATCTTCACCTTTACCCAAACTGATAAAGACAGTCACTTCGTTGCCAATAGCAATTTCTTGGCCAGCTTCGGGCTCTTGAGCAAAGACCGTACCTACAGGAGCGCTGCTCTCTTTAGGTACAATAGTATAAACTAAACCGTCTTTATCTAATTCTTCACAAGCTCGCTCTTCAGTAAAACCGCTTAAGTCTGGCACAGCAACTAGCTCACGACCGATACTAACATCGACCCAAACTACACCATCTTTTACTAACTGGGCGCCTCCATCGGGTTCCTGGTGCAGCACTACTCCCGGCTTAGCTCCGGCTTGATATTTTTGTGAGCGTACTTCCAAACGCAAACCGGCCTCTTTGACAGTTTCCCGAGCTTGGGCCAACTTTTGTCCCACTATCGAAGGCACGTTAACGTTGGGAGCAGCATTTAAGTTTACCCAAGTGACGCCAGCAACAAAGGCGATAAGAATAGTCAAACTTACAGCAATAATCAAGCCCAAGCTCTTATTAACAGAGCCTGATTCGGCGCTGCCTTCGCTCTGATCGTATTCTTCGCCCATTCCCTCTTCAAGGGGCTCACCGTCTTCAGAATAATACTGATTATATTCCCCTTGCTCTGGATCTTGATAGTCCTCATCTCCATAGTCACTGATATCTACAGTATCTACAGGCGAAGAATCATCCAGAGGGCGTGTAGGGCCAGTTTGCGAATCTTCGTGCATCTTGATTAAATTTTGCGGCAAACGTGTGCGCAACATAGTGTGCTCGGCCGGAGCTCCAAAAACGGCAGCGCCTGGAGCAACGCTTCCCAAAGAAGCCACATTGGCCGCAGCGCTTGCTATAGCATTGCCAGTAGGAGCCACATTCGCACTTGGAACGCCTACAGCAGTATTGCTGGTAGGAGCTACGTTCGCAGCGATAGTACTTGCTGCAGCGTTGTCAGCAGGAGCAGCTGCCCCATTTGGCTTAGGATAGGAAGGAGCCTTAGACAAAAGAGCTCCTGGCGCCGCTGCGGCAGTAGGCATAGTTGGAGCCACAGGGGCACTCGGTGCGGCCGTATTGCGCAAAGCCAACAAGGCGGCGGTCATTTCGGCAGCGGTGCGATAACGCTGAGCCGGATTCTTGGCCATAGCTTTAAGCACAATATTGTCCAAAGCTTCAGATATTTCTGGGCAAATTGCTGACGGTTTGGGAGCTGGCGTTTGCACGTGCATTAAAGCCAACTTCACAACATTGTCAGAGCTAAAGGGCAATTCGCCAGTAAGCATCTCATAAAGGAGAACGCCAGTAGAATAGATGTCGGCCGCTGGAGTAGCATGACCGCCGCTAGCTTGCTCGGGAGAAATATATTGCACCGAGCCAATAAGTTCGCCATCTTGAGTGAGGGTGCGTTCGCCGACAATGCGAGCAATGCCAAAATCGGCCACTTTGACAGTGCCGTCGCGACTTAACATGACATTGCGAGCCGAAATATCGCGGTGAACAACGCCTCGGGAGTGAGCAAATTCCAAGGCAGAAAGCACACCGAGAGTTATGCGTATCGCTTCATCGATACTCAAGCGGCCATGCTCTTGCAAATAATCGCGTAAATCACGACCGTCAACCAATTCCATAACGATAAAAACGTCTTTATCGTATTCAAAGAAGTCGTAAATTTGCACGATATTGGGATGAGACAGAGCAGCACTAGCTCTGGCCTCACGACGAAAGCGCTCCCTAAATTCCGGATTTCCAGAGACAGACTCAAGCAATACTTTAAGGGCCACATCACGCCCTAGGTTTAAGTCTTTGGCCTTATAAACTTTGGCCATTCCCCCCATGCCAAGCTGAGAAATTATTTCGTAACGATCTGCAACTGTAGTACCAATCATAACTAGGAGACTTTCTAATTTAGCTTTCTTAGTCCTTTAGGAGAGTTGCCTACACAGAGTCAGCCTCAACTAATTTTGAGTGCGCTCTTGCCAAAATGATTTAGCTAAAGCTAAATAAGAGACTGCCTTGGACGTTAAGCTTTTTAATCCGAAAAGTTTGAGAGTTTCTCTATTAAGAGTCTCTTCATCATCAGTAGGCAAACTCGTTTTTATTTCTTCCATAGCATTAGCTACTTCTACTAAAGGAATATCGTATAAGGGGCGTTTTGTCTCTTCATTGGTGCCAATTCTGTAGATCCTATAAGAGTCAGGAGTAGCACCTTTAGGCCAAATTACAGATTCATTATTGAAAAAGGTTTGTACTAAACCGCTAGGCAAGCAATTTGTCAAAAAATGTTCAGCCGTAGTGCTAAGTTTATTGTTAAAAGCACTTAAAAATCTTTTGAGCAGAACCCGTTTATAGATAGGCCCTTCCACTAAGATAATCCTAATCAAATATTCTCTTACAAAGCTACTGTCTAAACTATACAAATCACTATTAGCAGCAACATTCAATTCGGAAAGTTGGCACAAAGCATATTCACGGCGATTGGGGAAACATGGATCTAAAGGAACAGCCTTAATTAAGCCCCAATCTGTTTCTTGGCAATTATCAATATTTCCCAATGTATCTGTATCGGCTAACGGTAAAATCAACCGTTCTTCATGCTCAACATTAGAAGTTTTTACAGTGCCAGTATTATCTTTAGACTGTATTGCAACAGAATTAAAAGCGCTCTCAATTTGGCTATTATCTATCTGTCGCTTGGCTCTTTCTATTTCGATAGACTTACGCTCTTGGCGCAATTTATTCAACAGATCTAATAAGCGCTGGCAAGTAGGTTGCCTATCTAAATACCAATCTACGCTCCAAATCTTACAAAGTTTCCAACCCAAAGCTTTTAAAACATCATCGCGAAGTTCATCTCGATCTCTGACAGTATTTTGAGCGGCATAAGCACGTCCATCACTTTCTATACCCAACAAATACTCGTTCTTGTAATCGGGATTATAGACAGCCAAATCGAGCTTATATTTTGAATTGCCTAAATTGCGTTCAGTTTTATACCCCTGAGTTGCCAAGAAATTGGCCAAAGCTTCTATAGCATTTTCTGAAGAACTGGCAGTATGCAAATCAGCTCTCATGTTTACTTTCTTTTCGGCATACTCAAGGAAAGCTTTTAAGTGAGAAGCTCCAAGAGCTCTGGTACGAGTTAAATCTATCTGAGAAGCGTAAATTGAAGAAAATACTACTACTTGTTCTTTAGCTCTGGTAATAGCCACATTAAGACGGCGCTCTCCTCCATTGCGATTGAGGGGGCCAAAATTCATAGAAAAACGTCCCTGAGCATTGGGAGCATAGCAAATGGAAAAGAGTATGACGTCACGCTCGTCACCTTGGACGTTTTCCAAATTTTTCACAAAAATAGCTTCATCGTTTTGCTCACTAAAATAAGCTTCACATTCTGGATGTTGACGTCGTCCTTGCTCTAATAGCTCTTCAATAAGCTCTTTTTGTGGCAAACTAAAAGTTACTATTCCTAAACTGCGCTGACGCACTCCAGGAGTAGTCAATTTAGCAAAGATATAATTAACTAAGGCTTTAGCTTCAGCTTCGTTGGTGCGTTGACCAT
Organism: Candidatus Bruticola papionis; assembly: GCA_002407045.1. Taxonomy (GTDB): domain Bacteria; phylum Vulcanimicrobiota; class Xenobia; order Xenobiales; family Xenobiaceae; genus Bruticola; species Bruticola papionis. The sequence goes on along the minus strand of DHKB01000033.1, from coordinate 34,958 downwards.
TCTCACCATAAATTCCATTACTAACAAAATTGAATTGAACTCCAAAATCGGAAGTGTTATAAGCAGAAGGAAATGTGAATAAACTATCGTCGTAATAATAATGGTTGCTAAAAGAAATAAGCTCTTCATGCTTACTTCTATAGTGCCAATTGAGACGGGCAGAATGTACTCCGGCGGTAAGACATTCATCTAAAATGCTTTCCATATCCTCGACAACCGCTGTATCATCCAAGTCCGAGCTGTCTTTTTTCTGAAAGAAATCTGTAGGCGGCATTTGTTTTGGATCGCCCACTACAATAAGCTGTTTTCCTCTGGCAATTACTCCTATAGCGTCCCAAACCGGAATTTGTGAAGCTTCATCAAAAACTACAAGATCAAAAGGCTCTGTATCGGGAGGCAAATATTGAGCTACTGACAAGGGGCTCATCAAAAAGCATGGCTTTAAAATAGGCGCCAAATTGGGAATAAGTTCTAAAAGCTGACGTACCGGCTTGCGACGTGATTTTTTGGCACACTCACGTCTAAGTTCGCCAAGCTCTGTATTTATTAAGCCAGTAGCATGTTGACCGGGAAGCTTGGCAACTAATTTGGCAAAAATTGTCTTTTGACTCAATTTTCTATATTGGCTATCTAAATCAGAGAACTTCTTAATGCATTCTTCATGTTCAAGGCCAGAAAAATCGCTTAAAGTTTTTTCCTGATTAAAAATTTGCTCCAACATATGGTCGCAATAAGCTTTATAAAAAATGTCTTCCGCTCTGTCGGCCTCGATATTGCCTGCCTCCAATTTTTCTATAAAAGCGCTGACATGGCAATTGTCGAATTTAGCCTTAACTGCCAAATAGCGCATAGCTTGACGCAAAAATGATTTGTTTTGCTCAAGGGAAAGCAATATTGTGCGCAAATCATCTAGCGTATCAGTTTTAGTTAATTGTTTAGCGTAACTATCTGAAAATGAACGCCAACTTTTTTCAAATTTAAGCCAACAGGCAGCAAATTTATCAAGAATTTCCGCTTGTCTCTCATCTAAAGAAGGCAAAATTAACTGTAATTTTTCCCATATAGAAGTTGCAGCAGAATTGCCATACAAATTATTGAGCTCAGTTTCCAGATCCCAGATCTTCTCACACTGCTCCAATAACTTACTACAATCGGAGTCTTTACTCCAAGTTGGCCCTAAAATTGCTTTTATTTCAGCTTCCAGGTGAGCCAAATTTTGACTAAAGGCAATATACTCCTGAACTTGAGGAATAAGACGCTCAAGTTCTTCAACACTTAAAGGTTGACCGCCAAGTTTTTTTAGGCCCTCAAGTTCTCTAAGTAAAGTTTTATTTTTCAAAAAACGAACCGCAAAAAAGTTGGCTTTATTCTCTTCCAACCTAGCCTTAAGCCCGGCTAAATCTAAGTTTAACAACTTCTCTATGTTATAAGAAGAGAAATAATCAGCCAATTTTCTGTATTTTTGCCAATTGCCCAAAAAATCTTGAACTTTTTGCTGCGCTTTTGACAATTTTCCACTTAACATAGCGACAGGACAATTAGCTGCAGCCTCAATTTTAGGTATGGCTTTAACCAATTTGCCCAACCACAATAATGATGGAGTTTTATCAAAATTAAAAAGCTCCACCAGTAGCTTGCACTCTTGAGTGATTTCATTTAAAAGTTCTAGTAAATTTTGCAAACTGTCGGCAAATTCACGTTCAAACCCGGGACTCCAAGAGTGGTTATCCAAGATAGTTAAACTCTGGAGAGCTTTTTGCTCGCTATTTTTCCAAACAGTGAGCAATTCAGCGATTAGCTCTTTGAGCGCCAATAAAGATTCTTTAGATTGAGTTAAACAATCTATGTCAAGTAAATTGTTAATGTCTGTCTTGGAGTCGATTGAGGCTAATTCAGCAAAACAATCATAAGCAGAAAGTCCATTAGGCCAACACTTATGCAATATTGTCACATAGCCTTGCAATTTGTGACAGACTTTTTCTAAGCTGCCGACAACTAGAGGCCAATCTTCATTTTTTTCTGTGTCAGTTAGGTGCAAAGTCTCTTCAAATTGAGCTAAAACTTCGCCTTTGCTGGCCTTGTTAGAATGGAGTTCCAAACAAAAAGGACGCAAGCCGACAGAACTAAGACGCTTGTGTACCACATCTAAAGCTGCTTTCTTTTCTGAAACAAAAAGAACCCTTTTGCCTAAACCTAGATTATGAGCGATGATATTAGTAATCGTTTGACTTTTGCCAGTTCCGGGCGGGCCGTACAAAATAAAATTTTTGCCAAGCTGTGAATATAATATTGCTGTAAGTTGAGAAGAATCCGCACTCAAAGGAGCATACAATTTGCTCAAATTAAGTTGCTCTTCCAATTTATTAGATGGAAAGACTTCAATGCCGTCATTGAATGAGCCGTTGCCACTTATTAAATGTGAGACGAGTTGGTTCTTTTTTAATTCGTCTAGGCGAACGCTCATATCGTTCCACATAACAAATTTTCCGAATGAGAAATTGCCTAGCCCAACTTCCTCGGAAACTTCCCAACCGCGCAAATCTTTTACAGCTTGGCGAAATAGATCAAAAATTAAAGCGACATCTACACCAGATTCATCAGCAGGCAAAGGGTGAAGACCGGGAATATTAATTTTATATTGGTTGCGCAACAGTTCTAATAAAGTTTCGTTAACTATAGTATCTTCATCTAGGCGGGCAAATCTGAATCCTCCGGAAACAGATAGGCGGCGCAAGCGTATAGGCACAAGCAAAATAGGAGCCTTATGAATATTGGCGTCGTTTTCTTTGGCGACCCATTGCAAAACGCCAAAGACCATAAAAAGAGTATTTATGCCACTTTCTTCCATATCAAGGCGAGCCTGGCGATAAATCGTTAAAAGCCTTTTGTCAAGTTCATTAGCTGTTAAAAGGCTACATAGACGCTTCGCTCTAAATTCGCACTCCAAAAGTGTGCCCAATTCACTTTTTATGGCGTTATTGCGCAGCAGAGTTATGTTTTTCAGTTCTTGGGGATCAGAGCATAAATTGGCGGCCGGATTTATAGAGAACTCTTCGTTATCGGCCAATTTATCTTCTAAAGCAGCAATATTAGGACTGATAAGGGGAATAAAATTGCGTCCATCACGCATATTTAAAAGACGATTGCGCAAAGAGAGATCGAGCAATTTTTGCGTCCAGCGTTCTACTCTTCCCTGAGAATATTCCGCTTCACTTTGCTCAATTTGTTCAATATGACCATTTAAGCGACGTTTTTGTTCCGAAGCTAATTCCTTAGGCAAAGCCTTGACCGGCTCCAACTCAAAGCCATCAATGCTGCGCTTAATTGGCAAGGGTCGCACTCCTTCATATCGAGAGCGAACAACATCAATAGCACACTTAAATTGGTCATCGAGTTGAAGATGCTCTACTTGGGCACACCGCTCTGCTTCGGAGAAAGTAGCTTTACTAGCAGCTAAAGTTGTTTCAAAAACGATCAACTCGTCTAGATTTACTAATTTTCTAATCCTTTGTAAATCTTCAACTACACTGTCTTCGAAATACCAATCTTTGGTATGGCATCCGACATAAGCGTGTCCCTCTTGCATTAAAAGCACGGGATGAAGGCCGAAACTTTCTAGAAGAGAAGCAAAAAGCAAAGTTAAATCTAAGCAATTTCCCTGTTTATACTTATAAATATTATCAGCAAAGCGAATACGTTGACCGGGGACGCCGAAAGAAGCAGGTACGGTGATGTAATGTATGCCAAGAGAACTTACGGCTCTATAGGCAGCGCAACACAAAGAATAGACATGTTCTCGTCCTTCCGGATAGCCAACAATAGAACCAGAACCGGTCTCTTGACGCAGTTCTTCGGATACCTTACCGCCCAGATAAGATATTGTCTCCATGTTGGGAGTGACAAAACTGCAAAGCAACTCCGGCATAACTTGCAATCCTAGCCACTGATCATAAGAAAAAAGCTCGATATAAGCTTCAGTTTGCCCAAGAAGCAATTTATTATGCCAACATATTTTTACGTATAACTTACTTTTTACATTTTCAGCTAAAGAAGACAAAAAAGTGTAATTTAAGCTTATATCTATGTCACTTAAGTAGAGACTTTCACCATTTTTTAAGGAATTGACAGTTATACTTTTAGGAACTATAAAGTCAGCCTCAAAACGGCATTCAAAATTATGCCAATCTCTTCCCATATTATTGGTAAGTTTTATAAAACGAACCAGCCGAATTTTGTTTTGTTCTATAGAAAGATTAACGAAAGGTAAAGTCTCTAATTCTATAGTTATTCCACTTTTGCCACCAATAATTAAAGAATCGTCAAGTGCAACATTGGAAATTTTGCTAGGTTCCGTACAGCTGTGAAAAGTGGCCTCGTCCATCTCAAATACCGGCTTTTATATCAACAATATAGTTAAAGCTGCTGACTTTTTTTGTTTGTAAATCAAAATATCATAGCCAATCAACTCGGGATATTTTTCGCTCACCTAAACCCATCTCCTACGCTAAACACAAGTAGCAATTATACCGACATGTAAAATCGAGTCTATATTCAAAGCCAAGCCACATTGCGGCAGGATTTTGCTAAGTTAAGGTAAAAGTTACCGGTAGGTTGTGTGCTTTATTTTCGGGCGCGTGCTTTTCCGGTTTTTGACCGGAATATTTTTGAAAAAATACCGTGGGACACACGGAAATTTATGCTTGAAAAGAAATGTCTCTGAGGCTCTCCTCAAGTTGCAGCCAAGCATTTCCACATCAAGAATCCTCCTTGCGCAAGCCTTGAGGAATGTCAAACACCCCAGGCGGTTAAGTTCCCGCCTGTGAGGAGAGTGCGATGACTCCAAAGTTCGGTTCCAGCAAACAATTCAAACCTGCTATGCCCGGCAAAGATCAGCAAAGCGCCGATCAGGGTAAAGGTCTAGTACGTAAGCAAGCCCCCGTCAAGGGACAAGCTAAAACAGACCGTCTTGGCAAGCCAGTTTTTGGCGATATCAACGAGCCTCTCGACGAAGCTCTTGAAGAAGTAAACCAAAATCTGCTGCAAAACCCAGATGATCCTGAGCTTTACAAGCGTAAGCTGACTATTTTGCGCAAGCAAAATGATAACAACGCTATGCAACAGACCTTGGAAGAGGCCATGGAGCATTGCCCTGATATTTTCTTTGCCGTAAAACTGGCCGACTCTCTGGAGGGTCGTGGCGCTTATGCCAAAGCCCAGCAGTTGCGTCAGTGGGTATTAGAGCAACAGCCGGACGATCCCGATTCAGTACGCCGCTTGGCCGCCACCTCTGCCCGAGCTTTCGATTTATCTACTGCCGAGCACAACTATTTGCGCCTTATCGAACTTCGCGACGAAGAAGATTGCCCCTTAGGTGCCACTTTCTTTGAAGAAATGCTGGGCAAAGGCTTAAAGCCGGAGCAGCGCTCTCAGTTGCAACAAATGGGTTTGCGCTTAGTTGCTCGTGCTCTTATTCATCACGATAGCAATGCCAGCTTACTTGAAGCTGCAGCCCGATTGGCTTACAGAACCAAAAATTATACCGAGTCTCGCGGCGCCTATGAGCAAGCTATCAAAACCAATCCCGAGCATCGCAATATCTTCATGTGGAAGGTTGAGTTATTGCGCGTTTATGCTCAGTTGGGCTTGCAAAAGCATTGGGCCAAACTCAGTACAGAATTTATTGCCGAACTTAAAGACCAGGTGGCTAAAGATCGCACCAACCAGCGCACTTGGAACTTATTAGCTACCCAGCAAATCCAAGCTGGCTTATTCGACGACGCTATCGTCACCTTAAAAGACGCTCTTTCAGCCGATTCAAAAAATGCTCAAGCTCTCTGGGAGTTGGGACGTCTTTATGTGCGTCGCGGCGAAGCGCAAAATGCTATCGACTACTATCGCGATATTGTCGAAGATCCCAACGAACGCAAGTCTATACGTCGCGGTATAGAAAAAGCTTTAGCCGAGCTCTACTTCAAATTGGGCATGTATGACGAAGCTCTCACTATATACATGAGCGACGAAGACAACAACGCGGCCATGATAGCCCCTATTTTAGAGGCCACGGGACAAATGTCTGAAGCGCAAGCTTTGTATATTAAATCGGTAGCTCAATCTCCGCGTGATGCTAAATGCCACTTAGGCTTAGCTGAGTATTGGGTACGCCAAGGCAATTGGGATAAAGCTATTCAAGCTTCCAAAGATGGTTTAGAATGCAACTACGCCACCGAAGAAGTACATACCAATTTAGCAGTAGCCTTAGCTACGGCTTATATGAAATTGGGTCAGTTCGAAGCTGCTTTACAAGCTATGGACGAGATTTGTGAGCTCTATCCAGATTCGATCCATTGTGTTTTCCGTAAAGTGAAATTGTTGCTTTTGCTTAAACGCGGCAGAGAAGCAGCTCAATTGGCCGAAGAAGTTCGTCAATCAGCCGAACATCAAACAGGTTGTGCTCCTGCCTCTTCAGTTTTGTGGTCACTTTTAGGCGACACTTGCTCGCTGGCTCATCGTGAAGCTGAAGCCGAACATGCTTATACCCAGGCTGTTAAATACGACGCCATGAATGCCACTGCCGTGCGCGGCTTAGCTATTTTGGCTGAGCATAAGGGCGATCTTATCAGAGCCTATTCTGGTTATAAAAAATTTGTAACTCTAGAGCCGCTGAACCTGGCTACTCCAGTAGTGAAAAAGTTCCTCGAGCGTATTGCTTCCAAGCTTACGCCTGAGCAATTACAAATAGCTGAAAGTGGCACAGGTTTACCCGATGTAGCTGCTATGGAAGCAGCTCAAGCTGCCGAGCAAGAAGGTTACTTAGGGTACTCCGCGCCGCGCCAGATAAAGGTACATCCCTTCCCCGGTTTGCCTTCTGTTAATCCACCTAAGCGCCAGGATCTTTCCCAGGTGGATAAGACCGGTTGGCTGGGAGACGGTAGCGGCAGCGACTACGGTTACGACAACTAATATGTCGCAGTAAATCAGCGACGTAGATGAGAAAATAAGGGATCTGGAGCTTTTTCACCCAATTTTTGGGTGAAAGAGCTCCTTTCCTTATAACCACATAATGCAAAAAGAGGCCCGCTTCTCTACAGTCTCACACACTAGACTAAAAAGGAGCGGGCCTCTTGCATTAAGTTAGTAGATGAAAAGCGCTAAGCTCTTTCAGCTTTACGACGCTCGCAATCGATAGCTTGCAAAGCAGTAATTACTACAGTGTCAACTATATCCTCAGCTTTGCAACCGCGAGAAAGGTCGTTGGAAGCATAGTCGAAGCCTTGTAAGATGGGGCCAATAGCGATGCCACCAGACATACGCTCAGCCAACTTGTAACCGATATTACCAGACTGAATGTCGGGGAAGATCAAAACATTGGCGCGGCCAGCTACAGGAGAGCCGGGGGCTTTAGATTGGCCGATTCTGGGAATCAGAGCGGCGTCAACTTGCATTTCACCATCTACATTGAGATCGGGGCGACGAGCCTTAACAATGCCTAAAGCTTCAACAACTTTGTCAATTTTTTCGCTCTTGGCACTACCTTTGGTACTGAAGCTCAACATGGCAATGCGAGGATCGGTATCCAAGAAGAGTCGGCAAGAATCGGCAGTCGTCAAAGTAATTTCGGCCAATTGCAAAGGATCGGGATCGATAACTACGCCGCAATCGGCGAAGATCATGGCGCCGTTTTCGCCAAAAGTTTTGTTAGGAACAACCATCAAGAAGAAGCTAGAAACGGTCTTGAGGCCGGGCTGTACACCTAAGCACTTTAAAGCGGCGCGTACGGTGTGGGCGGTAGTGTTGGTAGCTCCAGCGACGGTACCATCGGCTTTGCCGGAACGTACCATCATGTTGGCATAATAGAGAGGGTCGGCCATAGATGCGTGAGCTTCTTCAGGAGTCATACCTTTAGCTTTACGCAACTCATAGTAAGCGTTAGCATATTCTTCGAAATCGTCGGCAGTTGTATGATCCAAAATGTCTACGTCTTCTAAGGAGAAGCCAAGCTCTTTGGCGCGGGCACGTACTTCTTCGGGCTTACCGATAACGGTAACTTTGGCATAGCTGCGGTCAGTCACCATGCGGGCAGCTTGTAAAGTTCTGTCATCTTTTCCCTCAGGAAGCACAATGTGACGGCGATTGGCCGCAGCCTTACTGCGCAGAACATCGAGAATTTCCATAACACACCTCTTCTTATTCTTTTTTTGCCTCTTCTTACCTAAAGTAGATGCTTAGCCAATCTACTTAGGCCCGGCAAACTCAAGCCAAAAGCTTGTAGTTACAAGGTGATACTCTCACCCAAAAGTGGCCTTGCCTTCTTCTTGACAAGCTTGACCCCTGCTATTTTTGGTCAGGGGGGAAAATTATTTCTTTTTTTGAAGAGGGGTCAAGCCTGCAGGCAAACAATTTTGCACAGAATAAAGTAAAGAATAGTGGGTGGGGCTTTTTTAACATATTTGGCGCCCAAACGGCGCGGAGGATTAGTATTTTTGCTTACCAGATATAAGTTTTTTATAATTGGTCTTTTAGTGTCACTGACACTGTGGTTGGCCGCTGCCTTTTCAGTAGCGCTCCCCTCTCAAGCTCAGGTAGCGGAAGACTCGAAAGCCTCAGTTGCAGAATCAGAAGTTCCCACTCAAGCTACTGCTGTTGAAAAAGCTCCCGAAAACGCAGCCACTACAACCAGTAATAGCGAAGAGAAAGCTGGATCATCGCAAACCGAGGCTACTTCTCAACCTGAATCAGCTGACCAAACGGCCCCAAACGCTCAAGAACAAGTACAAACGGAAAAGGCTGTTTCTGCTCCTCAAGAGATCTCCCCAGATCAAGAAGCAGCCCAAAGTTTAAAAGAGCTCAATGCCGAGTTGCAAAAGGGCAAAACCAAAACTATCAATTTGGAAATGGATAAAAAGCCTCGTCTTAGCATACTCCAATCCTCCAACCCCGAAGATTACAAACGCTTGAGCGGAATTTGGATTTCCGATACTGGCAACGGCCGCATTGTCTATATGAAAAACTTGCGAGGTGAAGATTTTTATCCCTTGGGTTTAAGTGGCAGCGGTTTGGGACGTTTTCTCAATCCTGAACAAATTTGGGTAGACGTAACTGGCAAAATTTACATTGCCGATCGTGGAAATAATCGTATCATCCGCTTAGACGATATTCGCGGCCTGGGCTGGACAGAAATGAACAACGGCTTCAATGGCCCTCGCGGCGTAGCTTTTCACGGTAAGCGCCTTTATATTTCCGACACCGACAATGATCGCATTTTAGTTTACGAAAAATTCGGTGATACTACTCCTATGGCCGAGCTTAAAGATGACAAAATCAAACAGCCTGGCTATTTGTGGTTAGATATGGAAGGCAACCTTTACGTATGTTGCGGCGAAGGCAGCATGCGTGGCCAAATTGTGCGTATTCCTTTTGACTTAACGGCTTTGCCCAGCACCTGGACTATTTACCGCGGCCAAGGTCTCAGCGGCGCCACTTTTACTCCTACTCAGTTTCTTAAAACTGACGACGGCTTATTCTTTGTGGATACAGCCAATCAGCGCTTAGTAAAAACAGACAATTTTAAAGGTAAAAATCCTCTGGAGATTGGCTCTTATGGACGAGGCAGCTTCCAATTTTTGGAGCCTAAGGGCTTAAGTTGCAGCGAAGACGGCAGTAAAATATATATTGCTGACACTGGCAATGATCGCATTGTATGTTTAGATCCTAAACAAGCCAGTTCTTGGGAAGTGTATGACAGCTTAGAGCCTACTTTCGGTTTGCGCTCTCCCAAGTGCGTTTTTGTCTGGTCGCCCCGTCCTTTGCCGGAAGAAGACGATAAAGATAAAGATGAAGATAAAGACAAAGATAAATAGGAAGCTTTCACTTTTGTAAATTTAGTTTGCTTCCAAGCTTTAAAGGCCCTGAGCCGCTTTTACAGTGCTGCAGGGCCTTTCTTATTTTGCAAAACTATAGCCTGAGCGAAGGTTCAAGCCCTATTAACCTAGAAAATCGACTCTGTGAGTAATAAATTGACTTCCCGTCAGTACGTAGAGCAGCTTTTAGAGCGTTCCCACCGTGAACCGAACAATGTTGACTTGCACGTCAGCATAGGCGAAGCTTGTCTGCGCAACGGCGACACTGACGGGGCTTTTAAAGCTTTCAACAGAGCCGCCGAGTTAGATCCAAGTTCTTATTTTCGCTCTCTTGTCTACGAATGGTCAGGTTATATAAATAGAAAAGCAGGCAAAGTAAGCGAAGCTATTACCGCCTATAACCAGTGGGCCCAAATTGATAGAGCCAGCAGTTTTCCTTTAGATCGCTGGGGAGCGGTTTTAGCCCGCGAAAATATGGCTGTAGACTTATTACTGCTGCGCTCAATGTACAAAAAGCGACTTGAGCAATCTCCTGACGATCCGGAGTTACGCGCTTCCTTAGCTTTGCTATCTTTTGTCTTAGGCCAAGATGCTATCGACGAAGAAACAAGCTTATTGGAATTGGCTAGCAGCGCCTTGGAAGCCGAATACGATAGCTTACCCATGCGCTATTTAATGGGCCTCCTTTATATGCGCATTGCCCATTTCGAAAGTGCCGATTCCGAATTTAAAAAAGTTGTCGAATTAGATCCCGAGCAAACTTGGTGCGAATATCGCTTCAATCTCAATTGGTCAAGCGAAAGTGCCATGCTTATGCGGGCTCGTATTGCTCATATTCAAAGACGCTACGACGACGCTTTACGCCTTTGCTCCGATTGCATAGATAATTCGGATAAGCTCAATCCTTTTGCTCCTATTGAAGAAATTATTTCTATCCATATGGAACGCGAAGAATATATTAGAGCTCTACAAATTTTCAGTGCTTTCGGCCCCTTGCTTACCGAATCACCTTCTTTGCGCCGCATGTATTCGCGCTGCCTTTTGGGAGCTGGCCAAATTGAAGCAGCGGCCAAAATTTATGAAAATGCTCAGGCTAAAGAAGAGACAAAAGCCAGTGAGTCTCAGGCCAATAAATCTGGTTCTGAGTCAGCAGCCGGAATTAAAGATGAAATTGCCGCAGCTTCAGCTAGCACAACTTTAGAGTCTGAACTTTTGTGCGATAGCGGCGAATATGATAAAGCTATCGAAGCTTGGAGAAAGCTCTTAATCACCTACCCTGACAACTTGAGTTTAACTGCCGAAGCGGCCGTAGGTGCCTCTAAAGTATATGCTCGCCAAGAGCGCTACGACAAAGCCATTTCCGTTTTGGAAGGTTGTATGACTTCTAATCCTAAAGTGGCCAAAAATTTAGAGATCTGGAAGCTTCTTTCCAATTATTACAAAACTTCCGATCAGACCTTAAAATATCGCTTAGCTCGCATTCAGGTGCAATCTCTCACTCCTGTAGAAGAAGACTCTTTCACTAATGAAATTATCGCTGTGCCTGTGCCTAATAGCGGTATAGTGGCTTTAGGTATTAGTGCTAGAGCTATGGATGGTAGCGGCATAGTAAAAGTAACCGGTACAGAAACCGTAGCTTCCACTATGGAAATTGCCTGGACTTATTTGCGCTCTGAAGCCAAGAATTTAGGTTTGCCCGATCCTAATGCTTACGATTTCCACATCCATTTGCGCGATATGAGCGCTGATATAAATCGCGAGCTCAATTTGCTTTCCGAATATTTAGGCAACGAATCTTTAACTGATGAAAACCTGGGCGCCGGTGAAGAGCTGGGCTTGGCTTTCCTTTTAGCTATGGTAGGAGCTCTCAGCGGCACTTCCGGCGGCGCTTTGTGTGTAGTAGGCGGACGCCTCGATTTGCAAGGTCGCGTCTATAGTTCGCCTCAGTTGGCCGCTGGTTTGCAACGCATGTATGATGCTGGCGTAAGGTGGAAACGCCTTATTTTGCCTCGCGCTATCAACGCTGATATGGAGCATATGCCGCAAACTATTTGGTCGACGCCTAATTTGACCCTTTGCTCAAATGCTCGTCAAGCTGTCAAAGCCTGGCTTATAGATTCTTAGTTTTGCCAAAGGGGAAAAAGCAAAGATGAAACTTTATACTAGCAACTTAGAAAAAGTAAAAGTTCAAGCTAAAGAAGAGGCCACCAAGCTAAAGCACCAATTTGTCACTGCCGAACATTTGCTTTTAGCTATTTTGGCTTTGAAAAATTGTCAAGCAGCTATCTTTTTGCGTGGCAAAGGCATAAGCTACACTAAAATTAGCAAAAAATTGATCGAGCTCTTGGGGCGCGGCTCTAAAAAAGTGGACGATCCTCCTCGCAGCTTGCGCAATATTATGATGTTCCACAGTGCCGAAGAGTTTGCCCAAACTTACAATAAGCCAGTAGGCACACTCCATTTATTGTGGTCACTTTTAGATGAATTTAGTTGTGAAGCGGCCCAAGTTTTAGTTAAGGACGAAGACGAATCAAAACGCTGGTGCTCCGACATTGAGGACATGCTGGCCGAGCCGACTACGCGTCGTCCTGAAGTGCTTTCTTTCCGCAGCAAAGGCAGCACAGCCGAACAAAATAATAAATGGCGTCGACGTCTTTCCGAGTGTGGTGAAGAGCTCAAGCGCAACGTCGTGGTACAAGAAGCGGCTATTGCTCGCATTGCCGACACTTTAACTCGCTCTTGGGCAGGCTTTTTGGGCAGCAGTCGCCCTATTGCCAGCTTCCTATTTGTGGGACCACGCGGATCGGGCCGCTTAACTTTGGCTCGCAACTTAGCCAAGTTCCTTTTTAACGATTCTGATCGTGTCGCTCGCTTGAGCTTAGGCGATTTCAGTGATGAAGCCAGAGCCGCTCAACTTATAGGCAGCGGCGGCCAAGATTCACTTTTGGGTGTACTCAATCGCGAATTTCCTTTTGGAGTTATCTATATCGAAGACATAGAGCAAGCCCACCCCAAAGCTATGGAATGTATCCACCAGATTTTGGAGCGAGGCCGTTTTATGACCAGCGACGGCAGCCGCCTCGATTTCCGCGATCATATTATTATTCTCTCTTTGTCTATTGACGCTGAATTTTTCAAAAATGCCAACGTCGGCTTCCGCAAGAGCAAAGACAAAGAAGACAGCTCCCAAGATCAGTATGAACGCTTACTTATGCCCGATATCGAAACAGTATTGCGCTCCGATACTATAAGCTTAGTGGACGAAACGGTCTTCTTCCCGCCTATTAGTGATAAGGATCAGCTTAAATTGCTGGATACTTGGATTGACGAATTGGCCAAAGAGCTTAAGCACGAGCACAACCTCACTTTAAGCGTAGATGAAACTGTAAAAGTTTACCTCATTAAGAAAAATGAAGATGTAGGCCACGGAGCCGCTTCCTTGCATCGTCTTTTCTCTAGAGAGATTGGCAGCTTCGTAGCTAAAGCGCTTTTAGATCGTCAAATTAGTCGCGGAGACAATGTTTTGCTTACTGAGTGTGACAAAGTGTTATCTATTTCGCCACAACCCAAAAGTATCAAAAATTAGTTTCCTTTAATTCTACGGCAAGATAGTTAAAAGACTAGCTTGCCGTTAGTTTTATCCCATACTTTTAGGAGAGCCATTTTTTATGAAATTTACCTCTCATCTTTTGGCTTTAGCTTGCTTTATCAGTTTGCCCCTTTCCGCTTGGGCTGCTCCTTCAGTTTCAGCAAAAGGCAACGTTCCAACGCCCTCATCTTCTACTGCTGTGTCGGCTCCTCAAACAGCCCTTTCCGCTGTTGAAGTTAATAAATTTGTTGCTCAAAGTATTGCTAAATTAAAAGCTATGCAAAAAGAAGGGCGCAATTTTCAAATTTCCGATGCTCCTTGGATCGAGCAATTGAGTCAAATTCTTGGTACCGACAGCATTGAAGTGCCGGATTTAAATAACTTGCCCCAAAAACACAAGGTAGACTGCCGCTTAACTTGGGAAAAATTGGCTCAAACAGAAAATGGTGTCTCGGTCTTACTCAATACTTTAGTAACTATGCAAGCGGCCACCAACCTCACTTATCAAACTTTTGTTGGGCCCGACTATGAAGTGCCCGTTTACAACAAAGCTATTTTTGCGCTTATGCAAACTCAATATAGCAGCACTTCTCTCACAAAATTGCGCGATCTGGCCTTGCACCATCGAGTTTTCCGTATCAATTTAAACGAAAAAAACGGTTTAATTACTACTAGCGATATTCCTGAAGGGGAAAATCCAGAAATGTCCAGCCGCACTTGGGTTACTGATACTATCCATGCTGGCCTTTTAGAAACTGAAGTAAACCCTCAAGCTTGGACTAAAGCTTTAAATACTTTGGCCAAGTTTTACACTAGTCCAGTAGAACAAAAAGCCTTTGATAAAGCTATTAATAATCCTAAGTCGTATCGCGAAGGCGGCCCAATAGAAGGTGTTGCTCATATTTTTTATCCCAACACTCTAGAGCGAGACAAAAACTGGTTTAATAATAAACGCTTAGAATCACACGGTCTGGCTTTACGCGCTTTTATGGCAGCCTTGCGTGATGGTTACTTAAAACACTGGGAGCGCGGCATAGACAATCCTTCGCCACAATTTTTGCAAGCTATAGTAAACTTAACTGCTTATTTTGTCAGTATCGATTATTCTAGCGCTCCTTCAGCCGGCAACTGGGAAGAAGTGCCCTTCCCCGGCGGTTTGACTTGGGATACGCAAGCTATAAACGACGCCTTAGATGAAGTTCTCGATATTATGTACAACAAAGCTTACGATTCCAATAAAGGTATCGTTAGATTGCGCCACGCTTTGCGTTGTCAGAAACACGGCGATATTTTCAGCCGCCGCCAAGATATAGAAAAGGCCTTTAAGCGCGGTATAGAGCGTGTGCGTCAAACTTACTATGCTGAAAGTCCCGGCAATCGCGAGAAAGACATTTCTTTAGCTTTGCTTTCTTCCACCCAAGTCCAATTAGATGATAACTATTTAGTCAGTGTGCGCAAACATATCGACAATTTGCAAGGGCTGGAAAATTCTTTAGTTAGAGAACACGGAGCTTTGCGTTACGCTCCTTTCAATTTAACTTTAAAAAATGGCAGTAAAGCTCTCTCTCCCGATAGCTACTTAAACTTGAATTATAATATAGCTTGCGATCCTAATGGCCATGTCAATTTGGCTTGGCACGACATATTGAAAGAATTTGGTTCTAAAGACGCTAGTGAAGCCGACGTATTTATAGCCCGCTCCCAATTGACCACTCCCAATTGCGAAGCTCAATGGTTTTTAGTTTCCGATTTGGCTCGCGGCTATGCTGAACAAGCCCAAGCTATCTATGAAAAAGCGGCCCGTCGTGTTAAGCCAAACCAAAAGCCACAGCTTAGCCAATCCGAAGCAAAGCTAGTAAGCGAATGTTTAGCTGGGGCCAATCGCAATATCAATCGCGCTTATGCTCGCATTACCCCAGAAAATGTGACTGTAAAAGCTAACGGCGCTCCGGCTCCAGCTTGGTCGGTTCCCGAAGCTTGGCAATGTGTCAGTACTTTGCCCCCTCATTCACAAAAGGCTTATTTGCCCGGTGTAAACACACCTTTAACCTGGGCTGAAGCCTCATTGTGGATGGCCACTAACCGTTATATAAATGTGTTAACTCGCTTAGAATCGCTACGCGGCGGCCATGTTCACCATGACCCTTCAGCGGCCAACCCACAGACAAATTTCAGCCAATATATTTGGGCTAAACCTAACACCAAGTAGCCGCCAAGCCTTTTGTGCATGTTGGCCACCACGAAAAAGCGCCCCCGCCAATCACTCTCGGCGGGGGCGCTCCTCTTTAGAGCACTAAATTATTGACACAAATTAGGCGATAATAGTGTTCTTCTCGATAACCATGTTGCCATCGATCCAGCGGACTACACCAGCGTAAGGTACGCCGTCTTTGTCGAACAGATCTTTGGTCTGAAGAGTTTGGTTAGGCTCGGTATAGAGAATGCGGCCAGCGTCGATCAAGCGCTTCATGTCGTGCTTGAGATCGGTAGCTTCCGGACGAGTGGAGTCGCTAGCATACATCTTGTCGGCGTCGACTAAAGTGTCGACTTTAGCGCCAGAGAACATACCGAAGTCGCCATCTAAAGATACGGTCATGGTACGAGTGTTTCTCATACCGTAATCGGGAGTTTCGTTAATGCTCATACCGTCTTGCAAAATGTTGCGACCAACGAAAGCGTTGCGCAAAATCTCTTGGTTCTTGCCGCCCATGTGCTCGCGATCGGCTTTGAGCATGCAATTGGCCATCTGCTTATAGGTGAAGTCGCCCTTAGGAGCATCCTTCAAAGTAGCAGCGTAAAGGTTGATGAATTGCTGGCCACAATCTTTAATGGCCTGAGCAGCGGTCATGCCCTCTTCTTCCATACCACGCTTGACCATTACGGTGAAAGCATCGTACATGGCGCCAGTGTAAACCTGAGACCAGCTGTGCATTTCGGTGCCTAATCCACCCTTAGGAGGATTTTCGGGCAAAGTTTTGGGATCGACCCATTTAAACTTGTTGTTGGCGTTGCGGATGTTGTTGCGGCTGGTGTCACCAGTAGCGTGACCGATAACGGTACCAAGCTCTTCACCGGTAAGAGACAAGCTATTGTCTTTGGTGAGGTCGCCGCCAGTTTGCTGAGCTACCAATTCGCAAGTAGCGTCATCTTGGGTAGCCATCATGAAAGCGGTCATATCAGCGAAAGACTCGTGGAACCCACCGGGATCGGGACTCCAAGCTTGCAAATATTCGGGGTGCAAGCCATCGAGCATGGCGTGGCCGACTTCGTGAGAGACGACTTCACCGGACTGACCAGAGTAAACCATTTCGTTGGTAGCGGGATCGACAGCGTGGAAGAAGTTTACAGAAACGTCTCTGCGGGAATAATAAGCATTGAGCATTTCGCCGCCATCAGGAACGATCTTCATTCTATCGGTGGGGATCCTATTGCCAGGGAGAGCCCAAGGGATCTTCTCACCATAAGCATCTTGGAACATCTCCAAGGTGTTATTCACGGCAGCAAATACGTGAGCAGAGGTAAACTCTTTGGGATTGGTTTTTTGATCGTAAATTACCGCTCCATCAGCGTTAGTTTTCAAGTCGCCGCGTTTCATCTTGGTGCGATCAGTAAAGACGGCTTCTTTGTAAATAACTACGCCCTCAACTTCAGTAGTGCCAGCAGACTGCACCAACTGATCTTGAGCATTGTAAGAAAACTCAATATCTTTGGCTACGGGCTTTTCGCAGGGCTTCCTGTTAGGATTCTTACAATGACCAGAGCACTGCGTAGTGTAGTTATCGTAATTAGGTGTGTGAATAGAACCTATCATATTTTAAGTACCTGGAACTTTCCACATATTTATGGTGGGAGTCTGAAAAAACAAAAACTCTCGGCGCTATTTTACTAGAAATAACCGAGAAAACTGTTGCCTTATTTTTAACAAAAGAGCAAAATGCGCCATAAAATAGAAAAAGTCTGAGCCTTCCCGTTTTTTCAGCAAGGCCCAGACTCCCAACAGAGATTCTCTTCCTACTTATTAGGTAGTGGAGAACCATAAAAAAAATCAGTTTCTCAATTAGGCGATAGTAATATCGTGGTTGAGATAGACGTCCTGGATAGCGTGGATGAGGCGAGCGCCTTCTTCCATAGGACGCTGGAAAGCTTTACGTCCGCAAATCAAGCCGATACCGCCAGCGCGCTTATTGATAACAGCGGTTCTGACAGCTTCAGCTAAATCGTTAGAGCCAGAAGGTCCGCCAGAGTTAATCAAGCCCATGCGGCCCATGTAGCAATTGGCTACCTGGTAACGGCACATGTCGATAGGATTGTCGCTGCTCAACTCAGTGTACATGCGCTCATCTTTCTTGCAGAAACCGATCTTCTTGAAAGCGCCATTTACGGTAGGCAATTTCTGTTTAATAATGTCGGCTTCGATAGTCACGCCAATGTGGTTGGCCTGGCTGGTCAAGTCGGCGGCGGTATGATAGTCTACGCCATCAACCTTGAAAGCGTCGTTACGGGCGTAGCACCACAAAATGGTGGCCATGCCGAGCTCGTGAGCTTCGTGGAAAGCCTGAGCGATTTCGACGATCTGACGGCGAGAATCTTCGCTGCCGAAGTAGATGGTAGCGCCAACAGCGATAGCACCCATATCCCAAGCTTCACGCACGGTTCCGAAAAGGATCTGCTTGAAGGAGTTAGGATAAGTGAGCAACTCGTTGTGGTTGAGCTTTACAATGAAAGGAATTTTGTGAGCGTACTTACGAGCTACGGATCCCAAGACGCCAAAAGTAGAAGCAACAGCGTTGCATTCGCCTTCGATGGCCAACTTAACAATATTTTCCGGATCGAAGTAAGCGGGGTTGGCAGCGAAAGAAGCGCCAGCGCTGTGCTCGATGCCTTGGTCGATAGGCAAAATGGACAGATAGCCAGTGTTGGCCAAACGACCGGTGCCGAACAATTGTTGCAAGCTGCGCAACACTTGGGGCTTACGGTCGGATTCGCAGTAAATGCGATTGACCACATCTCCGCCGGGAAGGTGGAGCATTTTTTTATCGATAGTTTTGCACTCGTGCTGGAGCAAAGACTCAGCTTCGCTACCTAAAAGCTCTTCAATTACGGAAGTCTTCGTTGTGTCGACGTTCAATAACATGAAAACAAGATATTCCTTTCTAAAAATCGGCTTTTCACTTCGCTTAAAATGGTTATTACCTGCTAAATTTTTTGATTTGCCACGAACTTTTTAAGCGCTATAGCTGCCATCTGTGCTATATATGCATATATATACTTTTAGTATGCGCAGATTATTTTCTATTCGCAAACTTCACCCGTTTGATAGCAAACGTAGATATATTGCCGCGATTGATAGTAAAAATCGGTATTATAATTAGAGATAGCTGCATCGATCCAAGATGTATATACAGCCATTAAATTAGGAATAACTTGTTTTTCGTCATCACCGCACACATCTTCAATTAAGCGCTCGTATACTTCCCCTATCGTCCAATAATCCGGCACAAGATAGCGGCAAGCGGCCACATTATCGAAAGTACCTTCGGGAATAGAATAATTGGTTATGAAATCGTCGGCAGTTTTGGCAATAGGTTCGCAATGAAAAACGTCGGCATAATTGTATATTCTAGCTATAGTCTTTTCCCCCAAAAATTTAACCAAATCTGAACGCTTAAGCTTGCGCTCGCGAGCGATAAATTCCAACAAGCTGCAAGTGTAAAATAAATCGTTATTGTTTTTCATTACCGACCTCACTGTATTTAATAAAAGACAAAGTAGCTAAGGCTCGCGCAGTATGGAAGCTAATTTGATGTGTTGGTCTATTAAATTTAGCCAAAGCCCAGAAAGCTTCACGACTGATCCGTCCATCGGCAAAATTTTGCACATAATTAAAAATTGTATCATTAGCCATAGGCCCTTCTACAATATCATAATCATGAGCTTTTCCTAGACGACAAGCTACGATAAAATCAAGCCATTCTTCAGTCATTTCATCGAAGTGTTTAATTCTCAGGCTATCATTCGGAGTATACTCGTATTCATTTAAGTAACCGACACCATTAAAACGGATAGCCCAGCGAATAGCTCGTTCCGGTATTAGCGTGCAATAAAATCCAAAATAAAAATCTTTATTATATCTTTGAATGCGAATTTCCGGTGATTCTACAATTTCTTTGCTGCCATGATACAGAATCATAACTCGCCTCCTCCTTGGCTTGGTATATCAATGGTAACTTCAATACATTGCAAAATTTTACCACAAAAAGTGTTATGCCTCTTGACATTAGTTCGATATCGAACTATATTGCAGCCATGAAGTATCAGTACATTTTCCGTTACGCTTCTCGTTTAAGAGAAAAGGGCAATGCCTACTTGCTGACCGAGCTAAAAAAAGCCGGTTTGCAAAGTTTGTCGCCTAGCCACGGAGATATGCTGGCCTACTTGTTCACACACAAAGTCTGCACAATGAGCGATTTGGCCAAGTTTGTACGGCGCAGCAAGTCTACTTTGACAGTTCTAGCCGACAAACTAGAAAAAAGCGGTTATATCAAGCGCTGGCCCAATCCTGAAGATTCGCGCAGCACCTTGGTGGGCTTAACTGAAAATGGCTTGGCTTTGCAACCAGTATTCGAAAGTATTTCTCAAGGCCTAACCAATTTGCTGGCAGAAAAGCTCAATGCTGCTGAAGCCGACGCTTTGGAAAAGCTTTTAGGCAAATGTATTGAGTAGCAGTTTTCTTTACTTGCTGGTTAGGCGATTTTTTTATAGCCTTTTAGTTCGATATCGAATTAAAAACTTATACTAAGGAGTAAAAACCATGGCTAATTATCAATTGGGACATATCAATTTTGAGGAAAACCGCGTTGAGTTGCACAACATGCTCAACTTAACCGGCGCCGAAATTTCTTACAATTCTCTGCCCGCTGGCGCTAGCGTACCTTTTGTCCACGCTCATAAAGAGAATGAGGAAATTTACATCGTTTTGGATGGTAAAGGCCTCCTCTTCGTTGACGGAAACGAAACTGAAATTAAAAAAGGCGACTGTTTCCGCATCGATCCTAAAGGTCAGCGTTGCTTAAAGGCGGCTGCCGATTCGGCTTTGCAATATCTTTGCATTCAGACTAAAGCTGGTAGTTTAGAGCATTTCACTATGACTGATGGTGTAATGTCCGAAGATATGGCTAAACCCAGCTGGCTGTAATTTTATAATTAAAAAGGCAGCTCACCATTGGTGGGCTGCCTCTTTTTTTTGCACTAGTGCTGACCAATTACCATCTGACTATCTTAGTATTATACAATACAGGATAGGTAGCACCAGTGGGGCGATCTATTTTTAAATAGGTATCAGCTTTGGGGTATCCGCCCAACTTCAAGCTGTAACTATTAGCTCCAGTAGCAGTTTGTTTATACTCAGCAATTCTATTAGGCTCAATCTCAACGGGCTGAACATTTGGATATTGACCTTCGGCAATCCAATTTGTAGGAATATCGATAACTTCGCTAAGATAGTAGTCACATTTTTCGCCATATTTCCAGATGCTATTAGTGCGCACAATAGCCGCTAAAGACATATTGTAGTCATTTACTCCACCATTTACGTACTTAATTTGATTAGGCATCCATTCACCAGTGTCTTTATTGACAAAAGCCAAATAAGCTGAAGCGCTGCTGACGGCTACAGTAAGTGATTCGCTATTTATATCTTTATATTTAGCGGAAACGGAATAGAAGTTGTCGCTGGTATTGACTCCGTCAACATGGAGTACATTGCCATTTACGCTCATATAGTCAACATCGGCAGCACTGGGAGTAGCCCAGGTGCGAACTTCGCGCTTAGATTCAATAGTAGTATTGGCGTCGTTAGTTACATCCATAGTAGGCGGAACGGGGCCTTGGCCTGTAATATTGCTATAAGAAGCCAGAACTTGCATAGGCTGATCGTTAGCTGCTGCAGTTATATCTCTAGCTCCCAGAGTAGCACTCGAGTATTCGTTTTTGGGGTGGAAGGTTATAACTTTTTTACCTACAGTGCCGAGCATGTAGCCATTATCTTTTAAGACTTCATCAGTATAAAGCATATGGAAATAGCGGCCACCTTCAATAGGCTCGTAAAATTCTTGCTTATCTAAAACAGTAATTTTGACCCCATCTACGTCGGCAGGCATTATTTCCAAAGTAGCAAGTTTTTGGTCAGTTACATAAATAGGCTGATCGATAGTAGCTTTAATATTTTTGCCAATGGTAGCTGCAGGCTGTAAACCGGCGTCAGTGCTATATTCTACGCCAGTATAAAGGCCAGACTGTCCAGCTACTGGAGCCAACACTTTTTCGTCGATATTGCTAAAAGAAACAAAAGCGGTCATATCGACAGCGTCAGCGCCTTCTACACTGGGAGTAATAGTAAAAGTAAGAGCGGTTTGCTCACCTTTAGGCACGATATAAGGATCGGCTGTTAAAGTAAGGGTAGAATTTTCGTCAACGCTATCTATTCGCGGTTGGCTTACGTGAGCTGTTTTGCTCTCTTGATTCCATTCCAGATCGTTTATGCCGATAGCGATTAAATTATTGTCACTATCATAATAAGCAGCGGTAACTTTGTCAGCGCTTGTATTTACTTCGTCGATAGGCACTTGCTGCTCATAAGCTTCGCTCTTATGTTTGAAAGTGTAAGTATAAGTATCTTTTAAATCGGTAAAAGCTTCTTTTTCCGCATTGGTGCCGCTAAAAGCATACTTTACGGTAGCAATTTTGGCTGCAACATCAGTTTTAGCCAAACTTTCACTCAAAATATTGTAGTCAAAAATAACTTGGCCGTTTACTCTTTGCGGCCCTAAAGGATTAGGTGTAGTAGAGCCACTGTCGCCGCAGCCATATATGGCTAAGCCCAAGCTTAAACCAACTACTGCAGCGCCAATAGCAAAGCCAAAAGTATTTTTACGCATTATTTTTATCTAAAAAGCCTTTCCTAAACGTCAATGATATTTGTGTTAGCTTCAGTTTTTGCCATATCGACGCTCCGAAAGCCTATCCGCTTCGCGGCTAGAGGCCTGCACTACCGATATGGCAAAACTTCCGCTTGTGCTCTATATAAAATAATCTTCAAACATACAATTTGAGGGCACAGCAGAAAGATACGGTTAATTCCTCATCAACCACAGAGGTAAAAAGCCCGGCCATTTGGCGTCGTCTGGGCGTTTAACAGATACTCCAGTTGTCGCTTCCAAACGCTCAAGCCATTCCACTACATAGCCATTTTTACCGGCTTCAACTTGGTAGCACTTAGCTTTATCAGTAGTAGGTTGGAGAGGCGCAACTTCTGGATACTGGTCGGCAGGAATCATCTCTTCAGGAATATCTAAAGGCACGCTGTCGCGAGTAAAATTAAAAATACCGCCAACCATTTTCAAATTGTATGTTTTAGGATCATCAAAACTTAAAGCGGACAAGAGTTGATTGCTTTCCGTATCCATAAACTGCGTATAAGGAACGGCTCCCTGAGCCCAAACTCTCAGAGAATCAGTCAAGCCATCTGCACTGCCATCATCAAATTTAGCCGCTACTTGGAAATAATTATTCCTCTTATTGAGACCATCAAGGTACAAAATACCATCTTTAACAGATAATCTATTGAGATCGCCTTCATCTGGAGTTTCAACTAAATGTTTAGTTTCAAAAGTAAGCTTGCTTCCATCGGAAATGCTTACACCTTTTTCAGGCTGCGGCCCTTTGCCGTCTGTATCAGTGTAAGCTGTAACCAATACTTTAATAGGTTGCTCGTTGACAGCTATGTCAATATCAGTTTCATTACTGGAACGGGCTGGAAAATGTATTACCTTGTAGCCAAATGAAACGTACTTACTTTCATCGGCATAAAGCATAGCTAAAGTGCGCGGATCTTCAGCAGTTGCCTCCTCTACGGCCACTTCTTTACCTTCAATGGGTTGAGGTACAATAGTTATGGCCGCAGGCACTTGATCGGTAACGTAAATGGGATCAGCTAAAGTGAGCTTAATTTTTTCACCGACGGAAGCAGCAATTTGTAAACCAGCGGCGCTGCTATATTCTGCACCGGTATAACTACCTGGCAGTCCAGCTACAGGAGCTAATACCTTTTCGTCTATACCACTAAGAGAAGCAAAAGCGGTTATATCGACAGGCTCAGCTCCCTCTTCGTTGGGAGTAATTGTCAAATTTAAAACGGTATGTCCACCTTTAGTAACAACATGTTCACTGGCTGTAAAGCTAATAGGAGAATTTTCACCGACAGTTTTTATAGTAGGTTTCTCTACCTGGGCAATTTCGGTAGTTTTGTCCCAACTTAACTTATCGACGCCAACAGCTACTAATTCGTTATTTTCATCATAGTAAGCGGCGGTAACTTCAGTAGTGTTTAAGTTTACGCCTTTAATGACAACTTTTTGATCGTAAGCTTCATCTTTATGGGTAAATTTGTAAGTATAATTTTCTCTGCACTCTACAAAAGCTTGCTTATCTTCGTGTTGGCCGCGAAAAGCATATTTTACGCTAGCGATATGGGCGGGAATTTCTGCTTTGGCGCCCAGCTCTTGAGCTAAAACGCTATAATTGAAAATAACTTTACTATAAGTGCCATCCAAAGGATTGGGCGCAGTAGATCCGCTGTCACCACAGCCTGCTATTGCTAAACTTAGACCTAAACTAGCAACAGCAGCTAAAGCAATAAAGCCAAAATTATTTCTACGCATTCTTTTTAATAAATAACCTTTCTTAAACATTAACCATTATACTAGCTTTGATTTCTGCGCCAAACTTTGGCTTTTGGCACGTTTATTTCATCACAAGCGATAATAAACAACACAAGGCGCATTTTTTGAGCCAACAGGCGAAGGCGGTGGCTCTGGAAGGCGAAGAATTTAGTTTAAATATCCCATTCAAAGTGCTGAAGGCTAGGAGTCCAGAGCTCGGGATAAGCGGCATCCTCGGGACGATCAATATCCATTATCAGTTGTACTTCAGGCAAACCTGTAGTAGTTATTTTGTAGTCGTTGCCAGAGCCAATGTGTTCGTAAGTAGTAACAATTTCATAAACAGATTTAGTAGCTTGTTCAGGGGATGAATATATGGGCTCTTTCAAATTGGGATATTTGTCGGCAGGAATCATACTTTCAGGAATATCTAATACGGTGTAGCCATTATAAAGGAAGACTACTCCTTTAAGTACCAAAGAATGCTCATATGTTTGACCAGCTTTTACCCAAATATGACCGGCATAAATGTCATCAGTAGTTAAAGCACGGCCCCAAGCCTCTTTTTCTACAAAAGCTAACCGGCCGTGAGCTTCTTCCAATCTTACAACTATTTGATCGCTTAATCCTTGGGAAGTACCATCATCGTACTTGGCTTTTACATTGTAAAGCCTTCTCTCATCGTCGTAATTGACTCCGGTAGCTTGGAGAGTAAAATGATCCTTAACGGCTAAATAATTTTCTTCGCCTGAGGTATTTTCGGTAGTTACAGACAATTTATCGCTAGCGGTAATATCTACAGGATAATCAGGCTGGGGTCCTTTATCGCCGACATTGGTAAATTCAGTCGCCAAAATAGCTAAAGGCAATTCGTTAATAGCATAGTTGTATTTTTGATCTTTTATATAAGCTACGTCGTTGCTAGCTATTTTTAAGCCAAACACTTGCTCTGGATCGGCAGCATAGAACATAAAAACGCCCTTGGTATCGTCATTATATTTGAGTACCGATACTTCTTTACCGTCAATAGGAAGGAAAGAGATCTCTATTTTAGAGGGAGTTTGGTCAGTTACATAAATAGCTTTATCGAGTTCAACTTTTTTAGAGCCGATAGCAGCAGAAACTACACCAGATTTACCATAGCCAATGCCAGTATAAAGGCCAGCGGAATCGCCTTCAGAGTGAGCGAACACTTTTTCGTCCATACCGCCAATAGTAGCTAAATCGGTTATATCGACAGCTTTATCGCCTTCAGCGGGAATTACTTCCAAAGTAAGCTTTACTTGACCGTCTTTGGAAATAACTAAATTGTCGGTAGTTAAAGTCAAAAGTGAATTTTCATCGACAGTTTTTACAGTAGGATCTTTAACCTCGGCTACTTTGGTAGTTTTATTCCAATCTAATTTATCAACACCTACAGCTACCAGTTCGTCGTTAATATCATAGTAGGCGGCAGTTACTTCAGTAGTGTATGTACTTACATCTTTGATAGTTACTTTCCGGTCGTAAGCTTGATCTTTGTGAGCAAATTTATAAGTATACTTGTCGCTAGTATCGGTAAAAGCTTTTTGGTTTTCGTCAACACCTTTAAAGCTATATTTAACGCTAGCAATATTGGCAGGAATGCCTGTTTTGGCGCTTAGCTTCTGAGCCAAAACGCTGTAATTGAAAACAACTTTTGCAGAAGTGTCACCTTCCAAAGGGTTAGGTGTAGTAGATCCACTATCGCCGCAACCACAAACCATTAAGCCCAAACCTAAGCTAGCCGTAGCAACCAGAGTAGCAAAACAAAATGTATTTTTAATCATAAATGTAGAAAGCAATCCTTTATAAATTTTATATAAAAAAAGGCTCCTCTAGCCTAATTTTATTTACTTGGGTATCGAGGAGCCTCAGTAAATGCAAGAACTAAAAGTTAGTTTTAGTAGTTATAGCAAAAAACACCACTAAATTCGGGATAAGTAGCGCCTTCGGGGCGTTGTAAATCCAGTTTTACATTGCCAGGCCACGGAGGGTTTTGATCGTCATACTGTATAGTGATAGCGTAAGCATTGGCTCCAGAATGCTCTGGCCATTGTCTCCATTGAGGAACATATCTTGTGTCAGCGACTTCGCCAGTATTAGTAAAATGAGGCGGATAAACGACATCAGGATACTGGCCAGCAGGAATCATATCTTCGGGAATATCTGTATAGACACAGTTACCAAAAACTTCAATTTGACCAACTAAGCGCAATTTGTCATAAGTCTGTATACTACCACCAGCCTTAAAGAGTTTTTCAAGCTTTTGGTTTTTCTCATTATCCCAAAGTACAAGATTAGCTTGAGCGCCTTCAACATAAATCCTGGTAGTTTCAGTTATACCATCTTTACTGCCATCATCGTATTTAGCTACAACCTTGTAGTCGTTCCAGTTGGGATTGAGCTCCTCTACGACAATTTTAGAGCGCTCTTTAATGGTCATATGGTTGACATCGTAGGCTGAAGGAGAAGCGTAATGTTCCAAATCATAGATAGCTTCGACGCTAGTTTTGCTATCAAAGGTAATATCTAAAGGCAATGCGGGAGCGTCGCCTTTGCCTTCAATATTGGTATATTCGTAAACTACTACCTTAAAGGACACTTCGTTGACGGGGAAATTATCGACGTCACCGCTGCTTGTCTTATAAGAGACAACCTTTTGGCCGAAAGTGTTATATTTCACACCATCATCGGCAAAAAGCATATTCATATAACGTCCGTCAGGAGTCTCTTGATTGATAATTTCTTTACCATCAATGGGCTGCGGAACGAGAGCAATCTTGGCAGGCCTTTGGTCAGTAACTAAAACGGTTTGGCCTAAATCGGCTTTGAATTGGCCCAAATTGGCAGAAACTTCGGTAGCTTTGCCATAATCGATACCGGTATAAACTCCACCAGCGGCGTTTTCTTTATGAGAGAAGATTTTTTCATCTAAGCCGCTAAAGGTGGCCAAATCGGTCATATCGACTTCTTCAGCGCCTTCAGTAGGAGTAATTTCAAAAGTAAAGTAAACTTGGCCATTTTTAGGAATAATTAAGCTGTCGGCACTTAAAGAAGCAGTAGCATCTTGGCCGAGCAATTGCACATCGGGCTTTTCTACTTTGGCAATACTGGTAGCTTTGTCCCACTCGAGATCGTTTACACCAATAGCCACTAATTGATCCTGGTCATCATAGTAGGCAGCAGTAACTTTAGTAGAGTTAATATCTACGTTTTCGATAATAACTTCTTGGTCGTACGCTTTGTCTTGATGATCAAAATCGTAGCTGTAAGTTTCGTCAAGGTCGGTAAACAGTTCTTTGGCGTCATTGGTGCCGCTAAAAGCATATTTTACGCTAGCAATATTAGCGGGAATTTCTGTTTTGGCACCCAGTTCTTGGGCTAAAACATGGTAGTCAAAGATTACTTTGGGATTAACTTTGGCTGGTTCCAAAGGATTAGGTGTAGTAGAGCCGCTGTCGCCGCAACCATAAACCATAAAGCCTAAGCCCAAGGTAGCAGCCACGGCTAAAGCGAGTCCGAACGCGTTCTTATTTATAAACATCTATTCTTTACAAGAAGTCCTTTTTCCCAAGTTGAGAGGGCACGGCTACCGCCGATCCCTTGGCGAACTTTCCAGGAAATGCTGATTAAACCTCTTTTAATTTTGAGCCTAAAGGCAAAGAATGCCCGGTTTCATGGGCTTTTTATAGTATAGTAAAGTTTATAAAACACATAGAATTAGTTTAAATGCATATATTAAAGTTGATGGAACTAGAACTGGTTCTAAAAAGCATACCAAGACTGCCCCAGCATAAAACAGAAATCGTTATTTGCTAACTTATACCGTTAGTAAATACCGGCAAATGGAGCATAATTCTGAAAATGGGGACAAAAAAAATAAAAATGACTATTCTACTTTTTTTTCAATTTATCTAAGCGCACCGCTCTTTCGAAGAGCTACTATTTGTGAGTAATAATTTCTACTAAAGTGCCACCAGGAGCTTCCATAAAAAAGTAAAAGGCGCCCGCGCTCTCTTGCACCGAATCGTTAAGCAAAGTAAAACCAAGCTCTTGCATATGTTTAAAATCGGCTTGAATATTGTCGGAAGTAAAAGCTATATGATTATAAGCATCACCATCCAAACGATCTCCGTCGGTAGGCTGAGCTAATTCCACTACGCTATCTTGCTTTACAAGATTGAGCATCTGTTTAATACCGCTTCGTTTAACTTGGCCGCGACTAAAGCCCAAAACTTCAGTATAAAATTTGGCAGTTTCTTCTAAATCGGCACAAGCAATATTTATATGATCAACTTTTACAATAGCCATAAATTATTGTTCTCCTCCGGCCTAAACTGAAGGTGCCTTTCCTTATAGACAACAGTTTTTACCTGCCGCTGCCGCGCTAAAAGCAGAAATATAACGAGAAAAAAACTTGATTTAAAGGTTACATATTGTACAATGGTAGTTCGAAGTTGTAGCTGTTATTCAAAACTTTGACTTTACTTTTTTTTTGGTTAATTCTAGGTGTTTTAATGGAAATCAAACTTTCGGATCATTTTACCTATTCCAGGCTGTTGCGTTTTGTGCTGCCTTCTATGGCTATGATGTTGTTTATTTCCACTTACAGCGTTATAGACGGACTTTTTGTCTCCAATTTTGTAGGCAAAGTGGCTTTTGCGGCTACCAACTTTATCTTTCCGATCATGATGATCGTGGGTGCTCTGGGCTTTATGCTGGGCACCGGCGGCACAGCTATTGTAGCTAAAACTTTAGGTGAAGGCGACAATAAACTGGCCAATCGCTATTTTTCCATGATCGTTTACTCGACAGCTATTTTGGGCACTATAGCCGCTGTGTTAGGCTATGTAGCTGTACCTTATATTGCACACGCTCTGGGAGCTGAAGGCGATCTCTTAGCTTGTAGCATTACTTATGGCCGTATCAATATGGTGGCCATGCCTTTTTTTATGCTACAAAATGTCTTTCAGAGCTTTTTTATAGCTGCCGAAAAACCGAAGCTTGGTTTTGCTGTCACCCTTTTGGCCGGCTTTACCAATATGGCTTTAGATGCACTTTTTATTATCGTTTTTCACTGGGGCTTAGCTGGCGCAGCTATAGCTACAGCTTTAAGCCAAGTAGTGGGCGGCTTAACCGCTTTAGTTTATTTTGCCCGTAAAAACGACAGCCCATTGCACTTAGGCTCTACTCAATTTTATGGCCAAGTGCTTTGGAAGTCTTGCACTAACGGCTCTTCCGAACTTATGAACGGCATCTCGTCTTCCATTTTGGTAATTTTGTACAATTATCAACTTTTGCGTTTTATTGGCGAAAATGGCGTAGCCGCTTATGGAGTAATTGGCTACCTTTGCTTTATCTTCTCCTCTATTTTTGTAGGCTACTCTATCGGCGCTTCCCCTATTACCAGCTACCACTTTGGAGCGAAAAATCCGGCCGAAGTCAAAAACATGCTCAAAAAGAGCACTGTTTTTACGGTCAGCGTAGGCATTTTGATGGCTTTAATCAGCACAGTGTTTGCCGATCCTATCGTGCGCCTGTTTGTAGGCTACGATCAAGAGTTGCTAGCTATTACCAAACACGGTTTGCGCATCTATTCAGTGGCTTTCGCTTTCTTCGGCTTTGAAATTTTTAGCTCGTCTTTCTTTACAGCTTTAAATGACGGCTTAGTTTCTGCCATTATAGCTTTTATGCGTACTTTGGTTTTCCAATCGGCAAGCGTTATGGTTTTGCCCTTGCTTTTCGGCGTAGAATGGATCTGGGCTTCCGTAATTGTAGCCGAAATCGGCGCTTTAATTACCACTTTGATTTTCTTAAAAGTCAATCGTCCCAAATACGGCTACTAAGAGAAGCAGCGCTCCAACGCTTCTAAGAAGCACCCGCCAGCCGTTTTAGGCTGAGCGGGGCTTTTTATTCATTCCAATAGCCGCGACACTGTTCCACAATTTTGTCAGCCACACTGGCAATTTGTTCGGCTGGATAGTTGTGCCCTTTCAAAACAGTTTTTATTTCTTTGCGCACTCTAGCTCGGCAATTAGCTTTATTATACCAATCTACAGTACAAACTTCAGGCAATTTGGCAGCCAGCTCACGAACTATAGCTATCAGTTCTTCTTGAACGGCAGCATCGCAATTTTCTTGCAAAATATCGTAGAAAGCTTCCTCTTCAGAATTTAGCCCCAGCTTATGATCGCCATCCATAGCTTCATCAAGTTTTTGCGCCGCTTTGAGCATTTCGTCAATAGCCATAGCATTAGACAAAACGCCGCTCAAATAGCGTTGCATAGCACTTTGCAAAATTTCCGAAAATTGCCTAGCTTTTACTTCATTTTTGCAACTAAATACTCTAACTTTCTCACCTAAAATATTTTTTATCAAGCGAAGAGCTACATTTTTTTCTTCCGCTGCAGCCAGTTTTTGCAAAATATTAGTATCAAAAAGGGAGATATTGCTGTTAGCATCACTAAAAATTGTCGCTACGCCACTACTTTCAACACAGTTTTTAAGTAAAGCATCTACTTGTTCATTGATTTCTTTTAAGCTGAACTTTTGACTGCGCCCTTCGTTTTGCAAAATTTTGATACCATGGCGCACAGCATCAAAATAAGCAGCTTCCAAACTTTCATTTTCGGTAGCTATACTACTGCATAAGGAATAGGCTTGCTTCAAAAGCTGCGCTTCTTTCAAAAATCGATAATCGCTGCGCTCTTTTTCAGGCAAATCTTGCTCTTGCAAAATTTTACCAAAAATATAATTGACACCTTGATCGATAATTTTGGCTCGCTTGGCTCCGTCTTCTTGGGCATAAAAAGACATATACTCAAAACCATCTAAAATACTGCGACACTCTTTTAGCGACGTTTGAAATTTAGGATAGACAGCAGCTTTAATATCTTGATTAGCATAATTTTTTTGATCGCGAGCCGTATATTCTTGCATAGCTTGCTTAAGGGCGTCAGCTAAACCTATATAGTCGACGATTAAGCCGCCTTCTTTGTCTTTGTAAACACGATTAACTCTAGCTATAGCTTGCATAAGATTATGCTCAACTAAAGGTTTATAAATATACATAGTAGTTAAAGAAGGCACATCAAAACCGGTTAGCCACATATCTACTACAATAACTATTTTTAGAGCAGAATTTGGGTCTTTAAATTTACAAGCTAGCTCTTCTTTGTAGTTCTTGTCACCAATGATTTCTCGCCAAGACTCGGGATCTTTATTGCTGCCAGTCATCACTACAGCAATTTTGCCTTCCTCTTTCCATTGAGGACGCAATTTCAAGAGGCTTTTGTAAATTTTTAAAGCAATTTCTCGAGAATAAGCCACAATCATAGCTTTACCGGTAACAATAGAAGCCCGGTGCCCTTCGTAATGAGAGAGAATATCTTTAGTTAGTTCTTCAATAGTTTGAGGAGCGCCTAAAATAGAATCGAGCTTGCCCATCTCTCGCTTGCTGCGCTCAATTACTTCAAAATCGGCCTTTTCGGCCAACTCTTCATATTTTTTATTAAGTTCATTTAAAGTAGCTTCATCAAGTTTAAGTTTAACTACGCGACTTTCATAAAAGATAGTTTTGGTAGCTCCATCTTCTACAGCTTGGGTCATGTCGTAACAATCGATATTGTCACCAAAAACAGCCCGAGTATCATGATCTTTCTTAGCTACAGGAGTACCGGTAAAGCCAATATAAGTAGCTTTAGGCAAAATAGCTCGCAATTTTCCGGCCATGCCAATAGTAACAACAGCTTCTTCTTGGCCTTGCTCATTTTTACGAGAAGTAATTTTCTTTACTAAACCGTATTGGCTGCGGTGAGCTTCGTCGGCCATAACGATAATATTGCTACGCTGAGTAAGAGCTTCTTCTCGCTCAGTTACTTTTTGCAAATTGGTAAAGATAATGCCACCAGAATTGCGATTGCCTTCCAAAAGCTGTTGTAAGTGCTCGCAACTTTCAGCTTGTTTGGGAGTTTGGCGTAAAAATTTGCGGCAACGCAAAAATTGTTTGTAAAGCTGGTCGTCTAGATCTTTGCGGTCGGTAACTACAACAATTGTGGCGCCAGCCATTACCTTAGTAATGTAGTGGGCGTAAAAAACCATAGTCAGCGATTTGCCGCTGCCTTGAGTATGCCAAACGACGCCGCCTTTGCCATCTTGACGCTCTCTGGCTTGCAAAGTGCTCTTTACGGCTTTTTTAACGGCAAAATATTGGTGATAGGCAGCTAATATTTTAATAAGGCCGCCACCGTTGCTATTATCTCCCATGCCCCGATCATCAAAGCAAATAAAATTTTGTAAAATGTCTAACAAGCGATCTTTAGCAAAAAGACCTTTGAAAAAGATTTCATAACCAGCATCTTGGGTATTTTCGTAGCTGCCATCTAGGCTTTTCCAAGCCATATAGCGCTCTTCATTGGAAGTAATAGTGCCAGCTTTAGAAAAATACAGATTACTGAGAACACATATTTGGTTATAGACAAACAATGAAGCTATGGCATCTTGGTAATTTTTTATTTGGTTATAAGCATCAGTAAGAGTTGCATTTTCGTTAATAGGCGACTTTAGTTCTATAATAACTAAAGGCAAGCCGTTAATATAAATAAGTAGATCGGGCCGCTTCTTTTCCTTATCAACAATAGTAAGTTGATTGATGATCCTAAAATCGTTATTTTCCGGACGCTGGTAGTCGATAAGGCATACCAATTTGGTCGTTATATCGCCGAGCGCTTCGTCTTTATAAGAAACTGATAAGCCATTTTGTAAAGCTTCAGTAAATTGACGATTTCTTTCGATAAGTTCTACACCGTCGATGTTTTTTAGCTTACGTACAGCGTCATTAAGTATATTATCAGACACTTCGGGGTTTAAACGTCGGAGAGCTTTTATAAGTATTTCTTCACAAATAACGTCGCGGAAATTGTTTTTCTGGCACTGTTGTTGCCAATGGCTGTCGGAAGTACAGTTATAGCCAAGCTCATTAGTAAATAATAGATCGATAATAGTTTGTTCATAATTGGCTTCTGTAAATTTAAACTTATTAACCATAACTAAACCCTAACTTCTTGGCTCTAAAACATTGCTTGAATAGCTCAATTTTGCCATACTTCCCCTTTAAGCAAGCAGCTATTGGCAAATAGTTAAAATAGTTTAGCCAAGCTTATAAGTTTGCCTGCCAACTTTTAGTCCATTTTGACTGCTTGTACCATTTTTGGAAAGAATATTTTTAATTTTAAGTAAGAAAAGAGGCATACCCATGAGAAGAGAGCTAATAGAAGCAATAAAAGTGAGAATGCTGCCTTATTTAAACTCGGTGCAAATGATAAAATTGAGCAAAGTTTTGGAAACTATTTTGCAAGGCTTAGATATCGAGACTTCGGAAACGGAAGCTAAGCTAGATAGCGACAGTTTATTGGCAGCTTTTATTACGGCTAAAAGGCTAGAAGGTTGTTCGGAAAAGACTTTAGCTTATTATCAAAAGAGCATAGAGGCGGTTTTACAAGCTATAGGCAAGCAGGTGTGCCAAATTACCACCGACGATTTACGAGCTTATCTAACCAAATACCAAGCAGCCAACAAAGTTAGCAAAGTAACTATAGACAATGTGCGGCGCAATCTTTCCAGTTTTTTTGCTTGGTTAGAAGACGAAGATTTTATTATTAAAAGCCCGGTGCGTCGTATTAGGCGTATAAAGACGGCTAAAGTAATAAAAGAAACTTACAGCGACGAAAATTTGGAAGTTATGCGCGATAGGTGCACCAACGAGCGCGACTTAGCTTTAATCGATTTATTGGCTTCTTCAGGTATGCGAGCTGGCGAATTAGTCAAGCTAAATAGAGCAGACGTAGATTTTGAAGAGCGCGAGTGCATTGTTTTTGGTAAAGGTAG
The DNA here is from genome assembly GCA_002407045.1 of Candidatus Bruticola papionis. GTDB lineage: Bacteria > Vulcanimicrobiota > Xenobia > Xenobiales > Xenobiaceae > Bruticola > Bruticola papionis. The sequence goes on along the minus strand of DHKB01000033.1, from coordinate 888 downwards.
CAAAGAGCGCTACGTCTACTTTGACGCTCGCGCCAAAATTCACTTACAAAATTACTTAGCTGCTCGCCAAGATGATAATCCGGCCCTTTTTGTTTCATTGCGAGCCCCCTACCGCAGGTTGCAAATCGGCGGCTTAGAAATAAGGTTACGCCAATTGGGTCGGCGTCTAAATTTGCCCAAAGTTTATCCTCACAAATTTAGGCGCACTATGGCTACAGCAGCTATAGATAAAGGTATGCCCGTAGAGCAATTACAAAAGTTGCTAGGCCATGAACGCATAGATACAACTATGCACTACGCCATGGTAAAGCAACAAAATGTAAAAACAGCGCATAGGAAATATATTGGGTAAGTTTTTTTAAGGGAGAGAATATAATGAAAATTGGTGATATATGTACAAAAATATGCAGCGGCGGAACTCCCACCAGTAGTGTCATAGAATATTATAACGGAAACATTCCTTGGTTAAACACTAAAGAAATATGTTTTAATCGTGTTTACAGTACAGAAAAAAATATAACTCAACTTGGTTATGAGTCATCAGCTGCCAAGTTAATACCTAGAAATTCTGTAATTATTGCCATGTACGGAGCAACAGCTGCAAAGTGTTGCATAAATAAAATTCCTTTAACAACTAATCAAGCTTGCTGTAATTTGATTATTGATGAAGCTAAAAGTGATTACAATTTCGTTTATTATTACATGTGCTCTAAATATAACGAATTGCAAAGTCTTGCAAACGGTGCAGCACAACAAAATTTAAATACACAAATAATTAAGGATTTCGAGCTACCTTCGCTTTCACTAACAAACCAAAAAGCTATCGCAGCAGTTTTGTCTGCGCTGGATGACAAGATCGAAGTTAATCGCGCGATAAATAAAAATTTA
>DHKB01000065.1 GCA_002407045.1 Candidatus Bruticola papionis | reverse complement strand
TAGCCGTAGCGTCGATATAGCAATAAAATGAAGCTAACACGAAATAGCTAACTGGCGGGCCGAACATAATCAGCGTCGCTAAAGCTAAAAAACTACGAACCAACAAGACATAGCTAACCGGCTAGCCGAACAATATCAGCGTATCTAGGCTGAAAAACTACGTAGCCAAACATATTGCGCTAAAAACGAAAAGAGCCAAGCAAAAATATTTGCGTGGCTCTCTTTTTTGTCTGAAGATCTAAATCTCTGCAGCCTCGGAAGCTTTTTGAAAAACTGCAGAACCTCAAGCGCCGATAAGTGTTTGCCGCGGACAGCCTAAAATCTGCCTCACTTTTCGGACTTCTATTACTTGGACGTTCAAACAAACTTGCGCTCAGATGGGCTTTGCATTCAGGCAAACACCTACCCGAACGTTGATTCTTGCCAATTTTATAGCGAAACTTTAATCGATCACTACCAAGGAATTGCTATTACCGTTGCTATCGGTCACCCAATTATCGGGGCGCTCATCATTTTCCCAACGGCAATCACTCTCACCAGGATTGACTACATATTTAAACTGATAACTTTTACCGGCATCTAAGGTGATGGTGGCACTGAAAGATCCGTCTTTCAAAATAGACATCTCTTTACCTTGCTCAACCTTCCAATCGCAGAAATCGCCCACTACCACAACGCGACGAGCATTAAAATCGTCGGCTTTTTCAGTGCTCAACTTAAAAGTAACTCTGCTCTTGGTGCCGGTCTTGGTGGCATTCTTAGTTATAGACATTTCTACTTATACTCCACTTTGCCAAAGCTGCCAATTTCCCAAACCTATAGGCAGCCAAGCAAAACTTATTAGTTGCACCTTCATCTGCCCCCACCCAAACTAGACAGCCTAGAAGGTTAAACAACGCATTTCGCCTGTTGTATTCTAATGACTTAAGGATTAGCTGTCAATATTAAATGCATATACAAACACAACATCTTTTTATTATTTTTACCTGGTTTTATATGCAATTCACATTAACTTTTATGCTCAAGCGCACCTCACGGAAAGGACGCTTTTAAAAGGCTCAATAATCATATAAATTGTGCGAAGTACCATTGCTCAATAGTTTCAGTTGGCCTTGGGAGACAATACCTTCGAGGAAGGAAGACAAGTCGCAAAAAAGAAAGGGATTCGAGCCTTATGAGAAGGTTGGGGCTTTTCGTTTCTGGCCGTTTTAGCTTGATTGCTGGCTTAAGTCAGGGCAAAAGTCTACAACATAATATTTCGGAGTTTATCGTGCGCAGTTATCGCCTTTTGATATGGACGTTCGTCTTTGTGCTATTTTTAGGCGGGGCGGCAGCCCTAGTCTGGTATTACACTCAAAACGAGCTTCCCCCCTCATTTGAAAGAACTATCGGTACTGGTTTAGCTGGCAAAGGAGCTGGCGAATTAAATGAGCCGACCGGAGTTACCGTCGACGCCAGCGGCAACATTTACGCCTTAGATACTAGAAATTGCCGCATCCAACGCTTTGATCCTCAAGGTAAACTTATCGACGTTTGGGGTTCTCAAGGCTCCGGCGACGCTCAATTGCGCGAGCCTTTGCGCATTAAATTGGCCCCGGACAATACTATTTGGGTTTCCGATACAGGCAACAACCGCTTACTCCACTTCACTACTCAAGGCGAATATCTCGGCGAAGTTGGCTCTTTAGGCCAAGGAGAAGGGCAATTTGCCGCCCCTATTGGCATTGCTTTCGATAGCGAAGGCTATATGTGGGTAACTGACGCTCGCAACAACCGTTTACAACTTTTCAATCCCAAGGGCGAATTTGTGTCTGCCTTGGAAAACAACGGTTCACTCAATTTAAATCAGCCTTGGGGCCTGGATTTAAATGTTAACGACGAAATTTACGTAGCCAATACTAAGTCCAATCAGATTTTGAAATTTAACGCTGATGGAGAGCTTTTGCTTAAGTGGGGACTTCCTGGTAAAGGCCCTGGCGAATTTGACAAGCCTACCGACGTTCTGGTCATGTATGATGGCAACGTATTGGTATCAGATACGGGCAATAACCGTATTCAAAAGTTTACTGGCAACGGCGTCTTCATTACTGAGTGGGGCGTAGGCGGCAGCGAAAATGCGGCTTTGCACCATCCACAACAAATTTCTGAAGGTTTAGGCCAAATGTTCTACGTAGCCGACGCTGGTAGCAACCGTATCCAAATTATCCACCAGCGCGATCCTATCCACTTGTACGGTCCCAAGCCTGCTCCCTATCCTACTGCCAAATATCAAACTAGAGGCGAAGGTGGCGGAGATTCTATGCTTGACGAATTTAGTTCCGATGGCAATTCTTCCAAAGCTGAAAGCAAAAAAGACAAAGATTCGGTAGACAACACTCAAGAGTCCAAAAATTTACGCGATAGTGCGGTCGGAAATTCCGATTCTAAAGCTGACAATAAGGATAAAGAAAAATCTGACAAAACTTCTACTGCCGATAAGCAGGATAAAGCTAAAAAGACGGAAGACAATTCCTTGACAGATACTTTATAATGTAGAGCCTCTGGTCAAGCTGGTCTCAATCTGCTAGAATGTGGCCGTCAATAACAGATTTTTTTGTAAGCTAAGTGGAGTGGCGCCAAGTGCGTCACTCCATTAGTTGTAATTTAGGCGGCGCTCCTTCCCCCTCAAAGTTGTGTGCCTAAAAATAGAGAGCCGATTTTGTTGCTTTACCCCTCAGAAGTTTAAGTCGGCGGTTGTATGGCAGCTTAGAAATTTAAGCTGTTAATCAAACAAGGAGCTTATTTATTTTGGCTAATAACTACGAACTTTTTACCTCAGAATCTGTAACTGAGGGACATCCTGACAAGGTGGCCGATCAGATTTCTGATGCTATTTTGGATGCTTTCTTAGCTGAAGATCCTCAATCCCGCGTTGCTTGCGAGACTTTCCTTCACACCGGTTGCGCTCATATTGCCGGTCAGATCACTTCTTCAGCCTACATCGACATCGCTGACATCGTACGCAAAACCTTAGTTGAAATTGGCTATGATTGCCCCGATTACGGTATTGACGGACGTAGCTGCGGCGTGCTCATTTCTATCGACGGTCAGTCCCCCGACATTGCTCAGGGCGTAGACTGCGCTTTAGAAGTACGTGACGAAAAAGACAAGGCCGAAGAAGAAGACGCCGTAGGCGCCGGTGACCAAGGTATGATGTTCGGCTATGCTTGCGACGAGACTCCTGAGCTTATGCCCTTGCCTATTCAGCTCTCTCACGCTTTGGCTTTCCAGTTAGCTAAGGTTCGCAAGACCAACGTTTTGAGTTACCTCCGTCCCGATGGTAAAACTCAGGTAACCGTTCGCTATGAAAACGGTAAGCCCGTAGCTATCGACACTATCGTCATTTCCACTCAACACGATCCCGATGTGTCCTTAGAGCAAATTCGCAAAGATATGATCGAGTACGTAATTCTTCCTATCGTGCCCGCTCAGTTCATTAAAAAAGAAGGCGACAAGATCGTCTCCCCTCGCATCTTGGTCAACCCCACCGGCCGTTTCGTTATCGGCGGTCCTCAGGGCGACACTGGCTTAACCGGACGTAAAATTATCGTCGATACCTACGGCGGTATGGCTGCTCATGGCGGCGGTGCCTTCTCCGGCAAAGATCCGACGAAAGTTGACCGTTCTGCTTGCTACGCCGCTCGTTACGTGGCTAAAAATATCGTAGCTGCCGGTTTAGCTTCCAGATGTGAAGTAGCTCTCGCTTACGCTATTGGCGTAGCTGAGCCTGTGAGCGTTTCCATCGATACCTTCGGCACCGAGACTATCCCCGTCTCCGATATTATTGCCTTGGTACGAAAGAACTTCGATTTACGTCCCGGCGCTATCATTCGCAAGCTCAAATTGCGTCGTCCTATCTACAAAGCTCTGGCTGCTTACGGTCACTTTGGCCGCACTCTTCCCGGTGCTACTTGGGAAAAGACCGACAAAGCTGAAACTTTGCGCGAGCAAGCTGCCAAGTTAAAGAAGTAATTATAAGTAGTTGCTAATTAGCGCAACTCACCAATAGATAAAGAGCCCCTCCTCTTACTTATCGAAAGAGGAAGGGCCTTTTTTTATTGCATCAGCATTTAATCAATGCGCTTAACCGACACCAGTGGGGCAATTAGGAAGTCTAAAAATAATTAACTATCCTCTAAGGCATAAACATATTTTTAAGTAAATCAAAGAGACCACCATTAGCCTGTTTTTTTAGATGTTTAACTTCTGAAGCCAAATTTTCCATAAAAGGCAAAGGACAATTTAAACGAGCGGCTTTTTCTACCGAGCGCTCAGCTATATCAAAATTTTTATTGGCTGCCGCCGACAGAGCGTGCAAATACCACAAACGAGCTCTATTTACTCCACGCTGTACAGCAATTTGTAAAAAGTCAAAAGCTTTATTATAGCGTTGCAACATATAGAACATTTCGCCCATACGCTGGCACAAATCTAAATCACTGCCAAAGTAGCCTTTCCAATCTTCTGTGGCTCTGGTAGCTTCATTGAGCAAATTGGCTTTATACAAAACAAAAATACGCTCCATCATATAGATGGGATCCTGTCTATTGCGTTCTACTTTTTCGAGGCTATAGACAGTTTTCACCGCCTCTTTAAGCTTGTCGATATTGCCATTTTTTAGATTGCAAGCCAAAGCATAAAGCCAAGTGCTTTCCGTTTTATCCAAGTTAGGAAAAAGCTTCATATAGCTTTCACCATAATGAACCGCTTTATCGAAGTTGCCTTGAACTAAATGGCAATGAATAAAGCCACGTAAACCTAATATTTTACTTTTTTCTTCCTCTTCTTGGGAAGCTTTATTGTAAAAAGATAGAGCTTGCTCAAAATTGCCTTCCAAAAACATACGATCGGCTTTAGCTAAATTTGAATCGCTCTCGGCATCTTCTTCAGGACTTGTGTAGGTATAATGATTATATAGTTTGCTTCCTTGCCAAGTGTCGGCACTATTTTTTTGTTTAGCTGATCCAGCTGCCATACGAAAAGTTCCAAAACCAAAAAAACTTGCACAAATCCGAAGAATCGCGCTCTTACATGGTTTCATTTTGACCGAAAAAAGCCTGCTTAAGAATCGGATATAACGAAATAATAGACTAGGCTATAAATTTAACACCAACATCCATAGCACAAAATGTTAAGCATATAAAATCTGCACTTGTTCACTTGCTTGTTTGTTGCGTAGTTTTTCAGTTTAGAGACGCTAATTAGTGTTCGGCCCGCCTGTTGGTAAAAAAAAATACGCGTGTAACTGTGTTGCGCAACCTTAAAGCGCTGTACACAACGAACCAGGCGAGGACTTAGCTTTCGGCAGTTGGCCGGTATAGCTGCGTAACCGTTAGGCGAAGCAGACGCCGACCATGTCGAAGCTTTGGACGAGCTTACAAACACTGAAAGTCTCTGTTCGGCAAATTTAAAGCGGAGTTTAGCCTATAGCAAAGCGTAAGGCTTTTCTACGCCTGGAGCTTGCTATAGGCGTAAACGCAGCCAACAAACCTAAGAAACGGAGACTTTTTACGCTTAAACCTTACTTTCGCAATTGACTATGAAATGTTGGCTTGCTATGAAATGAACGCGCCATAAGCACATAAAACCGCACTTGTCTAAATGAAATTTATAGCCGCAAAAAATGTTCGTTATACCAACCAGAGAAAACTTTATCGCGCTAGCGATCTTCCGAGGAAGGATATAACGAACTTATCGACGGGGCTATAAATTTAACATTAAATATACAACACAAGATTTTTTGTAATTTTTTGCTTTTAGGGGCTTGACCAAAACAAATGCCAGTGTTAAAATTCGCGTGTTCCTTGAGAGAGGGACAGAGAGATTCCGACATAGCTCAGCGGTAGAGCAATCGGCTGTTAACCGATCGGTCGTAGGTTCAAATCCTGCTGTCGGAGCCAACCTTATATTCCGACATAGCTCAGCGGTAGAGCAATCGGCTGTTAACCGATCGGTCGTAGGTTCAAATCCTGCTGTCGGAGCCATTGCGTAAAAAGAATAGATAAGGCACAACGAGCATTCAATCTCCGCAGATTGGGTGCTTTGTCTTTTTGTGCCATTTTTTTTGGAGTGGCACCCAGAGTGACGTAAAGCCTTTGCCTTCAGACATAAAATATAAAGTACACTCACCTCTTAGCTAAAATGCCATACCATAAGACAGCTTTAAGCAGGGATTGTTGGGAAGTCAAAGAAATTCGTCCCTAAAATTTAAAGGTTTGCGGTTTTTGATTATGCTGAATAAAAAATTTTTCCTCAGTTTTGTTTTAGCAATAGCAGCCCTTTGCCTGTGGGCTCTTCCCAGCCAGGCCGGTTTAATCGGCAATGTCGGCTTAGAAAAATTTACCGGAATTTTAACAGAAGTTTCCAATATTTCTGTAAACGTGGTTAATTACGATCATCAGAAAGTTGTCACTGCTTTTGTTCCTGCCGAGATCGGTTATAAAAATAAACTCCAGCAGAGCTTCCGCGCTGGCGATAAAGTTCAAATTAAAGTTTATCGCGATAAACAGAGCGGTCGTTACATTTTGTCTTCCATTAAAAAATTGAGCGATGGTAATAGACTTAAATAGGAAATAAAAAAGTAGCAGTGCGAGTAAGCTCGTACTTTGGTAAGGGAGCCTACATATGGACAAACTGAAGGCTCAGCTGTCCGTATGTAGGCTTTTTGTTTGGATAAAACTTAGTTAAACTTTTACACTATGAAATATATTAGTTAATCATAAACCTACCCATATCTTCCATCTCTTGGGTATCATCTCTATACTAACCACAGTAGATGAGCTGTGGAGCTAGAAATACGAGGAGTAAATTATTATGGTAAATGAAAATGTGGTAAAGCTTCTTAAGAGCAGCATGTGGGATTTGGCTACTTGCGCTGATGGAGAGCCCAATGTCGTTCCCGTCGCTTTTAAGGATGTAACCCCAGATGGCAAGCTGGTAGTAGGTGATGTGTTCCTAGACACGACTTTAAAAAACCTTGCGGCCAACCAAGGAAAGATTGCTATTTCCGTCTATGACGCACACAATTTAGAAGGCTATCAAATTAAAGGCACCGCTCAATATGTAACTAGCGGCGAAGTAGTTAACACTTTTAAGGCTATGGTGGAGAAAATGTTTAATGGTGCGGCAACCGCTAAGGGTGCGCTTATAATCACTCCTGAAAAGGTTATTGTCACTACTCCCGGTGCAGATAATAAGAAAGAGCTGTAAAAAAAAGAGCAAGTACACATTAATTATATGTACTTGCTCTTTTTTTATATGGCTGTATACCGCTATAATGCAGAAAAAATAAGAGCAAGACATATGTCCATATGTACCAGAGAAAATTAGAAAAAGAGATCCGCTGCCCGCTAGAATATGGCCTAGAAATATTTGGCGGAAAGTGGAGTTCCAGAATTATTTGCGTATTAGCAGCACTAGGAACTATGCGTTATAGCGAATTGCGCCGAGAGATGGGCAATATCACCGATGCGGTGCTAGCTTCCACACTAAAAGAATTAGTGGCCAGCAATATCGTAAAGCGCAAGTCCTACGACGAGATTCCGCCGCGAGTGGAGTATTCCTTAACCGAAAAAGGAGCGTCCGTCGTACCTATTTTGCAAAGCATATGCCAATGGGCAGGTACATTTTACAAAGATGAAAGCGAAATGCCCATGATTCAATGTCAGAAATGTGACCACTGGAAATAATTTTATAAGCGAAAGCAACTATTTTGCTGCTCACGAAAAATAACACAAGGCTTGAAATTGCATTTTCAAGCCTTTTTCTTTTCAACAACTTCCAGGCAGGATGTGCAAGGGCAAAAACAAAAACACATCCTCAATTATTTTTCTTCTTTTGGGAGGACATTTATGAATTCTCGTTGGTTACGCCATGCGGCTCTGGCAGCTTTATTAGGTGCAAGCGCAGTCTCTTACGTCTGCACACCAGCTGAAGCTGCCGACCCTACTGTTCCTGTGCGAGTTGTCACTCAAGTAAAAGGCGGAATTTTAGAAATCAGCGTAACTTGGGCTGACAAGACCTCCCCTATTTTCAAGTCTGAATATAGCAGTGGAGCAGCTAGAATCACTATTGACGGCGCTTCCTTAAAAGGCTCCACTCAAGTTATTCCTTTAGAAGGCAACAATGCCAAAGAAGCTCTTGTTAGCCAAGTTGACGATGAGACCGTAGTCGTCAATATTCGTGCTGAAAATGAGCCTCACATTAAAGTTTTCCAAATTCCAACTGTCAAAAATGTTCAAGGTGTAAAATACGTACTGCCTATAAACTTGCTTAGCACTAAGTCTGCTGCAGCTACCAAAGCTGAC
>DHKB01000062.1 GCA_002407045.1 Candidatus Bruticola papionis | reverse complement strand
GTTAAAACCTTATGGGGCGAAATGGTCTACCAATTGGCCAAAGCTTCTGGCAATAGTGAGCTTTACAATCTTATAAAAACAGGCGATTTAAAGAGCATTTCCCCTGGCAGCTCTACCTTATGCGAAATTTTCGATACTTGCGGCCCTTGCTTAATTCTTATTGATGAATTGGTTGCTTATGCAAGAAAAATTTATAAAAAAAACGATCTTCCGGCCGGCACTTTCGAAAATTTGATGAATTTTGTGCAAGAGCTTACCGAAGCGGTGAAAGCTAGTAAAAATAGCTTAGTAGTGGCTTCTTTGCCAGAATCAGAAAGAGAACTAGTGGGCGAGGGCGGTCGCGAAGCTTTAAGAACAATTGAGCATTACTTTGGCCGTGTAGAGTCTATTTGGAAACCTATTGGAGCTCAAGAAGGCTTTGAAGTAGTGCGTCGCCGTCTTTTCTCTAAATGTGCTGACGAAGATGCCAAAGAAAATATTTGCCGCAGTTTCTCCGCTATGTATAGCGAGTACAGTGAGCAATTCCCGCTAGAAACTAAAGAAGCCGACTATGACAAGCGGTTGCTTGATTGTTATCCTATCCACCCTGAATTATTTGATATTTTGTACAATGATTGGGCCGCTTTACCTAACTTTCAGCGCACACGCGGAGTGTTGCGCTTTATGGCCGCTTTAATTCATAAGCTTAGTGAAGATCAAGATCCTAGCCCCATGATTATGCCCGGTACAGTAGCTTTCGGTGACAAAAATATCGGCGACGAAATGGTAAAGTATCTTCCAGACGGAGAGAGTTGGTCTTCTATTATCTATTCTGACGTTGATGGCAAAAATTCTCTACCTTATAAAATAGATCAGAAGGATTGGCGTTACAAACAAATTAAAGCGGCCCAAAAAGTAGCTTGCGCCATCATGTTAGGCAGCGCTCCTAAAGTCGGCTCTCAAGGGGTGCGCGGCCTAGATAAAAAGCGCCTTTATTTGGCAACTGTCCAGCCTGGACAGCAAATATCCACTTTTAATGATGTTTTAAGTGCTTTGCGTGAAGAGTCGTCCTATTTATATTGCTCTAGTGAGCGATACTGGTATGACGTACATCCTACTTTACAAAAGTTGGCTCGCGAGCGAGGGAGTAAAATAGATTCTGTCGACATTCAAGCTGAAATAACGTCGCGCTTGCGCAAATCGCAGCATCAAGAAGAGCCTTTGGGAGGTTTGCATATTTGTCCTGAGTCTTCTGCAGATGTTAACGATAGCTCTGATGTCCGTTTAGTGATCTTAGGATTGAATTGTGCCTACAATAACTACGAGTCGACAAGTATGGATAAGGCTGCTGTAAATAGTGAGCTTTTTGAAATTTTAGATAGTTTACTAAAAACTAGAGGCAGCGGAAATCGTACCAACCAAAATATGTTGGTCTTTTTAGCTCCTGATAAAGGCAATTATCCTACCTTAAAATCTGCTGTAGTAACTTATTTAGCTTGGAAATCAATTCAAGAAGATAAAGAGCAGAATTTAGATAAAAATCAGCAAAAAGAGGTCAAACAAAGAATTGAGACTTACAGTGACAATATTGACAGTTGCCTAAAAGAAACCTACCGTTGGTTGCTTGTTCCTTCTACCAAACAAGGTGAAAAACAAACGGAGATTACTTGGCATCCTTACAATTTAGGTAGCGGCAAACTTATTGAGAAAGTTGTGCGTAAGCTGAAAGATGACGAACTTGTAATTACAAGATGGAATCCAATTTTTTTCCGCGAAGAAGTGTTGGATTTATTTGCCAGAAATAGCGACGATGATAGTTCAGTTATTACTGTCAAGCAAGCTTGGAGCCAATTGTGCACTTATTGCTACATGCAAAGGCTGGCTAATTATAAAGTTTTAGAAGATTGTCTTAAAGAAGGTGCAGCTTCTGGCTGTTTTGCTATAGCCAGTAGCCAAGATGAAAAAGGCTATTTTAAAGGCTTAAAATTTGCAGAAAAGATTGACACTATTAGCTTAGACAATTTGCTGGTACCTGCAGAAAAAGCACGTCAGCAGCGCCAAGCTGAAGAAGAGGCAGCGGAGAAAGTCAGAAGTGAGCAACAAAGCTTCAAGGCTATTGCCAGCGGCTATACCTCAAATTGTAGCGCTACGTGCTCTAATTCTAGCTCTGCCAATTTTACAAAGCCTCTTGAAACGGAAAAGAGCGAGTCTCTCAAAACGAGTCTGTATGCTTCTGTAAGCAAGATCGATCCCAATTGCTGTAATCAGGTCGTAAAGAAAATTTTGGAAAATATTGTTTATGACTTGGTAAATTTGGAAGATTGTGAGCTCAATCTTACTTTCTCTGTTGAGGCTAACGCCAAACAGGGCATACCTGCTGAAATTGTCAGCGCTATCGAAGAAAATAGCAAAAGCTTAAATTTAGATGATTTTGATCTTCACTAATTATTAGCTTTGCTATTATGGCGGGCGTAAATAAAATTTATAGCTGCCAAACTGTTCGTTATACCACCGGAGAAAACTTTTCGCGTTAGCGACGTTTTCGAGGAGGGATATAACGAACTAATCAACGAGGCTATAAATTTAGTGCCAACACGCATTGCGTAA
>DHKB01000026.1 GCA_002407045.1 Candidatus Bruticola papionis | reverse complement strand
ATTTCTACCACGACATCAGCTAATTCATTCATAAAGAAGCGATCGTGAGTAACGATCATGACGGTACCAGGATAATCTTGCAAAGCGTTAAGCAAAGCCTGACGCGATTCAATATCCAGATGGTTGGTAGGCTCGTCTAAAAGCAACAAGTTAGAGGGTTGCAAAATGCAGCGTGCCAAAGCTACACGGCTGCGCTCTCCTCCACTCAATACAGAAATTTCCTTGTTGACGTCATCACCTTCGAAAAGCAAACAGCCCAATATGGTGCGCACTCTTGTTTGATCGACATCAAAACCGCAAACGGAATATACTTCTTCCAAGATGGTGCGATTCATATCCAACGACTCGGCTTGATGCTGGGCATAGTAAACAGGCTCCAACTTGTAGCCAGCTTTTATTTTGCCACTGTCTGGTTCTTCCAAACCGGCCAATAAGCGCAAAAGCGTGGATTTACCTACGCCGTTGCCACCTACTAAAGCCATTCTTTCGCCGCGTTGCACTTCCAAACTTAAGCCTGTAAGAACTTGGCGCTGACCGTAAGCTTTGTAAACATTTTTCACGGAAAGTACTGATTGTCCAGAAGCTGAAGCCGCAGCGAATTGAGCCTTCAAAGAGCGCTGGTCTTTGTCAGGAGCCTCAATTAAATCTCGCTTCTCGATAAGTTTTATGCGACTTTGCACACGAGTAGCTAAAGTAGCTTTGTAGCGGAAACGCTCCACAAAACGCATTTCCTGCTTCAGCTTCTTTTGCTGATTTTGGTAGGCGGCTTCCTGTTGTTCGCGGCGGCGTTCACGTTCTTCCACATAGAAGCTATAGTTGCCAGCATATTCGCTAATTTTAGTATTGCGCAACTCCAAAACGCGGTTTATGCAATGATCCATAAAATAGCGGTCGTGAGAGACTAAAATAACTGTAGCTGAACTTTTGCGGATATAATCTTCCAGCCACTCAGCCGCATAAATATCTAAATGGTTGGTAGGCTCGTCCAAAAGCAATAAGTCGGGATCGCGCAAAAGCAATTTGGCCATAGAACCGCGCATTTGCCAGCCACCACTAAATTCAGAAGTCAAACGATCCATATCGCCATCAGTAAAGCCCAAACCGTGCAAAGTACTGCGAATTTTGGCATCAATAAGTTCAGGCTCACTATGTTCCAAACGCATACGACAACGCCCGTAGCGATTGAGTACAGATTGCAACCGTTCAGCATCAGCGGGATCGCTAGAGTCGCCCAATTTGGCCATTTGTTCTTCCAGAGAGCGCACTTCAGCTTCAAGCACTTTGACATCGGCAAAGACTTGCTCCATCTCTTGATAGAGGGTCAAACTGTGATTAAGCTGGCCTTCCTGTCCTAAATAGCCTACTTGGCAAGAAGGGCCCAGAATAATAGAGCCGCTATCATAAGGCTCAGTGCCACAGATAATATGTAATAAAGTGGTTTTACCGCAACCATTGCGGCCTACTAAAGCGACTTTTTCGCCGGGCGCCACAGCGAAACTGACGTCGTCTAAAATAACATGAGCGCCAAAAGATTTGTTTAAATTTACTACGTGAATCACGCCGTTGATAATAACACAAACCGTGTGGAGAACAAATAAGGGCAGTCCAAACCAGGCAGGAAGAGAAAAGGAGCCGCTAAAAGATTTTCATGCTTATTTTTAGTTCGGTTGGACCGATATTGGGGGCGTAGTTCCAAGCCGATTTCGATAAACAATTTTTAAGGTAGTTAGCAATATGAATACAGTACGCGAATTAGCCCAAAGGGCCAGAGAAGCTTCTTTCACTTTAGCCAATTTAAAGACTGGAGAAAAAAATCAAGCTTTAGAGAAAATTGCTGGACAGCTTCTGACTGATCAAGAGCAAATTTTGGAAGCCAATAAAAAAGATGTGGCCAAAGCCGCCCAAGACGGAGCTACACCCGCTTTTTTAGATAGACTCAGCCTCACTTCAGCCCGTATTTTAGCCTTAGCAGACAGCGTACTAAAAGTAGCTCAACTCGACGATCCTGTTGGACGCGAGATTGGTTGGACTCGCCCTAACGGCCTTTGTATACGTAAAGTTCAAGTGCCTTTGGGCGTTATTGCCATGATCTACGAAGCCCGCCCCAATGTTACCGTAGATTCAGCCGTGCTTTGCTTAAAATCTGGCAATGCTTGTCTATTGCGCGGTTCTTCCCATGCCGCCGAATCTAATAAAGTGTTAGCTCGCAGTATGCGCCAAGCCCTTAGTGATTGCGGCTTAGATCCCGATTTTATCATTCCAGTAGAGAACGAAGGCCGCCAAGCTGTCGAAGAACTGGCCAAAATGAATGGTCTAATTGATTGCATTATTCCCCGCGGTGGTCACAGTTTAATCAGTCGAGTTAAAGAAATATCCACCGTGCCAGTTATCGAAACCGGTGTGGGCAATTGCCACCTTTACGTACACAAAAGTGCCAATTTAGATATGGCTCTCAATATTTTAATTAACGGCAAAACTCAACGTCCCGGCGTTTGCAATGCCTTGGAAACTTTGCTTATCGACTCCGAAGTTGCCCCACAATTCTTACAAAAAATGGCCGAAAATGACGATATGGCTGAGGTAACTTTACACGGTTCCCCCGAAGTATGCGCTTTGACTGATAAGGCAGTGGCCGCAACTGAAGAAGATTGGGATAAAGAGTATCTTAGCTTAGATATAGCGGTCAAAATTGTCGATGGTATAGATGAAGCCATCAATCACATCAACGCCCATTCTTCCGGCCATTCCGAAGCGATCGTCACCGAAGACTGGAAAGCAGCCAAACAATTCCAGCAGCGCATTACCTCCTGTGCAATTTATGTCAATGCTTCTACTCGCTTTACCGACGGTGGCGAGTTTGGCTTTGGTGCCGAAATCGGCATATCTACCCAAAAGCTTCACGCTCGCGGCCCGCTCGGCTTAGAAGCTTTAACTACCAATAAATATCTTATCGAAGGCGAAGGCCAAATTCGCTAATTTTGGAGCTGTGAGCTCTCATGATGCAAACGCACTAATATTTCAGCTGGGTAATACTTTTTTGCAACATTTCCTGCTGGCAACAGCCCAATGATAAACTAAAAATGGAATTACTGCTTATTGCTTTCGAAAACATATTTTGGATTATAAAGCAAACTATACGCGAGTTTTTCCTTTACGGAGGCTGTCTTTGGTGGTATAAGCTGCGCTTGTCGCTCATGCTTAGTTGGCTGGGCAGCTCGCCT
The DNA here is from genome assembly GCA_002407045.1 of Candidatus Bruticola papionis. Lineage (GTDB taxonomy): Bacteria > Vulcanimicrobiota > Xenobia > Xenobiales > Xenobiaceae > Bruticola > Bruticola papionis. Next base: position 14,229 of record DHKB01000026.1, on the reverse strand, counting down.
AACGCGGCCGTTTTGCGATATTTTAAGCAACATGCTCCACAAATGTTGCAAAACGGCCACAACTTGCCGGACGATTGCGGCGACCTAACTTACGGAGAGACTTTGCCAGGCACAGCTTACGCATTGCTAAAATTGGTCGGTGCTTCAAAGCGAACAAAAGTAGTCGATTTAGGCTGTGGACGCGGAGTAGTTCCTTTAACGGCAGCCCTGGCCTTCGACTCGGAAGCTGTGGGCATAGACATAGTGGCCGATTATATAAAACGAGGGCAACGAGCTGTTAGTTTACTAGGTTTAAAAAATAAAGTCAGCTTCGCAGAAGCTGACTTTAGTCATCACAAATTGCCTGCTGCCGACATTTACTTTTTAACCTCAGTGTGTCTAGACAGCAAAACTTGGGCAGCTTTGCAAAAGAATTTGCTACGCTACGCCCCACGAGGAGCGAAAGTAATAAGCGTCAGCCGAGAGCTGAGCTATCCCGGATGGGAGATATGCGATCGCTTGGTCTATCCATTTACTTGGGACGAAGCGACCGTGTATATCTACCATAGAATTGGTGACTAATCAGACAACGACTCAAGTTTAGCGTTAATCTTGCTGAACTCTAATTCAAAGTGTTTTACCAACTCAGGATTAAAAAGCTTATCGGTCCCATCTTTAACTAGTTGCAAAGCTGCTTCCTTGGTGTAGGTTCCCTGATTTCCTCCCTTAGTAAGTAAGCGCTCATAATAATCGGCCAAACCAACAATTTGAGCAGCTAAGGGGATAGCCTCTCCTTTTAAGCCGACAGGAAAACCGCTACCATCCCACGCCTCGTGATGGTCTTGGATAGCATCCAGCACCCCATCAGGGAAAGGCATAGCAGAAAAATTCTCATAACCTAAAAGTGTGTGTTGTTTATAAAGTTCGTTGCACTCTTTAACGTCTGCGTCGTTATCAGTATTGTCCACGTAATACATAGCCATATCAGGCAAAGCCATTTTGCCACAATCGTGCAAACAAGCCCCCACATGAATGCCATTTTTAAGTTCTTCCCCTACTTCGAAAGCTTCGGACAAAATGTCGGCAATAGCAGCTACTCGCTGAGAGTGAGACTGACAGTAGGCATCGCGTAAATCAGTTAGAGCAGAAAGCGAACTCATAAACTGGAAGAGGCTATCTTCAACATTGCTGCTATATTCTCGCTCTTCTTGCACCGTTTGATGTAAACGCACTGCCTTAGTTCCGAAAAATTGCAACATAGAAGCTTCAAAGAAATCGCTCTTACGATCGGGCAAATCGCGCAACGCAGCTTCAGCTAGACTGTGTAAAGATGCCGAAGTTTGACCTTTTTGCAAAGAATCAGCACTATCAAAGTAAATTTGCTGTTCTTGACTAACGCTATCTTTCATAGCTTCAAGCAACAATTGCTCAGCCTCTTTGAGATGGCCCAAAGCCCTATAACTTAACCCAATGTAATAACGAGGGCGGCTGTCCAAAGGTGAGGACTTGCTATAGACTTCAAGTTCTTTGATAGCTTCTTCATAGGAGGCGCTTCTATAGTGAAGGACACCTATTTCATAATGAACTTCCTGAGCTTTGGAATTTAGTTCCAGAGCTTGACTAAAGGCAGCAATAGCTTTATCAAAATGATTGAGCCTGGCGTAGGCTACACCTAAGGCGTAAAAAGTGTAGCTACTGCGAGGATCGAGCTTAGAAGCCTTTTCCAACTCGGCCGCAGCCTCAGAAAAACGCTCTAAAGAACTAAGCACACTGCCCAGGCAATAATGAACTTCGCTTTCATCGGGGCAAAGAGCAGCAGCTTTGCGTAGGTAATCTAGGGCCCTGGCATTCTGGCCCAGACCTTTTAATACTTGACCGGCTGCCAACTGATATTCGGCAGCTTCAGGAGTGAGATCGGCAGCTTTGGACAAATAATCGGCAGCTTCATCTAAGCGATATTGCTTCTCTAAACATTTGCCTAAACCGAAATAAGCTTCTATACAAACTGGATGGCTTTCCAATAACCCGCGCAAAATGGTTTCAACTTGCGAATATTGCTCAGCCAACATATAAGCCTGGGCTAAACGCAAGCTGGCTTTAATATGACCAGGAACAACTCCCAAAGCCTGACGGTAAGCCTCTATGGCTTTAGCCGTATCTTTCAAATGGAAATGGGCCAAACCTAAAGCATAAAAGCCATAGGCATCATCTTTATGGCGGGAGCAATATCTTTCTGCAGCTTGGCAAGCCTCTGAATATTGGCCAAATTTGTCAAAAATAAGACTACGCCACAAAAAAAGTTGTGGCAATAAATTATCTTGCTCACCAAGCTCGCCCAAAGCGGATTGCGCTTCAGGGAAGCGATTCAAGACCAAAAAAGCTGCCGCAGCTTTAATTATAAAGTTCAAATCGGTACTATCTTCAGCAGCTCTTTTTAACGAATCAGCAACTTGCGCCGTCAACTTTGGATTGGCTAACCTGACTAAATTCAAGTCTAGATCTCCATCTTCATCAACGGTTTTGCCTAACGCTTCCACGCCATAATCGATTTTGCCACTGAGAACATAAGCCAAGCCCAGATTAAATTGTAAGGGTCCCGATTTATCTCCACAAGCTACAACTTGCTTAAAAAGGGAGACAGCCTCGGCAAAATGTCCACTAAGCAAACACTCTTCTCCTTGAGAGAAAAGCATCGCACTGTCTTTAGAATCGACAAAAGTATTTTCTTCGGAAACGGTATTTTTCTGTTCTATGCTCACCTAGGTATTATACACAAAAAACAATAGTATTAACAATTTTCTCTACGCAATCACAAAAGCCAAAAACTGGCTATTTGGCTCAATATGCACATTTGCAAACCGATTAAAAAACATTTTTAATTTTTTATTTTTTCTTTAATTTTTGTCCCAAACTACTAAGTGGAGTAAAAAATCATGTTATTTTAAAGTACACAAAAGCAGGGGACTTGATTTTGAAATAAAAAAGTACCGCTGTATACCGCAGAAAAAAAGAAAGAAAGTCTTTTGCCTAGCGGCCTCAGTGGCAAAGCGAAGCAAAAGCAAAGTCCCTATTGCAGAGGATACTTTTTTCAAGTCGCAGAGGCGGGTGCAATTATAGCTCAGCTATTTTAGTACAGAGCTCGAGTTGCAAGAGCGACTAAGATAGTCAGTAACATCGTGAGGTGTGCCTGACTTCGCTTGAGAGAATAGGGCAGCCGTTCAAGGCTATAATGCCAAGTATACTCTGTTGTTTTGAGCTTATCCCCAATTTCATTTCAGGGATTGTTCAGTAATAGAAGAGGTTGTATGGTTACTAAATTAAAGTCCAGGAATATCACAGAAAACGATTTTCCCAAAGATGCCGATGATCTGACAAAAGTATCATTTATTCTTCATTACGCGATTTTAGCGCCTTCATCTTGGAATGCTCAGCCTTGGATATTCAAGTTGCAAGGCAATACTATTAAGTTGTTCCACGATGCTGAGCGCATGCAAACTCATCGTGATCCCTTAGGTAGAGAGAATATTATTTCGTGCGGCGCAGCGCTATGCAATCTTCGCATAGCCTTGCGCCGTTTTGGTTTCTTGGAAGAAACCGTCATTATGCCCCCCAACTCCGAAGAGAACTTGATAGCCGAAGTTACTTGGAAGAATACCGGCGAGTTTGGCAAAGATAACAAACTTTTCAAAGCTATTCAGCAACGTCATTCTTATCGCAAGCCATTTACTGACGAAATCGTTAAACCAGAACTTATTGAACTTTTTGAAAATGCCGCCAAAGTTTATGGTTGCGAGTTTATACCTATTACTATTAACAGCACTCAGATGGCCTTGGCCGGTATGATTAGCGAAGGCGACAAAGATTTGGGCGCCGATTTAGCGACCAGAAAAGAATATGCTTCTTGGGTACGCAGTAGCGGACGCTCTGAAGACGGCGTTCCCGGTTATGCTATGGGCAATACCAATGCCGTAGCTGGTATCTTGGCTCCCCTCACCCACAGGGTGTTTAACTATACAGATGAATTTGCTCGTGGCGATCAAGCTCTCACTTGCGCTACAACCCTTTTGGGTGTGATCACCTCACCTACTGATACTCCCAGCGACTGGGTCCAAAGCGGACAAGCTGTGGAAAGAGTATTGCTTAGCGCCGCCGCTAACGGTTTGCAAGCCTCCTTCCTCAACCAGCCTATCCCTGTAGTAGAATTGCGCAAACGTTTGCAAAGTCTTTTGGGCTTAACAGATTGGCCGCAACTTATTTTACGTATTGGTTACCCCACCGAAGCGCCTAAAGTAACAGCTAGGCGCAAATTAGACGACGTTCTTTTGCTCTAGTTGTGCCGTCAATTATCTGCTTTTCAGAGAGGTAATGCTGACGGGGGTACGTTCTAACTAGTATAAGCCTCCTTTCTCCGAAGTAATCGGCAAAGTAGTCGTTTGCTCGGACTGAGGGGGCTTATTTTTCACTTGGTAAAAAGGAATAAGCATGAAAGCACTGCGTTGGCTATTAAATGCCGGTACGTTTATCCTAATATCTGTCATGCCTTTAGTAGCTTGGACCGGCTTTTACGACAGTGTAGAAGAGCCCAAAATGGCCGTTGCTCTCTGGAGTTCGGTTCTGGTTATCTGTGCTTGGCTAGTTGGTTGCCTAGCCGGTAAGTTGCATTTTTGGCCGCAAAGTTCCCTCACCAAAGCTGGCACATTATTTTATGTGCTAATGGCTGCTAGCGGCATATGGGCTGGATTAGGTTTGCACCTTCTGGAATATACCATTTTCTACGCAACTAATGCCCTTTTACTTATGGCCTGGGATAGCATTTTCCATTCGCCCTTAATGAGCAACCTATTCAGCAAAGAAGCAAACAAGGTAGGCCAAACCACTGAGACAAACGCTAGTCCAACATCAGAAGAAGAAGCAATAGCGAAAGAAAACGCAAGCGAAAATTATATTTGGTACTTGCTAGGTTGCTTAAGTGTGACTTGCTTACTGGCTTGTGCTTACGCTTATTTGCAAAAAATCACCCCTTTAGACATAACCATTTTCGGTTTGCCTATTGGCGATCCCATGAATTGGGACAATCCCCATTTATCACAAGAGCGTACTATTTCTACTTTTAGCAACCCTAATTATTCTGGAGTATGGATCGCTTCTGTTTTGCCTTTAGCTCTATCTTGGATCTATACACGCACTAGTCATAAATGGTCTCGCTGCTTGGCTTTTGTAGGCTGGCTCCTTTGCGCTTTAGCTATGATCTTTACTCAGACTAGAGCAGCCTGGCTGGGGCTAGCTTGTGGACTTACAGTTTGGTTCGCCACTATGCTGTTCTGTTCCACGGAAAAACGCTCCATAATAAAGACTGGAATAACGCTGTTAGTAGGTTTAGCTTTGCTTACTGGCGCTTATGTATTTTGCGGAGAGCGCAACTTACAACAAGTTAATCACCAACAACTCACTATAAGCGAACGCCTTAAAAGCTTTAAAGATCTGAGCGATCCTAGTTTGCAAGCTCGCCTTTGGTTCTGGAAGTCGGCTTTAAAAACGGCCTTGGCTTTTCCTTGGACAGGCGTAGGCCCTTATGGTCAAGTGCAAGCTAATTTGCTAGAGCGCGATTCTGAGCCAATGTATACTCGTCCCAATGGCTCATTACCAAGCTCAACGCACAGCCAATTCTTCCACGCCTTAGCTACTGCAGGCTGGCCGGCTTTAATTTTGTGCCTCATAAGCATAGGCTTTGCCCTCAATTCAGCCTTGCGCATAAAATCGGTTCCGCTGAAAGCAGCTTTTTTAAGTGCTGTCGTTACCTTATGGACAGCCCATATATTTACCAGCTTCATTATTTCAGCAGCTATTCTGTGGATTTTTATAATGGCATCTATCAGTGCCTTAAGCGAACAAACTCCCCAAAGCGAACAAAACTTAGACCTGAATATAGACTTATGGCAATTGAGTAGCCGAGTCCGCATAGCTATTTTTGTCGCTGGTACAGTCATCTTGGTGACAAGTATAGCTACTGTAATGGATCTAGCTAGTTTGCGCTTTGGAGCTCTGGGCAATAAATACTTCGGCCAAGCTCAAGCTTTAAGCCGTCAGCCTGACAAGCCGACTTCCGAAATCTTGTTAACTTACGATCAAGCTAATGCTTATTACGAATTAGCTTCGGCCTTCAGTCCAGCTTGGATGACTTGGAATTACAACTTAGAAATAAGCCGAGTCTTCCGCCAAGTTTACGCTGAAGTTCTTCCTGAGCCAGATAGTAAAATGTTATTTAAAGCTGTTGAGTATGCTTCCATAGCCGCTGCCTTTGCTCCGGAAAAGACAGCTCCTTTGCTCAACTGGGCTTCGATTTTAGCGCAAACTCCACAAGGCTTGGAAGAGGCTCTCAAACTGACCAATCGAGCTCTGGGCATCGATCCACGCAATCCGCGCATTTTAATTGCTAAAGTGCAATTTTTAATTGAATTGCAACGTTTTTCCGAAGCTCTAGAAGTGTTAGATAAAATTGAATCTATCACTCCCAACTTGCCAACAGCTTTGTATTCTCGTTTTGTGGTTTTCTTACTCACCCATAGAGAAAAAGAAGCAGAGCAAATTATGAGCCAATTGGAACAACTTGATCCTTTAGCCAAACGTGCTGCTGAAGATTTTAAGCAACGCAGAAACAAAGCCCTTCAACGTCAAGCCAAGGCAAAAGCCTCAAAGCGCTGAAGGAAAAGCTTTTTATCAGTGAATTTTGAGTATGATATCCCTTAAGGAGTGCATCCAGTGGCAGAGCATACATCAAACAATATTGTCGGCAGCACGCGCAGTTTCGATAATCCGCAAGCCCTGAGCTTAAATATTGCCAGAGAGTTTAATATTGCCGATTTCTTAATGAAAGCAGCCGTAGCAGAAAATGGTGACAATATTGCCATCGTTTCCCCCAGACAAATCATAACTTTTAACCAACTGGTTGCCTTAGTAAATCAAGCTGGCAATTTCTTACTCAAGCATAAAGTAAGTATCGAGAGACGTGTCTTGCTCATGTTAAAAGACAGCACCGACTTTGTCTCGCTCTTTTTGGCCTCTATAAAGTTAGGCGCTGTTCCCGTAGCCTTACCTACCCAATTGCAAAGACACGAATTGCGCTATTTGCTTGATGAATCGAGAGCGGCAGTAGCCATAGTAGATCCGGAAGATTTCCTTACGGTACGCGAACTTTGTAAGGAGTTGCCCTGGAAAACTGAAGTTATTTCCGCCCAGCCGTCAGAAGTATCTGGAGGCGTGTCTATGCCAGAAGAACGCCAAGAGCAAAATTCAGAGCTGGCTGCTGCAGCCACAACTTGCGACGATACAGCTTTTTGGGTCTATACTCAAGGCTCGGCTGGTTTTCCCAAAGCGACCATGCACAGCCATCGTTCCCCTTTGTATGCTAGCCAAAGTTACGCCAAAGAAGTGCTCAACCTAGATGAAAATGACATAATAATCAGCACTTCCGCTTTACATAGCAGCCAAGGCTTAATGGAGCGCATTTTCTTCCCACTATTAAGCCATGCTTCTATAGTGATGTTGGAAGAAAAACTCAGTGGCGCCGAGCTTTTGGAGAAGATGCGCACCCATAAAGCTACAGTCATATTCTCCTCTCCAGATATTTATAGCCAAATTCTGCAAGATGCCGAAAGCCAACACGAGTCGGTCAGTTTGCCCAGTTTGCGAGCTTGTATTTCCACGAACCAGCCACTCACTTTGGCAACCCAAATTAGTTGGAAGAAAAAATTTGATTTAGATATTATCAATGCTTTGAGCAGCACAGAAGAGCTATACGCTTATATAACCAATCGTCCCGGTCAAATTAGAGCAGGATCGTTGGGCCAAGCAGCTCCTGGCTACTCAATTCGTTTGGAAGACAAAAATGGTTTACATGTTGCTCCAGGGCAAATTGGTAATTTGCTTGTCTACGGCGGCTCTACTATGCTCGGCTTTTGGAATAAGCACAAAAAAACCACTCGTGCTTTAATTGGCCCTTGGCTCGATACGGGCGACAAATGTATCATGGATGAGGACGGCTACTACTACTTTGCTGGCAAGCGCGAAGACATGATGCTTATCGATGATCATTGGGTTTCACCTAGCGACGTAGAACAGAATTTGCTCAACTTGCCAGAAGTAGCCCAAGCGGCCGTAGTTAGTGCCATTGATAATAACGACAAAATGAGATTGAGAGCGTATATAGTTTTAGAGCCAAACATTGAGCCCAGCGGAGAAATGGCCACAGCTTTACGCCTCAGAGCCAACAAGAATCAGCCTTTGCATATGCAAATCAAGTGGATCGATTTCGTTCCCGATTTGCCTCGTTCCAATACAGGAAAATTGCAACGTTACAGATTGCGCTAAAAAAGAAAGAAAGCGGCCGACTTCAATTTTGAAGTCGAGCCGCTTTTGCTTTATTTGTGGGCTTCTACTTTAACCAAGCGCCTAATATTTAGAGGAAAGGCCCACCTATAGATTCTTCCAATTTGCTGCGATTTTCACGATTGATGCGCATAGCTTCATTGATACGTTCATTGCCCTGGCGTACTAACTCGAGTCCCTCTTCTAATAGAGCTGGATCTTCATTTTCCACAAAAGCAAAAAAGACTTGCATACCTTGGTTGTAAAGTTTAATGCCTTCGAAGCCGACATCTAATTCATCTTTAAAGTCGGCGGCAGCTTCTTCGGGAATATCTATAGAGCGTATGCCTTGCTCTTTTTCAGCCAAAATAGCGGCTGTTTCTTCGAGGAAATTGGCAAATTCTTCGATGTTCCATTCACCAGAGCTAACTTTTTCAACAGCTTGTTCAAAAATTTGTAAGCGTTCATTAACAACCGGAGACTCAACCTTAGGTTCTTCTTGAGTTTCGGCTTCAGAGACATAACGCGGCAGAGTCGCTCCGCATTTCCGACAGATTTTCGCTTCAGACTCGTTATCGAAACCACATTTTACGCAGAACACAAAGATCAACCTCCGAATTTAGCAGGCAAGTTGAGTTTATACCTTCGAAGCGGCAAAAACCATGGGTTCGAAGTTTCGAACGAGACCGCCCCTTCCCCTTCCTAACAAAAATTAAAGAGAAGTTAAGCTTTAAATACCAAAAGAGGGAACAGTCTTTATTTTCTAAAATCTAACCGGAAGAAGAATTTCAGAAACAAAGGGCAGGTGGAAAGCAAATTGTTAAAGATCAAGTCATTATTTTCCTTAGCGCTTGCTGTTGTCGCCTTGGTTGTCGTCAGCTTGGGAGCCGCTTTTGCATCCCAGTCCAACCAAGCACGTCAGCTTGTAGAATCGCTATACGCTCCCAACGGCGTTATGCCTATTCGCGACTTGGTAATTGAGTTGGAATGTTACGATCTTTCCAGCGAAAGCAATGCTTTTGTCTTAAGTTCTAACGATAAAATTTATTTCAAAGCCCCCAATAAATTGCGTATTGACGCCGTTATTAACGATCCCGGCGGCCCTATGGACAAAAAAGAAGCCATTATTATCCGTGATGGCATTAACGTTTGGCATTATATTAGCATGGGCCAGTATCCAGTAAAAAAAGCCTTGGATCAGCCCAGCGGCACGCTTAATTTACCTTTTAATATTCAAAAATACCCTATCGACGCCAACAAGAAATATACTGTCAAAGGTAAAAAGACTATCGACAATGTCGAGACGGTTGAAGTTCTTATCGAGAATCCTCAAGACGAAAATGACACTAAGACAGTTTATATCGATCCTAAGAGATTGGTACCGCTCAGATTAGATGCCATTCGTATAAGTGATAAACAAAAGATCTTAGTACGCGCCGAATATAAAGATATTACTAAACTGGCCGACGGACGTTTCTTCCCTAAGAAGATCAATATCTATGAAAATGACGTCCATAAAAAAATGCGCATTTACAAAGGTTTGGAAGTAAATTGCGGTTTGGATGATTCTATGTTTAACCAAATGCGCGGCTTTATCAATCCTTAAGTTGCTAAATGAAACTACTTCTATTATAGAGTTTCCATAAGAAAGGGCCCCGGAACGAAGTTCCGGGGCCCTTTTTGCTAAGCTCTTAAGGATAAATTCCACCGATTTGAGGAATTACCAATCGGCGAAATTAAAAAGCTCTTAGAAATCCATCTCTGTGCAAAGCTTATCATCGAGATACTGGCGCAAGTCGGCAATTTTTACACGCTCTTGTTGCATGGTGTCGCGATCACGTACGGTAACAGTATCGTCTTCCAAGGTATCGAAGTCGACAGTTAAGCAGCAAGGAGTGCCGATTTCATCGTAGCGGCGATAACGCTTACCAATTTGACCACGCTCGTCATAATCTACTAAGAAGTGACGACGCAACTTAGCTTCGAGCTCTCTAGCTTTTTCGACTAACTGAGGCTTATTCTTCAGAAGAGGCAATACAGCTACTTGGATAGGAGCTAAGCGAGGATGTAAGTGCAAAACTACGCGCACTTCTTCTTGGCCTTTAGCAGAAATAGCGACATCTTCATCATAAGCGTCAGCAATGAAAGCAAACGTGGCGCGGTCGACACCGCCAGAAGGCTCGATAACCCAAGGCATAATATGTTCGTTGGTGTCTGGATCGAAGTAGCTCAAGTTCTTACCAGAATATTCAGAGTGACGAGTTAAGTCAAAGTCACTACGGTTGGCGATACCTTCTAATTCGCCCCAGCCCCAAGGGAAGAGGTATTCTACATCATAGCACCCTTTGGCATAGTGAGCCAATTCGTCGGGCTCATGCTGGCGCAAGCGCAGTTTGTCTTCTTTGATACCTAATTTCTTGTACCAAGCGTAACGACAATCTACCCAACTCTTGAAAGCTCTGTCGGCATCTTCGGGACGAACAAAGTATTCAATTTCCATTTGCTCAAATTCGCGCATTCTGAAAGTGAAGCGGCGAGGAGTAATTTCGTTACGGAACGATTTACCAATCTGAGCAATACCAAAAGGCAACTTGCGACGAGTGGAAGTTTGTACGTTGGCGAAGTTTACAAAAATACCCTGAGCGGTTTCGGGACGAAGGAAAACGCGGGAAGTCTCATTTTTGACTACGCCCATTTGAGTTTCAAACATTAAGTTGAACTGACGAACTTCGGTAAGATCGTGAGTTCCGCCAGCAGGGCACTCGGCGTCGGGAGTGAGCTCGTCAGCGCGGAAACGCTGGTTGCACTTGCGGCAGTCTACCAAAGGATCGGAGAAAGCCTGAACGTGGCCAGAAGCTTCCCAAGTGCGAGGGTGCATGAAGATGGCGGCATCGATACCGACCATATCGTCTCTTTCTTGCACGTTGGTACGCCACCAAATGTCTTTGACGTTCTTCTTCATTTGAGCGCCTAAGGGGCCGTAGTCCCAGCAATTAGCTAATCCGCCATAAATGTCGGAACCGGGATAGACGAAACCGCGTCTTTTACAAAGAGAGACTATTTTATCAAACAGATCTTCCTGCGTTTGCTTTTTCATATGAGCTCCAATAACAAAAAATAAGGCAAAGCCTAAACTTATCCAAAAAATTGACAGTCGGCTTACGCTCTAAAAGGTGCGGCCGCCCCATAGTGGAGGCGGCCAAGTTAAGTGTAAAACTTTATACGTGAACTTCGGCGTCGCTGAAGATTCTGACGATACGATCGGAAAGAATCATCATTTCGATAGCCTTGGGGGTTAAATCGGCTGAGAAAGCGTTAATAATATAGAGATTATCTTTTACTCTTCCGCCTAAGCTGGTCACCAAGCGCTCATCTTCTTCTTTGAGTCCATCTTTGGTTTGGACAATAACTTGTAAAGGCTCACTGCCTCCAGCGGATAAGGCACTGCGAAGTGCTCCATCGAGTTTTTGGTTGATTAATTTAGCCTGATCCATTATCTCCTGCGCTCTCCTATCTCTTTAGAGGGCTTCCTGCGCAAAAATCGGAAGCTACTCAACTAATATATCACAAACTACAGCTACCCGGCATTAGTGATCGTTCACTTGGTTACTTTTTCTTCTGGTACGGCGAACGTCTCTTCACTGGGACGATTATAGATACCCTCAACGAAATCGCCAAAATGGGCATTTACTATACGCCGCTTTACTTTCAAAGTGGGAGTAATTTCCCCCTCACTAGCTTTCAACTCGCGCGGCAATATGGCTATGCGACGTACTTTCTCATAAGCGGAAAAGCTCTGACAGCACTCGGCAATTTCTTTCAAAAGCATCTTTTCTACTTTGACGTCCTTTACCAACTCTTCTCTACTTAAGTTGAGTCCCTGTTCTTGGGCCCACTTCTCGAGCTTTTCGAAATTGGGTACGATTAGTGCTCCCACAAAGCTGCGATTATTGCCCACAATCACTACTTGTTCGATCCAAGTGCTGCCTTTAATGGCATTTTCCAAAGGCGCCGGAGCGACATTCTTACCATTAGAAAGCACGATAATTTCTTTTTTGCGATCGGTAATGGCGTAACATTTAGTTAATTCATTATATTCACCGACATCACCAGTGTGGAAAAAGCCTTCTTCATCAAAAACTTCCGCAGTTTCTTCAGGCAATTTAAAGTAACCGCGCATAATGTTGGGCCCTTTAGCGCAAATTTCTCCATCGTCAGCTACTTTAATTTGCACACCTTCTACAGCTTCACCGACCGTGCCAGGATTGATATTGTTAGGCAAATTGACGCACAATACTGGACTAGTTTCAGTAAGTCCGTAGCCTTCCAGAATGCACAGATTAACATCCAAGAAGAAATTTAAGACGTCTAAACGAGCCGGAGCGCCACCGGAAATAAAGAAGCGGATACGTCCACCAGTAGCCTGACGAATTTTGGCGAAAACGGTATTATTGACTAAAGCAAACTCGGCCTTAAGCAAGAAGGGCACTTTCCCTTTTTTGACAGCTTCACGGTAAGCTCTACCTACAGCCATAGCTCGGTGGAAGATCTTATCTTTCAAGCCACCGCCAGAATTAGCTACGACTTTGGCAAAGATCTTCTCAAAAAGACGCGGGACGCTAGGTACCACGGTAGGACGCAAAATTTTCAAATCGGCCGGTACGAATTTTATACTGCGTGTATAACCGATAGCGCTACCGCAGTAAGTTAAAGCATAGTAGCATATACGCTCAAAAACATGGGATAAAGGCAAGAAAGACAACTCTACATCGTCTTTGTTAAGTCCAACCATCTTGGTGAGAGATACCATTTGAGAGACGAAATTGCCATTCATGAGCATAGCGCCCTTGGGATTGCCAGTAGTGCCTGAAGTATAAACAAAACTGCATACATCATCAGCTTTGGTCTCTTGGCAAATTTTTTCAATAGCTGCCCTATTAGCTTCTAAGGTGTCACGCCCAGAAACTAAAAATTCATCCCAATTCCAAAAGCGAACCCCTTCTTTTACTTCACCTTGATTGGCCTCAAAGCGGTCCATAGCTACAATATGGCGTACTTTGGGCAACAAATTATTATTTACAGCTTCTATGACTTTTTTAATTTGCTCTTTACAAGAAGCAACCACCACAACGGCATCACTATTGTCTACAATATAAGCCATTTCTTCGCTGCTTAAAGTAGGATACATGGAAACGTGAATGCATCCAGCAAAAACTGTACCGAAATCGACTACCGGCCATTCTGGTCTATTAGTCGAGAAGTTGGCCACACGTTGGAAACGCTCTAAGCCAAGCTCCAAAAGCGCCGAGGCAAAGCACAATACTTCTTGGTAAACTTCACCATAAGTTTTAAAATTAAACTTTTTACCATCACAGCTCCCTAAATAAGGCCTGTGAGCGCATTCTTTGGCAACTTTAGTAAAGACCTGAGGCAAAGTGGTAATTTCGGCTTCCTGAGCCCAATCCAATAAGCTTTGATTGACGGGATAATCACTTAAAAAATCCATATAGCCAAAAGTTCCTACTTTTTATGATTATAAGTAAAGTTCAGCAACACCGCTCCTAAGCGTAGCTGGTCGCCACTATTAAGGCCGCGCTCGATACCTTGGGGCAGCCTTTCGCCATTGATAAAAGTACCGTTGCCACTGCCAACGTCTTCAATAAAGACGCCGGTTGCATCATGGCGCAACAAGGCGTGCCTTTTAGATACAGTAGCACCGCCGCGCAATCCTTCAAAATCGAGCTTAAAGCCGTCATTCGGCTGTCCCGGGCCACGTCCCAGCAATATTGTATCTGAATTTAAGCGAAACACCCGCCCACTGTCATTGTCAGTAAAAGAAGCATAGCCACCTGTTGATGCGACAGCATAAGCGGGCGCAACAGGTGC
>DHKB01000069.1:8794-9392 GCA_002407045.1 Candidatus Bruticola papionis | reverse complement strand
GGTAAAACCATCGGAATAGTCGGCCCACTTTTTTTCTATTTCTCTTTTTGTCGCAATATCTTCACTAACAATCTTTATTACGTACTTAGATTCTTCACCGCAAGGAATAAATTTTACGGTAATTGGAGTACTTACTTCATCGCAAAATCTATAAGGAGTTATAGAATATTCTTTAAAATTATTACTGTTTGTCCCATCACTTATAATTATTTTGGCTTTTTGTTTTTTAGCTTGATCTACTAGCCCATCGCCTAAAGGTGGGAACATTAGATATAAATAAAAACGCTTTCCTTCATCTTTCAAACACATAGGAATCCCCACACGTTGATAAAACTCGGCCTCTTGCTCTAATTGAGCAATGCGTTTTTCACATTCTGCGGTATCTTTAGTTTTTTTTAAGTGAAAAAAATAATCTGGCTGCTTGCCTCCCCTCGGTCTATAGCGCACATTTTCTCCACAATATTTACAAACAAACCTACTGCGTTTATCCCGTATAGGTTGCCCGTAAAATTGCTCAGCGCTAACTATTTTATTTGAGAGTTGATCAATAGCTTCTTTCACAATATTGTAATGTACCATTTTTTGGAATTATAATAAT
>DHKB01000069.1:0-8694 GCA_002407045.1 Candidatus Bruticola papionis | reverse complement strand
AAAAACTCACCTAACACAAAACCGTGTTGGTGAGTTTCTTACTTTATATGGTGGAGGTGGCGGGAATCGAACCCGCGTCCGAAGAGGCCTCCACGACAGCCTCTACGAGTGTAGCCTAGGCTTTAATCTCGGCTTGCCAAGCTCCCCCGGGCCGGATCTCGGTAAGCCATACCCTCTGGTGTTTCCCCTATGCAGCCGAGAGACTAGCGGCAAATGGGTAGACGGCGTGGTTCACGCCCGGTACACCTCCGCCGACGAAGGTGAGCGGACGCACCGCACTAGGCGGCGAGAGCCAAATTATCTTCGGCAGTTAATGTTTGAAAGTTTCGACTTTTTTACGAGCTTTCGACAACTCGACTCGCAACCATCGGCAAAGCATCTCCCCGTCGAAACCGGGACACCCCCGAGTTTTTTAGGAACACCGCTGCCCAACTCTTCAAGTGGAACCTTCACCGAAAAGCGCACCGGCACTTTGCCTCCGAACCAAAAGTGATTTTACCACGTCAGTATAAGAAAGGTCAAGCTAGCAACAATTCAACGCCTAAAAACCTAAAGAGAAAATATTTTTATGGATATTTTTTCTTTTTCTAGGTATTTAATGTTAAAAATCATGTATAATGGAGGCCTGCCGTTGTTTGGCAGAATGTCTGTTGATACTTAAAAGAAGGAAGAAAATGACTAATAAGTACGTAGAAGAAGTCGAGCAAGCTTACACTATGATGACAGTCATGGAGGAAGCTCAGCGCTGCCTGCTTTGCCATGATGCCCCTTGTTCTAAGTCTTGTCCAGCCGGAACTGATCCTGCCCGCTTCATTCGCAGCGTCCGTTTCAGGAACTTCAAAGGTGCTGCCGAGACCATTCGTGAGAATAACGCCCTGGGTTCCATCTGCGCCCGTGTATGCCCCACTGAGAGATATTGCCAAAAAGGTTGCTCCAGATGTGGTATCGATCGTCCCATTGATATTGGCGGTATCCAGAGATTCGTCACCGATTTCGAGAGCCAGGTTGGCATGCAAATTCTCGAAAAAGGTGAGTCCAACGGCAAAAAGATCGCCATTATCGGTAGCGGCCCTGCCGGACTCCAGGCTGCTGCTTCCCTCCTTCGCTTGGGATACGCTGTCGACATTTATGAAAAGAACGAGAAAGCCGGCGGTTACCTCCGCTATGGTATTCCTGAATATCGTCTTCCCAACGCTGTTGTCGATCATGAAATTTCTCTTATCGAAAAATTAGGCGCCAACTTCAAACTTAATACCAAAGTTGGCACTGATGTAACTTTAGAGCAACTCAAAGCTGAGCACGACGCCGTTTTGATCGCTATCGGCTCCAGCGAAGCCAAAATGCTTCCTATGTTCGAAGGCAACGATTGTGTAGAAACTGCCGTATCCTTCTTGGCTCGCACCAAAGAGAATAAGGGCAAAGTAGAAGTTCCTCAGAACGTATTGGTTATCGGCGGCGGCGACGTAGCTATGGACGTTGTTACTACCCTCAAGATGCTCGGCGTCAAGAACGTCACCGATGTCGTTTACGAAGAGTTCTCCGAGTTCTTAGCTTCCCAGAAAGAGTTGCGCGGCGCTCAGGCTTTAGGCGTAACCATTATCGACGGTTATGTTCCCGAAAAAGTCGAAGGCCACACCGTCACTTTCAAGCACCGTCACATTAACAGCCAGATCAATATTGAAGTCGACAAAATCATTTTGGCCGTCGGTCAAAAAGTCAATGCCGAGAACTTAGGTCTCAACATTGTCAAGAATGAAGTCGATTTTGATGGTTACAAGTCTGCTGATGAAAAAGTATTTGTAGCCGGCGACATTGCTCACGGTGACAAAACTGTTGTATGGGCCGTTAAGAAGGGCAAAGAAGCTGCCCAGGCCATTCACGAAAGCTTGGGAGGCAATAAGTAAATGATCCATAAAGATTTATCCGTTGAATTCCTTGGAGTTCGTTTCGAAAATCCTTTCTGCTTGTCTTCTTCTCCCGTAGGCAATTGCTACGATATGTGCAAAAAAGCTTACGACTGCGGTTGGGGCGGCGTTGTCTTCAAGACCATCGGCCCTAAGCACTTCCTTATCGACGAAGTGTCTCCCCGCTTTGATGCTCTGACCAAAGAAGCTACTCCCTTCGTCGGCTTCAAAAACATGGAGCAGATCGCCGAGCACAGCTTAGAAGAGAACTTAGCTGACTTACGCAGACTTAAAGCTGAGTATCCTAGTCGCGTTTTGATCGCTTCCATTATGGGTACCAACGAAGAAGACTGGACCGAGTTGGCCCGTTTAGTAGACGAAGCCGGCGCTGACATGATCGAGATGAACCTCTCCTGTCCGCAAATGACTTCTCACGCTATGGGTTCCGACGTAGGTGCCAATCCTGAGCTTTGCAAAAAGTATTGCGCCGCTGTAAAGCGCGGTTCCAAATTGCCTATGATGGCTAAAATGACTCCTAATATTACTGATATGGTTCCCGTAGCCAAAGCTTGCTTAGAAGGCGGCGCCGACGGTATTGCCACTATCAATACTATTAAGTCTGTCACTCACGTAGACTTAGATCGCAAAGTCGGTTTGCCTATCGTCAATGGCAAGTCCTCTATCTCCGGTTACTCCGGTAAGGCTGTAAAGCCCGTAGCTTTGCGCTTCCTCCAGCAGCTTCGCAGCGCTGAAGGCCTCCACGATCTGCCCATCTCCGGTATCGGTGGTATCGAAACTTGGGAAGACGCCGCTGAGTTCATTCTCTTAGGCGCTACCACTTTGCAAGTTACTACCGCTATTATGCAATACGGCTACCGTGTAGTTGAAGACATGAAGAATGGTCTCATGCACTACATGGAAGAGCAAGGCGTAGATAGCCTCCACGAGTTGATCGGCTTGGCTAATGCCAATATCATTCCCGCCGAAGAGCTCGATCGTGACTACATTGTCTATCCCGAAGTTGATGAAGATAAGTGCATCGGCTGCGGTCGCTGCTACATCTCTTGCTACGACGGCGCTCACCAGGCTATGGTCTGGAACGAAGAGACCCGCAAACCTTCTTGCAACAAAGAAAAGTGCGTAGGTTGCCACCTTTGCGCTTTAGTCTGCCCCGTCAAAGCTATCGGTAAAGGCGAAGTTGTACTTAAACCCGGACGCACCGGTTGCGCCGCCGACAAAAAAGTGTAAACTCGATCTTTAATAGTCACGCTATTTAGCGCGATCTTGTAGGTGAAAAGGCAGACCTCGGTAAAATAACCGGGGTCTGTTTTTTTAGCCCGTTTTTTAGCGATTGAAACATTTTTGCTCGCCTTTAAAAAGCCACAATACTTTTGATAAGTGAAACAAACTCTATTTTAGCGCTAAAAAACTTTGAAAGGAGACAAAATTTATGAAAGTTATTATTGTCGGTGGCGTAGCTGGAGGAGCTTCAGCTGCAGCCAGATTGCGCAGATTAAACGAAAAAGCTCAAATTACTATTTTTGAACGCTCAGGCTTTGTCTCTTATGCAAATTGTGGTTTACCTTACTATTTAAGCGGAATTATCGAAGATCAAGCTGATTTAACAGTGCAAACACCGGATACTTTTAAGCAGCGCTTCAACATCAACGTAAAAACGGAACACGAAGTGACAAAAATTGATCGTGATAACAAAACTGTAACTGTTCATGACTTGCGAAACGATATTGTCTTTACAGAAAATTACGACAAACTCTTACTTGCTCCCGGAGCCGCACCAGTTATACCAAGTATTCCCGGCTTACCTTCTATAGCGGAAACCAACTTATCCCATGCTATGCAACAAGCCAAAGCCAATTACGCCAAATTAAATTCGTCAAATATCTACACTTTGCGTACAGTTGAAGACACCTTACGCTTAAAAGAAACGATTTCTAAAACAGCAATAAAATCGGCAGCTATTGTGGGCGGTGGCTTTATTGGTGTAGAAGTAGCGGAAAATTTGCTTAAAATTGGACTAAAAGTCACACTTATCGAGCGCGGTGATCATATAATAGCCCCTCTGGATCATGATATGGCTACTTTCTTGCATTCTCATCTCCGCCATCATGGTCTCAATTTGCTACTTAATACCAATGTAACAGGACTAACATCTGTCGATTCTTCAGTTAAAGTCGAATTAGATAGTAAAAAAATTATAGAAGTCGATTTGGTACTTTTAGCTATAGGCGTAGCTCCAGAATTTACTTTGGCTAAAGAAGCAGGTTTAGAATTAGGGCCGCGCCACAGTATTGCTGTTAATGAATATATGCAAACTTCTGATCCGGACATCTATGCTGTGGGCGACGCAGTCTCTGTCACGAATTGTATTACTGAGCAAAAATCAGTCATAGCTTTGGCGGGGCCAGCCAATAAGCAAGGTCGCATTGCAGCTGACAACATAGCTGGCTTAAAAAGTGTTTACAGAGGTTCAGTCGGAACCGCCATTCTACAAGTTTTACAAATGAGCGCTGCCTTTACTGGCTTAAATGAACAAGCAGCCAAAAACGCAGGCATACAATATAAAAAAGTTATCATTTCTCCAACTTCACACGCTTCCTATTATCCTGGTGCTAGCGTTATGACTATAAAGCTCTTATTTGCCACAGAAACTAACAAAATTATTGGTGCCCAAATTGTAGGTTTTGATGGTGTCGATAAGCGCTTAGACGTAATAGCTACGGCCATGCAAGCGGGTTTAACAGCACCACAATTAAAAGAACTTGATTTAGCCTATGCACCGCCATATTCTTCGGCCAAAGATCCAGTCAATATGCTTGGATTTGTAGTCGAAAACGTAATTAGCGGCAAAGTAAAACTTTTCTTCTATGAAGATTTGGCTTCTCTGCCACAAGATGGTAGTGTAACTTTGTTAGATACGCGCACCGATAGAGAATATAAGACAGGTTTCGCTCCTGGTTTTACTACCCATATTCCAATTGACGAATTGCGAGAACGGCTTAGCGAATTGGATAAAAGCAAAACTATTTACGTTATGTGCCAATCTGGCTTGCGCAGTTATATTGCCTGCCGCATTTTAACTCAAGAAGGTTTTCAATGTCTAAGTTTTGCTGGCGGCTATCGCTTTTATAAAAATGTCAGCCAAGAAATCTTTGAAGAAAAGTGCCAAACAAACTGCGGTATTTAAAATAGATACAACATATATAAAGTTTTAATTCCCCTAAAAAATAAAGCCAAGAATTATGCTTAACAAAGAGTTCTTGGCCTTATTTTTTTATTGAGGACGTTTTTTCAAACAGCGCCTTAAACCAATATTAGCTTCATCATGGCCTTTGGCGGCAGCTTTGCGATACCACTTGATAGCCTCTTTATCATTTTGCACTACACCGCAGCCGTATTCATAGCAAAAGCCCAAACAGAACTGAGCTTCTGTATATCCTTGCTCAGCCGATTTGCGAAACCATTTAGCCGCTTCCATATCATTTTGAGGAACACCTAAACCTTTATCGTAGGAAAGGCCCAAACAAAGTTGAGCGCACATATCACCTTGTTCGGCTGCTTGGCGATACCATTTATTAGATTCATTATAATCTTGTTTTACATCTTCGCCCCAATAGTAGATATGGCCTAAACGCAATTGAGCTCCACAATGCCCCTGCCTAGCAGCCTTACGATATAGTTTCAGAGCTTCGTCAATATCTTTATTCAGTCCATCACCATCTTCGTATCGACGGGCCAACTGATACTGAGCTTCAGCCGATCCTTTTTCGGCAGAAAGACGATATTGCTCGATAAGATCATCTTCCACATTATGGATAACTTTAACTTGCTTAGGTTTAAAAACAGCCAAACAAGGAATACTTCCGGAAAAAGAATCAAAAAATTTGTCATTGTTAGCAGCCTTGCGATACCACTTAGCCGCTTCATTCTTGTTGTATTCTACGCCCAAAGCCGTATCATAACAAAAACCTAAACAATATTGAGCTAAACCATGCCCATGTTCGGCAGCGCGATAAAAACACGCAATAGCTTTATCGAAATCTTGCCTAACTCTATCTCCGGCAAAATAACGTAACCCTAACTGATATTGTGCCTCAGCATCTACTCTAGCTTTTCTTATAGAATTGCTACTAGAGTCATTTTCTGATTCGGATTCGCTCTCAGAATCGGAAGATGTAAAATCTACTCCTCGTTCTTGCAAAGCTTGCAAAAGGCGTTTAGCTTCTTCATGACCATTTTTAGCGGCTTTACGACACCACTTCACAGCTTCTTTTATATCTTGTTCCAAAAGTAAAAGAGCTAAATACAACTGAGCGTCAATATTACCATGTTCGGCAGCTATGCGGCACCACTTTAAGCATTTGACTCTATCATACCAAGGAGCATCTTTATCATTGTAATGAACACTAAGAAGCAACTGAGAATCTGTATCGCCTTGATTGGCGGCAAAGCGATGCCACTTCATAGCCTCAGGTATGTCTTGTGAAGTACCAATTCCCTTTTCATAGCAAATAGCCAAATTATGAATAGCGGGAGAAAAGCCTTGCCTAGCCGATTTACGATACCACTTTAAAGCTTCAGGCAAATTTTGTTTAAGGCCACATCCAAAACGATAACAAATAGCTAAGTTATATTGAGCATAAGCATTGCCTGCTTCCGCTTTTTCACGCCATTCTTGTATCTTATCTTCACTTACATTGTCGACAAAATCGGGAGTAACTTCTCCGCTCTTATCTTGTTCATTATTGTCAATACCGACGCTTTTTAAGACGTCTTTTTGCTGTTTAGCTAAATTTAACCATTTGGCAGCTTCATCTAAATTTCTTTCTACGCCTTTACCTTGGCCATAACATATAGCTAAGTTAAATTGAGAAACAGCGTCGCCCTGATTGGCAGAACGTAACCACCACTTTACAGCTTCAGCAGCATTTTGCTCTACGCCAAACCCTTGCTCGTAACAAACTCCTAAACCGAACTGAGCATCGATATGATTTTGAGCAGCTGCTAAACGATACCATTTGACAGTCTCTTCGGCATTTTTAGTGACACCTATACCATCGCGGTAACAATCGCCCAAATAGGCTTGTACCATAACATCTCCGCTTTCAGCTAGAGAAGTAAGCCAATCTATTTTGCCTTGTAAATCCTCGGCCGGGTATCCGATATTACCTCCGCCTAAAGGGCCAAGAGTATCGATTTCTTGAGAAATATGTCCATCTTTATAATTGAAGCGCATCCATCTAGCAGTCTTTAAAAGTGTCGACTCACGGTTGCCATCATCCGAAAAAGTTAAACTTCCCAAATTATGGAACGAAACAGAAACAACTTCCCCCTTGGGAATTTTACTAAACCATTCAGCCGCTTTATCACTATTGGCTAAAGTACCGCGACCAATGCCACAGAAAATGCCCAAAGTTAAAATTGCTTCACAATGACCTTGCTCGGCTGCTAATTTGTACCATTTTATCGCCTCATTGACACTACGCTTGACATTAAGGCCATTATCGTAACAATAACCAAGTTTGTATTGCGAAGCACTGTCGCCGGCTTCAGCAGCTATTTGTAAAAGTTCGATTTCAAATTGTGTATCGTTACGGTTCATATTTTTACCTTATGCAAGCAAGTCTTTAAAAGAACGACTTTATCAGCTACTTATAGTCTAGTCTAAGCTTTCTACTGTAATATTCTTATTTGTATAAATGCAAATATCGGCTGCTATATTTATAGCCTTGGTAGCTATTTCCTCAGCTTCTAAATCAGTATTTTCCAAAAGAGCTCGGGCAGCTGCTATAGCATAAGCCGAACCGGAACCAATGGCGGTAACATCATAATCCGGCTCCAAAACATCACCATTACCGGAAAGAATAAGCATATTTTCTCGGTCAGCTACAATCATCATCGCTTCTAATTTGCGAAGTACTTTATCGGTACGCCAATCGCGAGCCAATTCTACAGCGGCACGGCAAACATTACCTGAATAGGCTTCTAATTTTGCTTCAAACTTTTCAAATAAGGTCATACCATCAGCTGCAGACCCGGCAAATCCTCCCAACACTTTGCCATCAGCCATACGGCGCACTTTTTTGGCTTTATTTTTCATAATAGTATTTTGTAAAGTAACTTGTCCGTCACCGGCGATAGCTACCTTGCCGTGACGGCGTACACAAACAATTGTGGTTGCTTTCATTTCAATTGTTCCCTTTTTATCACAGTTGTAAAAATGCTAAAGTATGGCTTTGTTACTTTATCGTGTGTTCCTTAAAGCCTCCAATTTTTTAGGCATGCTAGATCTTTATAATGAAATATCGTAAATCTGGTTTTTCCACAATTTCAGCCATTTCTTAGATTTGCACTATTTTTAGGCTATAGCTCGTTTATTTCACAGCTAGCGAACATTTAATTGCCAGCGTTTTTGTTGGCGCAGCATTGCTACACTTGCCGCGCCATGTTTTTGTGCTTTAAGCTCGTTCATTTCATAGCAAGCGATCATTTTGGAAGCAGTTGCGAAAGTAAGGTATAGGTGCTCAAAGTCTCCGTTTCTCGGGTTTAACTGGCTGCGTTTACGTCGCCAAAGCCAAGGACTACACCGAGTTCGTTTGTGTTTTGCGTGTTTGTGCTGCGCACACGCAAGCGTAGTTTTTAACCAACAGGCGGAGATAGCGGCGAATTGAAGGCGAAGAATATTGGCCGCTAAAAAACTACGCAACCAAACATGCAAAGCAGTTAAGGTGCGGCCAGTAAAAAGGTATAAAAAAAACGCCCTGCCTTGCGA
>DHKB01000009.1 GCA_002407045.1 Candidatus Bruticola papionis | reverse complement strand
GCGCCTGCTGCGCCCGCTATGTCTGCCGCGCCTGCCATGTCGGCTCAGCCTAGACGCTCTCCGGCTTTTGGCTTTGATAGGAGTGAACGGCGCATTATTGGCAGCTCTACTCCTGTTTCAGGCGCTGTAGTTAATGCACAGCGTCCGGCCGCGCTTTATCCTTCCAGCATACCTTCTGTGAGCACTGTTCGTGTGGTTGGTCAGCCGGCCAATAGCGCCGCGTCTGCTCCTTTAGCTATGCCCAGAAAGAGCAATTCTGGCTCTTTGCAAGCGGTTGAACACTACATGTTGCCTTCGCTGGCACTTTTGGAAGAAGTTCCTCCGCAAAGTAGGCATGAGTTTGTCGACAAGTCGGAATTGTTAATCCGTACTTTAGCCAGTTTCAAAGTTGAAGCTACGGTGCGCAATGTAATCCAAGGGCCGGCGGTTACGCGTTACGAGTTAGAACCGGCTATTGGCGTTAGAGTCAACAAATTTATCAATTTGACCAATGATATTGCCTTAGCCTTGGCTGCTACTACGGTGCGTATCGAAGCTCCGGTGCCAGGCAAGTCTGTTGTGGGTGTCGAGGTACCAAATGGATTTACCGAACTTGTTTCTTTAAAAGAAGTGCTCAGCTCGGAAAACTTCCGCAACGGTAAGGGACTGTGTGTCGGCTTAGGTAAAGATATTAGCGGTACGGCTCGAGTGACCGATTTAAGCAAAATGCCTCACTTATTGGTTGCCGGTACTACTGGCTCCGGTAAGTCTGTTTGTATCAACACTTTGATTCTCAGTTTGCTTTATCGCTTTACGCCTAGGAATTTGCAACTTTTGATGATCGACCCTAAGCAAGTGGAACTTTCTATCTACGAAGGTTTGCCTCACTTGATTTGCTTAACTGGAGAAGAACCTGGCAAAATTATCGTCGATCCTAAGATGGCCTCTTCGGCTTTGCATCAGATGGTCAACTTGATGGAAGAACGCTACACTATGTTTAGTAAAAACAGAGTGCGCAATATTGGCGAATATAACATGAAACATCCCGAAGCTACTTTGCCTTGGGTTGTGGTTATTATCGATGAGTTGGCCGACTTAATGATGGTTGCTTCCAAAGATGTGGAAAAATCGATCTGTCGCTTGGCTCAAAAAGCTCGTGCGGCCGGTATCCATATGGTTGTAGCTACTCAGCGTCCTTCCACCGACGTTATTACCGGTCTCTTGAAAGTGAATATTCCTTCCCGTATTGCCTTTGCTGTTTCTTCGGGCGTCGATTCTCGAGTTATTCTCGATGATGGTGGCGCTGAACATTTGCTTGGCAAAGGCGATATGCTCTTTAAGCCAGTTGACGCCAACAATGGAGCTCGTATCCAGGGCGCTTTTGTTAAAAATGACGAGATTCAGCGCGTAGTTGATTTCTGGAATAGACAAGACGTGCCCAGCAATCGCATTCAGCTCAATATCCAGGAAGATATGGCCGAAGACAAAGCTGATAAGGGCGGAGGTAATGATGCCAATGACGATGATCCTTTGCTCGAAGAAGCTTTGGATGCCATTTTGCGTACTCGTCAAGCCTCGGCTTCTATGTTACAAACTGAATTGCGCGTAGGCTATGCTCGAGCCAGGCGTTTAATTAACTTACTGGAAAAGCGCGGCTATGTTGGCCCGGCTGAAGGCAGCAAAGCACGCAAGATCCTTTATACTGGCGCTATGGACTAGATTTTGGCGCTCACAATAAAAAGCCAGTTTCCTCAATTTAAGGAAGCTGGCTTTTTTTATGTATCAATTTATATTGCAGCGGTTAGTACAGTTCCGAATTTTCTACAGGTTCACACCATTGATTAGAAGTATTTTCGCCCGGCACTTCTACAGCAATATGGCTAAACCAAGAATCTTTTTGGGCTCCATGCCAGTGTTTAACATTAGCCGGAATAACAATTACTGTTCCGGGAGTAAGTTCTTGCGGCGCTTTGCCTTCTTCTTGATACCAGCCTTTGCCGGCTGTGCAAATAAGTATTTGGCCTCCACCCTTGGTGGCTTTGTGAATATGCCAATTATTGCGGCAGCCGGGCTCAAAGGTTACATTAGCTAAAAATACGGCTGATTCGCCAGGTTTAGTCAGCGGATTTAAGTAGGAATTGCCCACAAAATACTGAGCGTAGGCGGTATTGGCTTGGCCTTGGCCAAAAATATTTTGTTTATCAAATTCTCCCATAATGGCACTCTCCGAAAAAATATTGCTCAGCTAATTTTGATCTGCTTTATTTAAAGCGCTTAAGGCATTTAAAGTGCGCGGATAACCGATATAAGGCACGCACTGGGAGACAATTTTTATCAAAAATTGTTTGTCATTACCTAAGCTAAAATTAGCTTTGGCGTGAACTAAAAGTTGGGGCTCGCAACCGCCCTGAGCTGCCAGAAAACAGAAAGTAATAAGCTCGCGCTCTTTAAGGCTTAAACCCTTGCAAGTGTAATAATCGCCGAAGCAATTGGCGGTAAGCCATTTATTGATATGCTTAGTTTCAGCCGGGCCCGACTCAGAGTAGCCGCGCATACATTCCCCGAAAATATCAATTTGAGCTTGCTCACCGGCAGCCAACCTTGTTTCTAACGTGGTGGTGCTCTGATTAGCTAAGGGAATATCTATGCCCAATTTACGCATAATTTCATTAAAGGCATTAATGAAAGGCAAAACGCGCCCTAAACCAAGGTAGTCGGTAGCTTGATAAACAACTTCGCGTATTTCAATTGGAGTAAGCCCAATATTTATAGCAGCCGGAACAAATAAACGGAAAAGCTCAATTCCTTGGCATCCTAAAGCCATGGCCAAAATGGCTAAAAAGCGTGACTTGTCGTCCAGATCGTCTTGATTTACCACTTCGTTAAAAGCAAATTCGCAAAAACGTTCTGCGTATTCTGGATCTGTTTTTACAAACGGAAGCTCAACTTTGGGGAAAAGCTTTTTATAGTAAGCTTCGGTATCTTGACGCAATTTCATAATTTATTAAGCCTCCGCCCATAATTGTAAAGTTTTTGCTGAATTGTCTACACGACTGCCTACAATAGCTAAGCCTTTTTCCACAATAGCTTTAGGGCAAACTTTTTTAAGGTCGTTTTCACTGCGTCCCAAACCGCTGCCTTCGTGGGTGCAGAAAGGCTTAATACGTTTGCCGCTAAAGTCGTAGCGCTCCAAAAAAGTGAAAACGGCCATAGGCATAGTACCCCAATAGTTTGGATAACCGAGATAAATAGTGTCGTATTGGTCAATATTGTCGAGGTATTGCTTTAATTCAGGTCTGGCTTGATTCTGCTGATCGGCGCGAGCTTCTTCAATACAGGTATTATAATCTTTAGCATAAGCCTTTACAGGATCGATTTTGAAAAGATCGGCGCCAGTAATTTGGCTAAGCATTTTGGCCGCTCTCTCTGTATTGCCAACTTCAATATATCTCAATTGGCCGGCAAAATAATTTTCATCGGCTCGGGAAAAATAAGCAATTAAAGCTTTCATTTTTTACTATCCTTTTCTTTAACTAAGATTCGCTTTGCCAATATGGAGACAAAAACTTGGTTTGCATAAGGTTGCTTACTGCGTTCTGGCAGTTTATGGCGGCAATAATATCTTCCGTCGGTATTGTATAGTGCATACACAAAGTAGGGAATCGTCAATTTTTTGTTATAGTATTAACTAAAAGTTGATACTAAACGCTTTTTGAAAGAGGTTAATATGCTTAGCCAGCATTTTTGCGTTTTTCTCTGTGCTGCTGAAAATGGTAGTTTTAATAAAGCGGCTGAAAAATTGCTAATTTCTCCCACTGCGGTTATGAAACATGTAAACAGTTTAGAAAGCGAATTGGAGTTGCGCTTATTTGAGCGTCAAGCTCGCGGGCTAACCCTTACAGAAGCCGGAAATATACTTTACAATCGAGGCTTGGCAATACAAAAAGCGGCAGCTCAAGCTTTAAGTGAAGCTCGACAAGTGGCCAATAAATGGCAATATACTGTAACTGTAGGCACTTCGTTACTTAATCCTTGCAAAGTGTTTATGGATTTATGGGCGCAAATTAATTGGCAATGTCCTCAATTAAAACTAAACGTAGTGCCTTTTGATGATAATCATAGCGATATACTTTCAGTTATTGACAGCATTGGTAAAAAGCTAGATTTTTTAGTGGGAGTATGTGATGCCAAACAATGGCTAGAACGCTGTCAAATGCTTACTTTAGGTAGCTATAAGAAGTGTATAGCTATGCCTTTTACGCATCGTTTGGCTAAAAAGAAAAGGCTAAATTTGGCAGACCTATATGGGGAAACGCTTATGATGGTCAAGGAGGGCAATTCTCCCATAAATGATAAACTCCGGGCCGATTTGCAAAAGAATCATCCACAAATAATGATTGAAGATTTGCCCCACTATTACGATATTACTGTATTCAATCGCTGCGCTCAAATTGGTCATTTGTTACTTAACTTGGAATGTTGGGCTGATGTTCATCCAGCTTTGGTTACTTTACCGGTGGTCGATTGCTCTTATGCTATTCCTTATGGCATTTTATACGCTAAAGAACCATCACCTGAAGTTAGCTTTTTGGTTAATTGCTTTCATAAACTTAAACTTTGAGCACAAAAGGTGGGAGCGTAAATGAAATTTATAGCCGCCAAAACGTTCGTTATACCCACCGGAGAAAACTTTATCGCGTTAGCGATCTTTCGAGGAGGAATATAACGAACTAAGCAACGAGGCTATAAATTTAGCTTCAACATGCATAGCGTAACCTGTTTGGTTGCGTATTTTTTCAGCTTAGAGACGCTGATGATGTTCGGCCCGCCAGTTAGCTATTTCGTGTCAGCTTCATTTTTTTGCTATATCGACGCTACGGCTAGCTGTCCACTTCGTGGCCAGATGCCTTCGCTACCGATATAGCAAAAAATTCCGCTATAAGTTTAGGCTGCGGGCTAATGTTCATGTTGGCTAGCTCCAACAGCGGCTCTTTAAGGCTCGAACTGACCGAGCTTTCAGCTCGGCCAATATTCTTCGCCTTCAATTCGCCACTGTTTCCGCTTGTTGGCAAAAAAATACGCTAGCGTGTGTATAGCGCAAAAAATATTGAGCATAAAAACAGGCGCAGTAAGTGTAACGATACTGCGCCAGCACAAAATGTTAAGCGTAACAATATTGCGCTATAGGAAGGTACAAATATTACTTTAGTGAACTGTTAACCATTGTGGCCGCGTTGGCAATATAAGTGGTGGCGTTTTTTGTGCAACATTAACGTTCATCTGATTACTATGAATAGTGAGATATGTTGTATATGCAATACAAAAAAAACAAATTTAATTTTGCTACTTTAGTAACTACTATCGGCTTAGGCGCTAGCCTCTTGGCTGGCGGCTGTGGCGATGGTGGATCCACTACGCCTAATTCCTTAAATGGTGGCGGAGATACCCCTCAGCCTCCTACACCCGAACCTCCTATTA
>DHKB01000010.1:10725-14459 GCA_002407045.1 Candidatus Bruticola papionis | reverse complement strand
GGCTGACCGTAACCAGGAGCAGGTTGACTATAACCGGGAGCAGGTTGACTATAACCGGGAGCAGGTTGACCGTAACCGGGCGCAGGCTGACCATAGCCAGGCGCAGGCTGGCCGTAACCGGGAGCAGGTTGACTATAGCCGGGAGCAGGTTGACCATAACCAGGCGCAGGCTGGCCGTAACCAGGCGCAGGCTGGCCGTAACCGGGCACAGGTTGGCCATAGCCGGGAGCAGGCTGGCCATAGCCAGGTGTAGGCTGGCCCTGAGTCTCATCGGCGGGCATGAACCGCGTTTTATTTAAATCAAAGCCTACGGGAATTTGTTCATCATAGCGAGCGCTGTTATTGTTGGCCTTGTTGTCTGTATATTGCTCTTTACTCACGCTTATTTCTAGCCTGCCTATTTCCTAATAAGAATTGATTTTTTCAGCATTTGATAGCACGAAGGCAATCATTCAACATGCGATTATTTTTGGCTATTTTCAAGACAATCTTGCAAAACTACAATATTGATATTTTCAAATTCTTTACTCTTTTTTTGCAAGTTGGCGCTACAACGATACAAGCGACTGAGTGAATCTTGGCTTTTATCTGTTTCGATAATAGCTACCGCTTCAGCAAAACGATAAAAGCTACTCAACTCTTGGCTGTAAGCATCTTTCAATTTTTCAGTTCCAGCAAGAGCAGAATTTTGCGCACACTTTTTCTGTAAGTTTTTAACTTGAGCCGCAATAGCAGAACAGTGGGCCTTTTTGCCTTGCGACAAGTTATTTAAAGCAAGAGTCAATTTTTCAGCGCAACTTAATTCTTCAAGTTGCCAATTGAGTAAATTAAGTTGATACTGATAATAATTAAGAAGGAGCGCTCCTGACCAAGCCGTCTTAGCAAATTTTTTTGAGCTTTTTTCTTTTTGCTGGGCAGCTTTCATATTCTGTACAAGCAAACGTATAGAATTATGGCGAGCTCTAAAATAGCGATTTTGCGAGCGATAAACGCCAGCTTCACCGCTTTGCAAAGCCAATAAATCTAAGCGTTCTATTTTGTTTCTCTTAAGCACGCCAGAAGCAGCCTTTATTTGCTTAAGCTCAGAACGTATAAGATCGGTGCCACAAGCTTTCAAATTTTGGTCGGTAGAAAACTCGACTTTTAAGAAACGGCTAAAGTTGACAGTAGCTGCATCACAAATTTTTTCCAAACTCTGGGCCGCTGCGGCTTGGTTTATGCGTCCTTGAGAGAAATCTTTGATAACTTGGCCGCTGCGAATAACTTCATTATGCTGTTTTTTTAATAATTGCAACGTCTCTAAATCGGAATTGGCCCAACTTTTCCAATCTTTGGCCCCAGGCAAAGCCCAAACGCTATTACATAAGCAAAGCAATGCCAATAAAAAGCCACCCAGTATAAAAGCGGATTTTCTCCTCATTGTTGTTAACAACCGTTGCCCTTTCCCTTCGGCATACTGCCAATTTATTATGTCTATTCGCCGCTTCTCGAGAAATTTTTTGTTAAGCTAAAAAAAGGGCAGAACCTCTCCTCTTTTAGGTAGGCTCCGCCCTACTCTATTAGATTGATATAGGCTTATTGATTTATTACCCATCAAAATAAGTAGACAAAAAGCCTAATCTCACTAAATTTTACTCGCGAATGCTAGCTTTAAACTCACGTTCGGCGATCTTTTGCATCTTAGTCATAAGCTTGGAAATATCGTCGTCAGTGAGAGTCTTTTCCATAGATTGTAAGGTAAAGCGGAAGGCCATACTCTTAAATCCAGCAGCGATATGCGAGCCAGTATAAACGTCGAAACACTCGACCTTAGAAACTAAAGCGCCACCAACTTGTTTGAAACGAGCACAAACTTCGCCAGCAGTAATATTTTCGGCCATTACTAAAGCCAAGTCACGCTCTACAGAAGGATAGCGAGAAGCTTTTACATACTGGGTAAGCTTCTTGGCTGCTCCCAAAGCATCGATATCGAGTTCAGCCCAAATAAGAGGCTGCTCAATGTCGAGCTCTTTAGCTAAAACAGGGTGAATAGAGCCAATCCAGCCTACTTCTTGCTTATCTAAATAAACAGAAGCGCAGCAACCAGAATGGACCCAAGGAAGTTCGGCGCTCTTATAGGTAAGTTCTACGCCTAAAGCAGAAGCTAAGTATTCAACAATACCTTTGACATTGAAGAAATCGGCGCCCTCGAAACTCAAGGCAATGCCCATACGCATAGGCTCTTTAATGCCGTCACCGTCTTTTTCGTAGACATGGCTAATTTCAAATAAACGTAAATCATTATTGCGCAAACGCAAGTTGCGCATAACCACATTAGTCATGAAGGGGAAGAGACGAGTACGCAGCACGCGCTGATCTTCGCTCAAAGGATTCATAATTTGAGCGGCATCATCTTCGATACGATATTTCTTCATCATATCGACACTGTACAAGGAAGGAGTAATAATTTCACTCAGACCTAAACGCACAGCCATGTCGCGGAAGAACTCTTCGTTAGCATCGTTGTGGAAAACTACGCTGCCCTGACTAACTTCAGGCACAGTGTTGGGTAAGTTGTCATAACCAGCATGGCGGGCGATTTCTTCCACTAAGTCAATTTCTTCGGGAATATCGATACGGAAGCTGGGTACAGTCACTTTTAAGGACTTATCGTCGATAACTTCTACACCGAACTCTAACGATTTGAGAATCTCGCTGATTTGCTCAATGGGAAATTCGATACCCAAAACGCGCTTAATAGTATGTAAACGTAAAGTGATGACAGCAGGCTCGGGAGCGGCAACACTCTTAACCACGATCTTAGGCTGCACTTGACCAGCCAACTCACCTAACAAATAGGCAGCACGCTGACTGCCGAAAATTACGCGCTCAATATCGACGCCTTTTTCAAAACGCTTGGAAGCTTCGGTGCGTAAACCTAAGCGCAAAGAAGTGCGACGTACGTCACCATTATCAAAAGCGGCCGACTCCAAAAGCAACTCGGAAGTGCCCTCTTCTACTTCGGTATTTAAGCCACCCATAACGCCAGCAACACCGATACCTTTTTCGGCGTCGGCAATAACAATAGCGGTAGAAGGCAATTTTTGCTCAGTTCCGTCCAAAGTAGTCAAAGTTTCTCCGGGCTTAGCCTTACGAACAATAATACGTCCGCCAGCTAAGTGACGACGATCATAAGCATGTAAGGGTTGTCCAGTCTCCAACATGACATAGTTGGTAATATCAACTACGTTGTTGATAGGACGCATACCAGCCAATTCAAGGCGATGGGCCATCCACATGGGAGAAGGAGCAATTTTGACATTGTCAACTAAGCGAGCCATAAAGCGAGGGCAAGCCTGGTAGTCTTCAATAGTAACTAAATCTTCGCCCTCAGCATTGATTACTTCGGGATTGAAGTCTTGCATAGTAGGAGGCAAGAGCAAAGGACGGCGCAATTTAGCAGCCAGTTCACGAGCTACGCCCAAAATGCTAAGCTGATCGGCACGATTGGCGAAAGATTCAACCATCAAAACGGCTTCAATGATAGGAACAGCCTTCTGAATAGGAATGCCTACTTCAGTATGGCTATCAAGATCTAATACGCCATCAACGCGTTTTTCTTCAGGAAGGAACTCGATATTGAGACCGACCTCTTCAGCGCCACAGAACATACCTTCGGAGACGACGCCACGCAACTTACCTTTTTTAATCTTGGTACCATCAGCTAAAACAGAACCGTGCAAAGCTACGGCAGT
>DHKB01000010.1:295-10683 GCA_002407045.1 Candidatus Bruticola papionis | reverse complement strand
ATCATACCCTCGTAAACATTGGTAGCGGCAGTGACGATTTGGATAGTGGAAGTTCCGATATTTACAGAGCAAACACGCAAACGTTCGGCATCGGGATGGGGCTCAATCTTTTCAATGCGGCAAGTAACAACATTGCTCACCTGAGCGCCTTCGTACTCGATGTTTTCTACCGGCACGCCTACGGATTGTAAAATCTCGGCTACTTCTTCGGCAGATTCATGTAATTCTACGTAATCTTTTAACCAACAAAAAGGAACTCTCATTTTTTTCCTCGTTTAAAAACTCTCCCCCGCCGTTATGATTTACCGGTCAGCCTAACTAAAACTGGCGCAAGAAGCGCAAATCGTCCTCGTAGAATTGACGAATATCGTCAATAGCGCAGCTGAGCATGGCAATACGCTCTACACCCATGCCGAAAGCAAAACCGGTATAACGCTCGGGATCGTAACCTACGCCTTTAAGTACGCGAGGATGTACCATACCAGCGCCCATAATTTCAATCCAACCGCTATTCTTGCAAACGCGGCAACCTTTGCCGTCACAGACAAAGCAATCGACCATTACTTCAGCAGAAGGCTCAGTAAAGGGGAAATAAGAGGGATTGAAGCGGGCTTTGCGGCGTGAACCAAACATGCCCTTGGCAAACAGCTCTAAAGTGCCCTTTAAGTCGGAAAAAGTCACTTTTTCGTCTACCAAAAGACCTTCTACCTGATGGAACTCCCAGAAGTGAGTGGCGTCGACAGCGTCACGACGATAGCACTTACCAGGGCAAATAACACGTACCGGCGGTTCCTGTTTTTCCATAACGCGAACTTGATTGGGAGAAGTGTGGCTGCGCATAAGCAAACCTTCGCGTAAGAAGAAGGAGTCCCACATTTCGCGGCTAGGATGATTAGCGGGAATGTTTAAAGCTTCGAAGTTATAATATTCAGTTTCAACTTCGGGGCCAGACATAACGCTGTAGCCTAAGCCCTTGAAAATTTCTTTAATGCGGCGCAAAGTAGCGCTTAATAAATGGATACGTCCGGGTTCGGCCCAACGACCGGGCAAGGTAACATCGAGACGCTCAGAATTTAATTTCTTGGCAATTTCTTCCTGATAGAGGCTCTCGCGACGATCGGCAAAAGCTTTTTCTATAGCGGCTTTTACTTCGTTGGCAACACGACCGAATTCGGGACGTTCTTCCGCGGGAATATCTTTCACACCGCGCAGAATGGTAGTCAATTCGCCACCTTTACGGCCAAAAATTTTAGTCCAAAGCTCATCGATAGCTTGCTGATTAGAAGCTTCGGCGATCTTCTGTTCAGCTAAAGTTCTAAGCTGAGTTAACTGTTCAAGAGTAGACATATAAAACTCCAATACCAACTAACACTGTTTTCACAATTACGTTATTTCTCACAGCAGGCCGCCTTAGTACCGCTGCAACTAAAGACGCCCCTTTGCGGAAAGCTGCGTGCTTGCAGCTCTTTAACCGAACTTTTTACGCCGCTATCCATAAAATTCCTGGCTTAGAGTAGCAGCCCCATAAATATTGACGTTGAATCTTATCCCCTATCGATTGGTAAAAACATTATGTCCTTATCTTAGGGATAAAAATACGAAGCTGGGGCAAAAAGCGCACTAAACAAGGAAGAACCGTTTCGCTATTGAAGGGCGCCGGAAAAAATTGGTGACGGAAATAAGTTGAAGTTTTTCCTCACTTTTAAATCATTTCCAAAGTGTTTAAGGAGAGTTCGATATGCGCGATCATTATTTAGTTCTCGGAGTTAGCCCTAGCGCCAACGCAGATATGATAAAGAGTGCCTATCGCAAACTTTCAAAAACGTACCATCCTGACGTTTACAAAGGCGATCCCGAAAAAGCTCAGGAGATGATGGTAGCTATTACTAAAGCTTACGAAGTGCTTTCCGATCCCAAACTGCGCCACGAATACGATAATGCTGGCCTATTTAAAATGCGCGTACCCAAGGGCTTTGACGATAATATCGACGTTGAAGCTATGGTTATGAGCTCAGCCGAGCTGAAAAAGTACCAACCCAAGCCTACCTTGTGGCAAAAAATTATGGCTTTCTTTGGCAAGAAACCAGCTCCTCAGCGTGATAGTGCTAGAGCTAAAGGTATCTTGGCTATGGTAATGGGCATGGCCGAGCAGCCAGAATTGCGCGAAGAGTGTCGTTTACAATTGCAACAAGCGGTAAAAGCCGACCCAGAATCGGTGGAAATTTACTACGATTTAGCTATTATGTGCTACAAACTTGGCAAATTTGACGAAGCAAAACAAGCTTTACAAACTTGTTTGCAATTAAAACCGAACGATAAACACAGCCAACGCTTCCTATCTATCTTGCAATAGGATAAACACGTTTATACGATTCGACCGTCAGTAATGATATTGGGCCCCAGTACAACAAACAATATAATATAGAGGCGTATATAATTTGCGCCGCTTTTATTCGCCTCTATTGGACGAAAGCGGCGCTTTTTTTATGTTTAGATTCTTCTCGGCAAGAGCTGCCAATAAGTAGTTTACCAAAAGTGCTATTAAAACTACTGCTAAAACAAAAAAAAGAGCCGAACTAAGTTCAACTCTTTTGTGGTATACCCGGAGGGACTCGAACCCCCAGCCTATTGGTCCGTAGCCAATCGCTCTATCCGTTAAGCCACGGGTACATATATACGTGAGAAGCATCGCCTCAATCATCCAGGCGACTCAACTCAACGGCATCTTTATACCATATCGCAAAGGATGAGTCAAGAGCTGATAACTTTATTTTCAAGATTTTTTCAAAATAAAAAGCAACTAGTAGCCAACGCTATACAACAAATGGCCTAACGCTGTAAAAAGTGACATGCGCACCATAGCAAGAAACAACAAAAAAAAGAGCTGAACTAAATTCAACTCTCTTGTGGTATACCCGGAGGGACTCGAACCCCCAGCCTATTGGTCCGTAGCCAATCGCTCTATCCGTTAAGCCACGGGTACATATCAACTTATCTGTAAGTTCATCGCTTACGCACAGTTTTATACCACACAGGCCAAGGAGAGTCAAGCCCTTTAATAGCAAAAAATTTGTATTTTTTTCGTTAAAGCAAAGCGCTACTGATTATTATCGATAGAAAGACATACTTGCTTAACTTCCGTATCTTCACTATTGGCAATAGAGTCGCTATTTAGCTTGAGCTCCTCTTCTTTTTTCTCATGTTCACGCAAACGTCGGCGTACATCCCAAATTAAATAGCAAATAGCCCAGCCGCCAATAAAATAGACCATATACGAATACCAAAAAGGCAAATTATCTCCAAAGATCCAAATATAAACCCAGGGCGAAACATTGGTGGAAACATTAAGAAAGACCCAGCCAGGAATAACATTCCATTTTTTAGCCAAAGCAAGTTTTACTATATAGATAATCGTCCACCAAAAGATTACACTTTTTATGGAATACATAGTAATAAAAATTACCGGATTGACCTTATAGTAATTTATACATAAATCCCACCAATAGGCGACAAAATTGCTTATAAAATCCATAAATGCTTAAAACAACCTAAAGAAAATTTTTACTTACGAGCAAAAAACAGGTGCACAAGTTCACTAATTGGCTCAAGCTACCTTTCAAAGAAGCCGTTAAATTAGAGATCTTTTTTTTAGCCTTGTATGTTGGCTTCTACTGGCAAAAGGTCAAAATTGATGCTCTAGAGAATGGCTAAAGCATTTCTTAAAAGTCTTATTTAACATCCACATATTATTAAAATTGCGAGGGTATGTATGAGCCAAGATCGTATATCGCCTGAACTACTAAGCAATCGACCCCAACACGAAAGAGAGCCAGAAGAGCTACCTTTTAGTGCTTATGATCAGCCAACATCTTCTCGAAGGCAAAATCAAGCTTATCTCGGCCTTTACGCAGCAGCAGGCTGCGGTCTTTTGCTCTTTATTACGTTAGTTGTATGCAGTTTCGCCTATTTTTTCGGTGGATTAGAGAAAACTGTCGATACTCCCTTACAAGCTACTTTGATTCTGGGCAAAGATGCCAAAGTTAACGTTGGTTCCTCACAATGGATCACATTGTTGGTTGCTAATACCGTAAATAAAGATAATATTGTCAAAACTGGCTCAGACAAAGTCTACGTTTTTGAGCTTCCCGAAGGCGCCACCTTGCGTGCTGCTGCCGATACCATCTTCAAACTTAACGAAGCTAAAAGAGAAGATGAACAAACTTTTGTTGACGTAATCCTATACAAAGGCATGCTTTTTGCCGACGATACCTCAAATACCAAAATTCGTATTTCTACAAAATACTGTAACATCGTCTCTATAGGCACAAAATATGGAGTATGCCAGCAAAAATCTCAAGAGAAGATTGAACAAACTTTAGTTAGAGTCTGTCAAGGCAGCGTTGCTGTTAATAGTGCTTCCAACCCTAAGCAAAAATTCACTGTCAAAACTGGAGAGCAATTAGAATTTACCAAAGATACCATCCTCGGGCCTTATCGAGCTTTGCCCAATAGCTGGATCACTTGGAACGCTCAATTAAACACTATATCTGAGATCAAGAATGATCTTAAAGTAAAAGTTAAAGATAATACTCAGAAGCCTAAGCACAAAAAAAAGAAAAAGAAGAAAAGTATTCCAGTTTCCAGTTACTCTATCAAAGATGATACTGACAATCTTGAGGAAAGTGCTGATTTTCAGCGTTTTCGTGACAGCAGGGCCTTACGTAAAAATGATAATCCTGCCGATAGCGATGACTATGACTATTATTCTCAAGACGCAGAAGAAGACTATATTGACTCCGACCCTTACATGTCCAATGATTATCAACCAGATAGTCAGAATGAGTGTGTTCCTCCTCAAGCTGTGCCCGCCCCTCCTCCCTTGCCAGCTCCACCTAAACGCACTCAAGTTAAGCCTCGTTACGAAGGGAATAACTATACTCAATCCGCTCGTCGGAGTACCCACAAGCAATCAGCCTATCCTAAAGTGCGTCGCAACATGCCTCGCCCAAACATTCCTCCCGTGCAAGTGGCCCCTCCTCCGGACATTCCCGAGCTGCCTAAAGTAGGCGGCACCAACGTAGGGAATAATTATAAAGATGAATCTAATGCTATAGATAACAAGCAAAAAGATAAAAAGAATAGCGAACCTAAAATGCGTTTGGACGCTAACGGCTTTATGTATCCTGAGCACGACTTTGAAGGCGCAGCTACCAATAAGAGTGGCGATCCTTTAGACGCTATTACCGATACTAGCAAAGATGTCCTTAAGGCCAAGCCACCTTCAAGCAAGGCTTTAGACGCAGCTACTTATCGCTAAATATCAAAAAGGACTACAAGTATTAAAGAATATTAAGAAAGTTTTCTACCAAGAAACTAATCAGCAGGAGAGAGCTCTAAGCTTCTAACAAAAGAATCCGCTGAAAGTGTTCTTTGAATTTTATTTCCTTTTTTAACTTAAAGGAGAAGATAAATATGAGAAAACAAATTAAGAGTTTACTTATAAGCTTATCGATTATCGGTTTAGCTCTTTTTATAGCTGCTCCAGCTAGAGCCAACGAAGAAGTCGAGAAAATCTTTAGTAAAGTTAAAGCTGTCAACCACGGCCTTAAAGATTACCAAGCTAATATCGACATTTCTCTGCGTGCCAAAGTAGCTTTCATTCCTTACAATCCCAGCATGAGCGGCAAGTATTATTACAAAGCTCCCGACAAGCACAAGCTCGTCTTGGAAAAAGCTCCCAGCTATGTCAAAAAATATCCCAATATTTTTGGCTGGAACCTTCCCAAGTTGGAAAAATTCAATAGCAGAGTCAAAGAAACTACTACTTTAAATAACCAAAAAGTTTGGCACTTATTTTTACTTCCCAAACAAGGCATGGGCGACATTATCAGTGTAGAAATGTGGGTCAATTGCGAAGATTATACCGTGCCGCGCCAGGTAACCAACTATAAAAACGATGGTAAGCTTAGTGTCGACGTCAACTACGTCACCAAAGATGGCTATAAAGTATTCGATTCTATGAGCGCCCAGTTTGCTTTTCCTAAAGTGTCTGTAAACGCTCACGCTACTGCCAAGTATTCTAACTACATTTTTAACAAAAACTTGCCCGATTCTTTCTTCAAAAAAGAAGACAAATAAGCTAACTAAATTTTAGGAGAACCTATGCATTATACATATGTAACTAAGGGAACTTGCTCTCGAGCTATCCACTTCGATATTGACGGTGATAAGATCAGCAACGTCCGCTTCGATGGCGGGTGCAATGGCAATCTTAAAGGCATTGCCAAACTGGTTGAAGGACACAGCGTAGACGAAATTGAGTCACTTTTGCAAGGTATTACTTGCGGCCCCAAGCCTACTTCCTGCCCTGACCAACTGGCTAAAGCTGTCCGTCAAGCTCAACAAGAGACCAAAGGAGCCGCTATTTTAGGTTAACTCCTGATAGATAATAAACTAACCGTTTCGACCTCTTCTGCCGAAGCGATTACGTTCAGCGCCGAAACTTTCGGGATTTCGTCTAGAGTTCCAGTTTCGGCGTTCTTCTTGTTGGGGTACACCTCGTCTTGTTTTGCCTTCAATTTTGTGAGACTCGACACGGCGGCCGCTATTAACAGCCCGTTCGCCTCTTCGTTCGTTGAGTCTGGCATTCTCTCGACGGGCGTTACCTTTAGAAGGCGAAGGCTCATGAGCGGAAATTTTTCGATTTTCTCGTCCACTAACATGGCGCTCCTCTTTGCTATTGCCTAATAAAATGTAATGTTGCCTCATTCTTTCAGCGTCAGTTCTGGCAACATATATAGAGTTGCCCTCAGTATCTTTTTTAGCATAATACATAGCAGTAGCTACAGTACCAGGAGTAGGAATAAAACATTGTACTTGTTGCGGCGACCAATGACGCTTTTGCAACCACTGCGCCAATTCACGCATATCGCTTTCCGTGCATCCGGGAAAAGCACTCATCAAGTAAGGAACGATATATTGTTCTTTATTGACATCTTGAGAATATTTTAAGAAATAGCCAATAAATTCATCCATAAGTTGAATACTAGGCTTACGCATATAGTTTAGAACTTTAGCATTACAATGCTCGGGAGCAATTTTTAATTGTCCTCCAGTAAATTCAGCCACATAAGCTCGACAAGCATTTTTATTTTTTAAAGCTAAATCAAAACGAACGCCACTAGCAATGCGCACATGCTTAACCTTAGGATGGGCTAAAACTTTGCGCAGCAAAGCAACATACTTATCTTGCTGGTCCTTAAAATTTGGACAAACTTTAGGGAACATACAACTAGAGCGCTTACATTTGGCCGGATCTGCGCCACATTTAGCTTGCCACATATTGGCTGTAGGCCCGCCAACATCGGAAATAGAGCCTTTAAAATCTTCAGCCCTAGCCACTTTTTCCAATTCACTTAAAATTGAACGCTCACTGCGAGAAGCTATGCGTCGTCCTTGATGTAGAGCTAAAGAGCAAAAAGAACAACCTCCGCCGCAGCCGCGATGGCTGTTTATGCTAGTTTTTATCATTTCCAAAGCCGGAATAGGCTCTTTGTAACTCGGATGGGCCTTTCTGGTAAAAGGCAAGTCATAAATTTTGTCCATTTCAGCTTGACTTAAACTTGGCGTAGGCGGAGTGGCAACTAAATAGCGATTGCCTACTTGCTGAACGCAAGCACAATTGGCAGCCTGAATATGGCGCTCAGCTAAAAGAGAAGCTTTCACAAGCTGTTCAGAATCAGCCACGATCTCTTCATGGCTGGGCAATACTATAGGATTTTCCAAGCGCTCTATATCTTCTGCTTTAGCCATATAACAAAGGCCATTGAGCCCTTCAAAAGATACTGGACGATTGCGTTCCCAAGCTTCTTCAACTCTTTTTACTACATTCCAAAGCGAATATTCGCCCATACCATAAATAAGAGCATCAGCTTTCGAATCCAACAAAATAGATCGACGCAAATTATCCGACCAAAAATCATAATGGGTATAGCGGCGCAAAGAAGCTTCAATACCACCAATTATTACTGGCAAACCGGGAAATGCTTGTCTAACTAAATTAGTATAAACAATAATAGCCCGATTGGGACGAGCTCCGGCTTTGCCTCCCGGAGTAAAAGCATCGTCATGGCGTTTTTTTCTAAAAGCTGTATAGTGAGCTAACATGGAATCTAAAGCGCCGCCACTAATCCCTGCCAATAAACGAGGACGCCCCATGACTAAAAAATCATCAGGACGATCCCAGCGCGGCTGGCACACTAGCCCCACGCGATACCCTTTAGAGACCAAAAAACGCCCCAACAAAGCTGCCGCAAAAGAAGGGTGGTCAATATAAGCGTCACCGGAAACGAGCAAAACATCCAACTCGCTCCACCCCAACTTCTTCATATCTGCTACACAAATAGGCAACATATTATTTCCGCTATAGCTCATCTTTGACCGCCTGTTTACCTTATCTACACTATTTTTCAGGGGCGCACTTTCTCGAAAATAAGTTTATAAACCTACACGCTTATAGTTAACCCAACAAAAAAGCGGCCAAATTCAAATTAGTAAATTTGGCCGCCAGCTTTATCTTAATTTTCTAATAGAGCCACAAGAGCAGCTAACTTAATATCCTCTTCTCGCCCTTTCGCGCTCTTTTTCGCGCAACCACTCGTTTTTCTTGTCTTCTTGGATTTCCTTAAAACGTTCTACTTTTTTGCGGAGAATATCAAGCTCGCCATCGCCTTCTTCAGCTTTAACGTCTTGAGTTTGCAAATCCAGAGCCATAGCCGCCAGACCAACTCCCAATAATCCATCTAAAAAGCCCATACATGCCTCCTTATCAAACTACAGCAGTATTTCTAAAAACCTAGAAAATAGTACATTCAGAACTTATTAGTTCCAAAATAGCCCACACAAAGCGATGTCTGTGTATGCCTGCATAATACTACAATTTTACTTTTAATCAAGAGAAATAATGGTACAAGTAAAAATAAAAAAGTAATATTTATAAATATTTATTTGTGTAAAAAAACATATTTAACACCCTCTAACTGCAAGCAAACATATTATCCAAAAATGGTACAGCATACTATACTAACAAAAAAAACTCAACGGTATATTTCTAACTATAGACATATTTATAAAATATATATATTATAATCGGAGTTATGCCCATTTAGGGTACATATCAATATTTTCCTAACTTTCTATTATTAAGATGGGGAATCTATTTCAGCAAAATCTGGAGCGGCTTTGTAATGAACGATAACAAATCATCTGCTAGTGCTGAGCTTTCAATAAAGAAGCATAATTACTCGGAATGTATAACTCCACGACAGAACATAGATAATGTTTGTGACACTCGCTTTTTTAGAGAAGCTCTATTTTGCGTCTATAAAAAATTTGATGGAAGTTCTTTCTTTTTAAGGCATTATGCATCTTTCTTAAAAAAGGTGCTGAAGTTTGTTACTAAACCTATCCATGATGAGCTAATTAAAGATGAACTATACGCTCAAAATAACAATAGAAGCGTAGAAGATGATACTTACAGCCTCGATATAAAAGGCGTTCATGTTAACTTTTATTTACCATACGCTCGCTTCGATTTAATACAGCAATCAATATTAAAATGCAGAAATTTTGATGAATATGAGCTTCTTGAAAAGGTCTATAAAAAATATCTAAAGCCCGGTTTCACGTATCTAGATTGTGGCGCCAATATTGGCAACCATAGTCTGTTTTTTGCTTGCGTAGCCAAAGCCAAAAAGATTTTTGCCTTTGAAGGTTGCTCGCCTACATACGATATTCTTACAAAAAATATTGAAGTAAACAATCTTCAAGACGTAATTACAGCCTACAATTGTGTATTAGGTGAAAAAGCAGGTTCAGCCGAAATTTGCACCTGTGATCTTTTTAATTTTGGTGGAACAAATTTTACAGAATCAAAAAGTCTAAATGGTATTGAAATGAAGCCCTTAGATAGTTTTGATTTTGGTACAAAAATTGATTTTATCAAAATGGACGTTGAAGGCTTTGAGTATAAAGTTTTACAAGGCAGTAAGAGCTTACTTCTTAAAGATAAGCCCATACTTTGGGTAGAGATCTTTGAGTGCAATTATCCAAAAGTGAGTGAGCTTTTATCAGAACTAGGTTATAAACAAATTGAAGCTTTAGATAAAAGCAATTATATCTTCATGGCTTAAAATGCCAATAATGCGTAAGCCACATATTAACTGTGCTTGCACTTGCCTGTTGCGCTTGCCTGTTTGGCTGCGTAGTTTTTCAGCCTGGAAACGCTAATAGTGTTCCGCCCGCCCGATAGCTATTTTGTGCTAGCTTCATTTTTTACCATATCTACGCTCCGGCTTCACTGGCCTAGCGGCCAGAGGCCTGCGCTACCG
>DHKB01000010.1:0-146 GCA_002407045.1 Candidatus Bruticola papionis | reverse complement strand
TCCGCCTGTTGGTAAAAAACTACACAACTCGTTACCGTTCGAAATTAAGTTGGCGCCTATAAACGCTCGACACATATTTATGCTTTGCCTGTTGCGCTTGTCTATTTGGCTTTGCAGTGTTTGGCTGCGTAGTTTTCAGCCTAGAG
>DHKB01000014.1:21002-23166 GCA_002407045.1 Candidatus Bruticola papionis | reverse complement strand
GTTTCGGTTATGGTTTCGTAGTTGGGAATAGCAATGTGGCGCACGTCGATTTGTCCGGTGACAACATCAGCTACTAAGCGAGTGCGGTATTCTTGAAGGAGGGAGATTGTTTTATTTATATTTGCAATTGAATTATCAATAAGAGTACATTGATAATTTAAATAACTAACTATGTGTTCTTGCTCGTGAATAGGAGGAAAAGGCAACCGAAACTGTCTGAGTATGTCTTGATTGATATTAGGTTGTCCACCACCTCTTGCTTGCCTAATTAGATTTTGTTTACCAGATAAAACTGAGTAGTAAACATACTTTATATTTATGTTAGGAATTGGTAAAGAAAAAATACAACAAGCTTGGTTGCAGCAAAAACTAAATGGTATGACAGATATATTGCCAAGAGAATGATCTCCATACATTGCTATAGCAATTGAGTTAGCATCATAGAGTTTTAATGTTGAAAAACTATTTAATGCTAGTTGTGTAATATACTTTGCTGTTTTTTGTATTGCAGGTTTGTCTCCATATAAATCGCCAGAATTAAGCCATGGAATATTTCCGTTATCATAAAAATCAACGCTGCCAGAGCTGGGAGTCGTTCCGCTGCCAATTAAGTTAAAAAGGCGATTCATTTTGTTTATTTCCCAATGTTCAGGTATTTGGCCGATCCAGTCTATGCCGCTGTCTTTTAGGGGGGCGTGGGGATTTAAGCCTTTGGTTACGGCTTGGCTAATTAAAGCTTGCTTTTGCTCTTCCAGTAAGGCAATTTCTTTTTTCTTGGCGTTGATCAGCTTATTTAAACGCGAATTTTGCCAATCCAAATAGCGTACAATTTGCTCTTGCTCTTCTTTTGGCGGCACCGGGATACGCACATCAGAAATATCTTTATAGCCTATGGACT
This sequence comes from Candidatus Bruticola papionis, assembly GCA_002407045.1. GTDB lineage: Bacteria > Vulcanimicrobiota > Xenobia > Xenobiales > Xenobiaceae > Bruticola > Bruticola papionis. The sequence continues at coordinate 22,268 of DHKB01000014.1, read as the reverse complement.
GTCTTATTCCGTTTCCCATCCCATAAAATAATTTTATTGTGTCGTAATGGTGTAACAGATAGTGAATATAAGCTGGGTTTTCTATAGGATCTATACATACATAGGCAGATGTAATTATGCCTTGTTGAGTAACTAAACCGGTTCGCAAGCTTTTATGATCATTTTGTAAGTCTGTAAAACGTAAAACTATGTTGCCTGGGTGTAATAATTGGTAATTGTCATAGTCTTTTGGAACGAGGCCAAAATTTATATCTTTCTTTTTTATAATTTTGCCATAACTTAAGGAAAGCACTTGAAAGCGTTCGCCTTTTGGCTTTTTTATTTTCTGCTCTTTGACTACTCTAGCTAAAGAGGTTATTTCCCAGTGCTCCGGCACACGTTTAAGCCAGGGTAAATCTACGTTTTTGTAACTTTCATAAGCTTTCATTGCCATTAGCTTAAGCCTCCTCGCCGATAATTTCTTCTAAGAGGCCGGCTGTTTCGGCTTCTAGAGCGCGAATGTCGGCTACAATTTCCGCTAAGGGGCGCAACTGGATGGGCTTGTAAAAATACTTAGTAAAGCTAAGCTTATAGCCAACCTTGGTGGCGGCTTCATTTACGTAGGCGTAGGGCGCGAAGGGGCGCACTTCTTTATCTAAGAAAGCTTCTATGCCGCCTTCGTAGCGAAGAGGAATTATTTCGCTATCTTTTTTATCTTTATCTTCAATAAATTTGCCTTTTTTGTCGCGCAAGGGTTGGCCTTGCTCGTCAAGCTTAGGTTGCAGCACTTCTACTTTATAAAAACCAAATTCGCTATTAGGGAAGATCTTGGAATATTCGTTTTCTTCCATCTTAAAATATAAGTCGAGAATTTGTTGGCGAATTTCGGGAGTAAATTCACAGTTTTTCTTGCCCAAATTTTTGCGCAGCGGCGCTTTCATAGAAGTAGCGTCAATTAACTGGATCTTGCCTCGGCGGCGCTCTTCTTTGCGATTGGAAAGTACCCAAATAAAAGTAGCTATGCCAGTATTGTAAAACATGCCTTCAGGCAAAGCGATAATAGCTTCCACTAAGTCGCGCTCAATCATATGGCGGCGAGCGTTGCTTTCACCTTGGCCGGCGTCTCCAGTAAAGAGGGAAGAGCCGTTGTGAACTTCCACAATGCGCGAACCTAAATCGGTGCCTTCTTTCATTTTAGAAATATTGTTGAGCAAGAAAAGCAACTGACCGTCGCCGGTAGCGGAAAGCATACTAAATTCATCAGTATTTTTGGCTTTTTTCTTCTTG
>DHKB01000014.1:11061-20942 GCA_002407045.1 Candidatus Bruticola papionis | reverse complement strand
TTTCTTCTTGTTCGTCTTTATTGTCGACAATAACAAAACGCGGATCTTTTATGCCGCTTTTGCCACCCATCTTTTCGGCGTCGGTCTTCCAAGATTTGCCATAAGGCGGGTTAGATAACATAAAATCAAAAGTTTTGTCAGCTAAACCGTCAGAAGAAAGGGTAGAGCCATAGATAAAGTGATCTTGTGAAGTTTCACCTTTACCTTTTAAGATCATATCAGCTATAGCAATAGCGTAAGTTTCGGGGTTAATTTCTTGCCCATAAAGATGGATGGAAACTTGTTTGCCTTTTTGCTGGGCAATTTCACTGAGCCTTTCTTGAGCCACAGTAAGTATACCGCCAGTACCCATAGCGCCATCGTAGCAAGTATAGGTACTATCTTTAATTTTATCAGCTACAGGCAAAACGGCTAAATCGGCCATAAGATAAACTACATCGCGAGGAGTCCAGTGTTCGCCGGCTTCTTCATTATTTTCTTCATTGAAACGGCGCACCAGCTCTTCAAAAATTGTGCCCATGGCATGATTGTCTAGGCCAGGAATTTTTATTTGTCCAAGATCATCTAAAACCGGCTCGGGACTTAAATTTATAGTAGGTGAAATAAACTTTTCAATAACGGCGCCCAAAATATCGGCTTCCACCATAGTGTCTATTTGGTTGCGAAACTTAAATTTATTGAGTATTTCTTGCACGTTGTCGGAAAAGCCGTCCAAGTAGGCGATAAAGTCGGCTTTAAGTTGCTGAGACTTGCCGCGCGAAGTCAGATCTTTTAAGCAAAAAGGAGAACTGTTACAAAAAGCTTGCCCGGCAGTGTTACATAATACCCGTTCTTGTCCGGCTATATGCTTCTCATCTAGTTTTTTTTTGGTTTCCAATACGGCCTGTTTAGTCTTTTCCAAAACAGCATCTAAACGGCGGATAACGGTCATAGGCAGAATCACATCGCGGTATTTGCCACGCACATAAACGTCGCGCAAACAATCGTCGGCCACGCTCCAAATGAAACTTACGATCTGGTTGTGAATCTGACTATCCATAAGAAAAAGTGCTCTCCCAATTTTAAGTAAAAATAGCGTAAAGCACTTTCCGCAGGTCAAGCTTTTTTCCTTGACCTAAAAATGTCCATTTACTCGGCCTTCCCGCTAATAGCGCTGTTTAGCTATACGTGTAGCAAAAAGGCTTTTATAGAAGACGGTTGATATATTCCTATTCTAGTAATACGCTGAATTAATGGATTTTTGTAAACAATATGTATTCTTTTTGTTAAATTATATCGAAATATGTTTAAAAATTAACAAAAAGTTTAATAAAAATATATATTATTGTATATACTACTTTTTGCATATATTTTTGGTAAATATGGTGTGGCTTGTATATTCAATATTCTGTTTGTTAAAAAATATGAAATAATCGTGATGTATTAGATGTTTATTGCGTAAATAAGTCGATATTGCGGTAGATAAGTGATAAAATAAGCGGTAAAAACATGCAAAAAGTTAGCATAGCGGCATGCAATAAAATAGATATTTATGCAGCTTATATAAATATAAATAAGCAGAAGCTAAAAAAAAGCAATTGAGTTGACAGTTAAAACTGTTTTGTTGTAGGTATCGAGGGAAGCTGAGCCTTGCCTTTTAGTTGCGGCGTCGTTTGAAGCTTCTTACTGTATTGATGACTATACTAAAGCTCAATAAATACACTAAGTGGCGGCTGTTTGTCAGTAGATGGACAGTCCAACTGGAAAGGAATGTGATAATGAAAAATAGATACGCTTTGCGCAATTGCATGCCTTATAAACTTTTCATAAGAGCCCGTAAAAGAGAAAACTCTGCCACAACTGCAACAAAATTTTTGAAAATCTTTTTGAGAGTTAACAAGATGCGCACGCAAAGCTACCTTCTTTCAGCGTATCTGGTAAATACCTTCGCTAATATGGAGTTAATGTCTGCTAAATTGCAGAGTGACGAAAAAAGTGAGCTTTATACAACTTCAATCGCAGCACAATCATATCTTGATAATTTTGATATTGTTTCTGCTGCTAGTCTCGTAGAAAGGTGTTGGGAAGAAAAGCGGCAAATCGCAGAGCTGGACCTTATTACTTTGGCCCAAAAAATACAATCTCAGTTATAGCTCCTTGCTGAGTTTTTTAGCCATCAAAGTCTCATTAGTAATTGCAGTACACTTTAAATAAATATATACGACGCTGGACTATAAATTGACAGTAGCAAGTTATTGCCGTATAGATGTCGTGACGTATGCAACAATATGTTTATGTACATAAAAAGCAGAAAAATGTGCAGATAAAAAGACGAGTTAAACCAATCACGCAAAAACTGCCCTATTTTCTACAATAATTTAACAAAAATGACTATTCAGATCATTAAATAACGTTTACAATGCTCTGAGGCGGCGATTTCTACTCCCAAAAAACACACCACCACACGGCTAAGCAAAGATAAGCCGTCAGCACCCACAACGAAACGACGGTAACATGCACAAACCCCAACGATGCGCATGACCGTAGAAAGGAAACAAGGCCGAAGCTATGGCGTTTACCCTATTTTTGATGCAAGGTATTTTAATCTGCTTTATTGGAAAAGTCAATAGAGTTTTGTGGAAATATGTGCGAATTTCTCTCGATATAATTCTAGATATGCCCATGTCGCTTATGGATTTGCTTCGTAAAATCTATGCTACGAAGGCATCGCGTGTGCGACGTCTATGGCATAAAAACGAATTCTCTGCAGACAATTTGGGACTGTTCGATTTGCAGCGAATATTGAATCGAGATTTGTCATTTCACAAGATTTTTGGCTTACGAGAGCTTATCGAACTACTATCCTTCAATAAAATGCTCGCTTTTTCCGAGCGTTAGTCCTTTTTTATTTACTTTTTCTGCGCGGCTGACTATTGCAGAGCTTTGTTTGTAAAAAAAACTGCTGCAAAAAGAGTCAAAATGAAAGGATTAACAAAAAATGAAACTATTCGCAAATAGTGACGCTATAAACTTTTGCTCCAATCCAAATAACGTCGAACAAGACAGCCTTGAAGAATTGGTCGCCCGTGCTCAGGATCTCGCCCAGCGATGGCAAGATGCGATCGATGATTGTGCCAGTTTTGATTTGGCCGCTGTGGCAGATGCTGTAGCTGCAGCAGAAGACCGCGAAAACGGCTTCGATATTTTTTATGCCTATGCTGCTGCCGAAGTCGATAGCGAATATCTCGCTGATCTCGACGGCCTTGTGGCTGCTGTAAATGCTACATCTACTGAGTGGAAAGAAGAGCGGCACCAAGCTGCTGCAGTCGATCTTTTTGATCCTGCCGAGGATGAGGCCAATTTGGGTTTTAGTCTTTCGTTGCCAGTGGCCGCATAAAGGCCTTTGCTTTGTCGCCTCACATCAGATTATCAAGTTTGAGTCGAAAAAGCAATTGCTTGCGCTTAAAAAATGAGATCGAGGTGGCAAAGGGCCGATAGGCGGCATCGCTAACTACTTATGTAGCTGTCGTAGCTTTTTTATGTCCTTACCATTTTAAAGCTGCGGCAGTTATTTTTTGCGGCAGAACTTTAATACAGCGCTAGGGGAGGGAGTTCTATACCTGGCGAGAATTGGCAAGCGATATTTGTGGTGAGGGGTCTAAGAAAGGCTGAATCCCGTTATGCCCCTTCTTGAAGGAGTTCCGTTTATATGATGTTTGGCAGATACCCCGGCGGCGAAAGAGCCCAGCTTATTCCTATGGTTATTGAGCAAACCGCTCGCGGCGAGCGGGCCTACGATATATATTCCCGTTTGCTCAAAAACCGCATTATTTTTGTTGGCGACGCTATTGACGACGAATTGGCCAATTTGGTGATCGCTCAATTGCTCTATCTCGAGCAAGAAGATCCCGATAAAGATATCGATATTTACATCAACAGCCCCGGCGGATCGGTTACAGCCGGCTTAGGCATGTATGATTGTATGCAACTTATTAAGCCGGACGTTTCTTGCATTTGCATGGGCATGGCCGCTAGCGCTGCGGCTGTGCTTTTAGCTGGCGGTTGCAAAGGTAAACGCTTTGCTTTGCCTTACTCGCGCATTATGATCCACCAACCCTGGATTGGAGAAATCGGCGGCCAGGCTACCGATATTGAGATTCATGCCCGACAAATTTTGAAAACGCGTGAAAACCTCAACCGCATTTTGGCTAACCATACCGGCCAACCTTATGAGAAAGTTTGCGAAGACACTGAGCGCGACCACTATATGTCTAGTCAGGAAGCTCTCGACTATGGTATTATCGACGCTATTTTAACTAAAGACCAGCGTTAGAGTTATCGAGCTTTTTTATTGAGGGCTTGTTTAGCGGCGCTAGAGCAGCTATGTTTAGTTTTTTTCCATTTGCTTGAAGAAAAGGCTAAAATGAGTAGCTGCTTTTTTTTGCCGCTTAGGTTAATTGCACTATAAAGAGAAATGTACAAATATTCTGACGATATAGAACATCTTTGCGGTTGTGGCCTCGATATAGGAGGAACTCTCACCAAAATAGCTATTGCTCGTCCGGGTGAAGAATTGGTGCTCACTTTCCTCAAAAATTATAGCTGTGAGGAAGTGTTGGACCATGTAATCAATTTAGGCGTACAGTTTTGTGGCGTAACCGGCCGCGGCGCTTCCGAATTTCGTCACCGAGCTCGCTGTCGGCGTAGCGAAGCTAAAGAAGAGCACATACCGCAAGTTTTTGGCGTCAACGAATTTGTGGCTTGGGGCGCTGGCGCTTCCAAGTTGTTGCCTGGTTCTAGCGGTGTAGAATTGCCCTACATTTTAGGATCGGTAGGCACCGGCACTTCGCTCCTTTTTGTTAATGGCGTTTCCATTAGTCGTGTAGGCGGCTCCGCTTTAGGAGGCGGTACCATTTTAGGCTTGGGTCGCGCTCTTATTCCCGGCAGCAGCTTTGAAGACGTTTGTCTTTTAGCTCAAAAAGGTAAGCGCTCCGGAGTAGATTTATTGCTTAAAGATATCTATCCACCCGGCCAAGTAGGCATTGCTGATAATATTACCGCTTCTAATTTTGGACGCTTGGCTGGCGATTGTGAAATTGAGCGCCCTTCCGACGCCGATATTATGGCTGGCATTATGGGTATGGTAGGTGAAAATATCGCTCTAATCGCCGCTGGTATGATGAATCAGTGTCGCACTCACACTATTGTATATGCCGGATCTACTTTACGTAACAATCCAGTCTTGCGGGCCGTTTTAGTGCGAGCTGGAGCTTTACTCAATCACCGAGCCGTTATTTTAGAGCGCGGGGAATTTAGTGGAGCTGTGGGCGCTTACCAATTGGGGTTATCAAACTGGAGCTTAAACCAATTTTAGATTCAGCGCCGCTTCACAAATACAGTGTGGCTTGGTGGCTAGCGATTGGCTTCAGGGCCGAAGCGCTCTCTAATTTTCATATAATCTTCTTCTGACATATATTGGCGCAAATTATCCAAGGAAGCTTGGGCCGAACCTACTTTGCTAGGATCATATTTACTGTTGGCTTCTTTGCTAGCTTGTTTAAAAATAGACTTTAACTCGCTTTCGCTAGCTTGGCCTTTAGATTCAAAGTAGCGTATGGCCACTTTCCCTAAGCCGTAAGTCCAACCAAAAATAAAGGGAGCGCTGACTAACGATCCGATAATAGGAATTAAATTACTCAAGAAGACAGCGGTCAGCTGGCCGAAGACGCTGGCGCCGCAAGAACCGGCGATAATAGCTAAAATGCGCTCGGGAGTTTCGTTTACTCCGTAAACTTTGCCTACAGCAATTACCATAGCCGATTGAATAGGCATAAGCAAAACTAAATCGCAAAAAGGAATAGGCACCAACACTATAGCGGCGGCCCAAAGCGAGAAGTTCATGATAGTATCTTCAGCTAACTCGCGCTTGTTGCTCGCTTCCTCGTCATCTTCGGCGCCAAAGAAATCGCTCAATGGGGGCAACGGCCGGGAAGAATCGCGCAAAGGGCCAGAAGAAGGCGAAGGATAAGGTGTAGGGCTTGACTGTCCAGCTAAGGAAGGGCCGCCAGGCTCGAAATCGTAGGATTGGAAAAATTGCGGCGCTTGAGGAACAGGGGAGGCCGCCGGAGATGTGGCAGACGCTGGAGGCGTTGAAGGCAAAGTTGGAGGGAGCGCTGTTGGAGGAGGCGCCGCTGGCGTTACGCGCAGCTGATTACCGCAAATATTGCAGAAACGGGCATTTTCTCTAACTTGTGCGCCACATTTATTACAAAACTTTGCCATACTTTTTATCCTGCTGAAAAATTAAAATATCCGAGCCCTTCGCTCTTGATTACGGCTAAGCCTTCACAAACTTTAGGCTATATCTAGAGTCAGGAGAAGCTTTAAAGATATGACGGTTTGGCCTCGACAAGTCAAAAGGGGAAAATGCTAGGTTTCTTGATGATAAAAACGAAAAAAAAGAGTCTACAATGGAAAAAATGTAAGAAACGGAGCCACTATCTATTATGAGCGAAGAATCACCTAATTCTGGCTTTAGCCAAGATGAAGATTTTGATTATTCTCCTCTAAATAATCAAAATTCAGCTTCAGATTCTCTAAATATTGATAATGACAAAGAAAATAATGATGACGTTCCCGCTTCTAGGTCTGTTGAACCCCAAAACGACAAAGAAACCAAACGTGGTTTAAAGTCTTATTTTTCAGCTAAAGCTGTAATATGTGCCATTGTCGTAATTGCGATTATAACTTGCTTGCTGACGACTTTTTTTGGAGTTTATCGAAAAAATATTGTCTACGAAGCTGCTCGCATGGCTCCGCGTGACAGTATCGCTCTTATAGCTATAGATTTGCGCCAAGAAGATAATTTAAATGATCTTTTTAGTGGTTTGATACAGGGTGTTGCTGGCAATACCGTTTTAAAAAGTCAGCTCAGTCGGTTTTTTTCTGAAGAAATAAATTTCGATCTAGTTAAAGATTTGGCTTTGCATGCTGAAGGCGCCGGAGCTATGATTGCCCGTCTTCCTAATAAAGAAAATGCCGGCTTATATGTTTATATGCAAAAATTCAAACCGAAAGCTCCTATTGAGCAAACTATGAAAAAATTTCAGGAGCTCTCTATTAAAAGGAACCCTGGTTTGAAATATGTTACTATCCCCAGTATGGACGGTCTAATCTACTGTCCTAGTAACAATACAAGGGGCTTGTCCTGGGTTATTCAAGGAACTACTCTTTTTGTTGGTACTTCTGGCCAAGATCTGACTACTATTTTAGCTTCTCGCCAAGAGAAAGACTCTTTGCTTTCCGAGCCCGGTTTTCAAAAATATATAGGTAAGATCGACACCGATTCATTGAGTGTTGGCTTTGTAAATTTCAAACGTCTTCACGAAAATGACGGATTTATTAGACTGATTAAATCCCAACAAGTAGATATAAGGTTCATAAGATTTATTAAATCCATGCAATATGGATTCTTTAAAGGTAAAATCGAAAGAACCAAAGCTGGCAAGCAAATTGGATTTTCCGCTCGTTTGATATGTGATCCTAAAGAAATTGGCCATTATGGCAAACGTTTTCTTAATAAAGCCAATAATGTTGAATTTAAGTCTTTTAAATACCACCCTTGCGCCAACAGCAGTTTAATTTCTGTCAATATCCAAACCGTTTGGAAAATTGTTTACGATGTTATGGGCTTTACCCCTGAAGGTAGAAAGCAACGCCAAGTGCCTGATGAAATGCTGCGCCGCGTCGGCAGCAGTATGGATAAGCTTTTAAGTATGCTTACTGGAGAACTTACCGTCTCTATCGATGGTTTGAGTCGGCTTCAAGGAGAGCAATTTGTCAATGTAGCTACTAGCAATCCTTACAAAGCTGCTAGCATGCCGGTGGTAGTTACCTTGGGACTGAAAAACGGCGGAGACTTTGAAGGCTTCCTGTTGAGTTTGCCTAGCGTGCCTTTATTGGCCGCTATGTGTCCTTCTTACGATATAAATAATTGTCGAGTATATAAAATTCCCTTCGGGCGCAATACTTTCTTGACTATTACCGACGATCAGTTGGTGGCAGCCTTCAATATGGAAAGTCAGACAGTTTTTGATGATATGCTTTCCGGCAAATATGCAAAAACTTGGGCTGATGTACCCTTAATTAAACGAGCTGCCCAAGAGGGAAAACTTTGTGGCGTAGTTTTTAGTTGCGAAGATATTAAAGCTAATAGAAACGATACTGCTGCCGGTATCAGAAGTCGCCTTTCTTCTGCTGCTTTGGGTGATAAGGAAATGTTGGAGCTTTTCTGCCAAGCTTTAGAAAGTATGGGACGCACTATGGGTTATGGCTATTCTGCTTTATCTTTACAAGAAGATGGGTGCGTTCTGAATGGCGTGGCCGAAATTAAAAAGAATAGTATTCCCGTTAAGGTAGATTCCAAGCAAGATAATACTAAGTAACAATCGCTTTAGATCGTTAAAAATTGCAACTGGTTGGGCAAGCTCTTTGGATAAAAGTTGTCGAGTAAGGGCTTGCCTGGCTGGTCTTAGTAAATTGCAGGAATATAGAAGGGAGGGCCTTCCATTTTTATCGTTCCTGTGATATAATTAGCGCCGTTCATGCTGGGTTAATTGAAGACCTAGAAATCTAGCAACCCTGAAACCGACAAAAAGGCGCGGTGTTAAGGGTACAAAGAGGGTAAAAACGTGAAAGCAAACACTCATCCGAAGTTGTACAAAACAACCATTCGTTGTTCCTGTGGCAACACTTTTGAGACCCTGGCTACCTTGGAAGACATGCGCGTTGAAATTTGCAGCGCTTGCCATCCTTTCTACACCGGTAAGAAGCGTGCTGTCGCTCGCGAGGGACAGGTAGAGAAGTTCCGTCAGCGTTATAAAATTAAAGATTAGTTGCTATACGGCCGGTCTAGAGCCGGTTTTGCGGAGTAGCGTTTCTAGGGTTAGAAGTATCCTCGGGAACGCTTTCTGCGTATTATGGGGGAAAAATACAACCTTTCGCCTTGTTGAAAAGTTGTCAGTTGGGGTGGGTTGGTCCGTAAAAAAATACAGCGAATGTTCTACAAAGGGCGTTTCGTTGTTTTTTAGTTTTTTTTTGAGGTACGAATTATGCTCGATTTATCCAAACTCAAGGAAATGGAGCGTCGCTTTGAAGAGCTCGAACACAGCTTGTGCAATCCCGAAGTATTGAGCAATCCTGCCGAGTATCAGAAGCTTTCCAAAGAGCGCAAGTCTATTGAGGAAGTGGCTTTGCGCTCTCGTGATTTAGGCAATGTCGTCGAGCATATCAGTGAAAGTCATCACGCTTTAACTAGTGAAAGCGACCCGGAAATGCGCGATCTTTACCGCGCTGAAATTGAAGAGCTCGAACAGCGTCGCGCTCAGCTGGAAGACGAACTTACTCGCTTGCTTTTGCCTCGCGATCCTTATGCCGGACGCAACGTTATTGTAGAAATTCGCCCCGCCGCTGGTGGTGAAGAATCTTCCTTGTTCGCCCAAGAATTATTCCGCATGTACTTGTATTATGCCGACCGCATGGGCTGGAAGACGGAAATTTTGGCTCGCCAAGATACCGATTTGGGCGGCATGAAGGAAGTTACTTTCTCAATTACCGGACACGACGTTTATCAGCATATGAAGTTTGAGAGCGGCGTCCATCGCGTGCAGCGCGTGCCTGCTACCGAAGCTTCTGGTCGTATCCACACTTCTACAGTCACTGTAGCTGTACTACCTGAAGTAGACAGCGTAGACGAAGTGCCTATCAACGAGAAAGATTTGCGCATTGATACTTACCGCTCTTCTGGCGCCGGTGGTCAGCACGTAAACAAAACCGAATCGGCGATACGTATCACTCACATACCCACGGGTATAATCGTCGCGTGCCAAAACGAGCGTTCGCAA
>DHKB01000014.1:0-11036 GCA_002407045.1 Candidatus Bruticola papionis | reverse complement strand
CAAAACCGCGAGAAAGCCATGCGTATTTTGCAAGCTCGTTTGTTGGAAATCGAGAGACAAAAAGCCGAAGATGAGCTCACTTCCAACCGTCGCTCTCAAGTAGGCCAAGGTGACAGATCAGAAAAGATCCGCACTTACAACTTCCCTCAGAGTCGCGTTACCGATCACCGCATCGGTTTTACTGTACATAATATCAATGCCGTTATGGGCGGCGACTTAGACGATATTGTCAAGGCCCTTTGCGAAAATGAACAAAAAGAGCTCATGGAAAAATTGGGCCAAGATTAGCTCTTTTTTAGGGTGAATTTTTTGCATCATATCGACAATTTTCCTACACCGCCCATTTTGCAAGACATTTTGCGCTGGGGGAAAGATTTGCTAAAAGGCAGCGGATCTTTTGGCCCTGGCGAAGCTCGCCGCGAAGCCGAAATTGTGGTGCAAGGCTTGAGCGGTTTGACGGAAGTGCAACTATTCACCCAAGCCGGAAGCACGTTGAGTGAGGCTACAGCTGCTCAAGTAAAAGATGGGCTTATACGACGCTTTCGCGGCGAGCCGACAGCCTATATTTTACGAGAGCGCGGCTTTTATGGCTTTACTTTTGCGGTGGGGCCCGGAGTCTTGATACCAAGGCCGGAAACAGAGCTTTTGGTAGATACGGTTTTAGACTGGATAGACGAGTTTAAAACAAAAACACCCAATGGCCAAAGTGTTGTTGACAAAGAAAAAGCTCAGGCGGTCGGCCCCAAGGTGTTGGATCTTTGCACTGGCAGCGGCTGTGTTATTTTAACTATAAAAGCTCTCCGTCCGGAAGTTGAAGCCGAAGCTCAAGATCTTTCGCCGGAAACTTTTCGTTATTTTTCTGCCAACCGAAGTAGTTTGGGGGAAGCTTCGGAAGTAAAATGGCATGGTGGCGATCTTTTTGCCGAAATTGAAGGGCGTTTCCATTTTATTTCGGCCAATCCACCTTATATTGGCACTGCGGAAGGGCCTGCCGCCGACAAAGACGTGGCTACTTACGAGCCAGGTCTAGCTCTTTTCAGCGGTCGAGATGGTTTAGATTTAATTGAAAAGTTAGTTAGCCAGGCGCCCCAATATTTGGAACCAGGCGGTGGTTTGGCTTTAGAAATAGGCTGTACGCAAGGCGAAGCGGTAAGCTCGCTTATGCAAGCGGTCGGTTTTGAAAATATAAAAGTCTTACAAGATTTTAACGATTTGGACAGGGTTGTTTGCGGACGTTGGCAGCTTTAGGCTCCGGCTTTCGTCAGCGAGTTCGGTTCAGTAGACATATTTAATTTGATGTTTGGGATTGGTAAATATCATCATGAGTAATGTTAGACTTGTTGGTCGTAGCAGATTGGGAGAACAGTACATCGAGGCCTCGAAGATGCGCGATGAGTATGAGAAGGAAGGCGGCTTTACATCATCGGCTTGGGCAGATGACGCTGTTCGTTATCGCAACGAAGTATCCGATCCCGTCAAACGTGCTGTTATTTTCGCTATGCAAGCTCTTTACCAGCGTGAACTCAATTTTACCGACTTCGTACCTGGAGGAGAGGGCGCTTCTCAAGTACGTCATCTTATTCTTTCCGATGTGCTTTATTACGAATCGGATCGCTACATTAAAGATCTCACTACCCGCATTTTTGATGGTGTCAATAGTCATTTAAGTGAAATTGACGCTCTTTTGCAAAAGCACATTACTTGCAATTGGCAAGTAGAGCGTTTGGCTGCTGTGGAGCGCAATTTGCTTCGTATTGGTATTTTTGGCCTTTTATTTGATGAAGAAGCGGCTCGCACTACTTCTGACAAGGCTATTATCAATTGTTGCTCCGATCTTTCTGAAGAATACTCTACCGAGCGTTCTAAAAATTTCGTTTTCGGTGTTTTAAGTGAAGTAAGCAAAGATAAAAACAATAATCAAGAAGCCGAAAACGCCGAACAAACTGAAGCTCAAGCCGAAGAAGCTCAGGAAGAAGCTGAGTAAAAAAGCTTAGAGGAACCTACTAACAAGCCGAAAAATCCTCTTGGCAATTGCTTAAAATGCATATATTACGGTTTTGGCCGTTAATTTTTAATAATAGGTAAGTAAATTCTGATATGAGTAAAGGCGAGAATGGCACTTCACCTCAAAAACCTAAGAGTAAATTTGGGTGTTTGGCTCGTTTAGGTAAGTTTCTCTATTGGGCCAGTTTCTCTGTTCTGTTGGTGCTTATAGCGGCAGGTGTGGCTGGTTACGTTATTATCAACAACTACGCCAAAGGACTGCCCGATGTAAGTAAGTTGCACCAATACGATCCAGCTGAGACTACGCGCATCTATTCTTCCGACGGTCAGGTTATTGCTACTCTTTTCCGAGAAAACCGCACTTGGGTTCCTTTGAAGAAGATCTCGCCCAATATGCGCAATGCTATTTTGGCTATTGAGGACTCGCGTTTTTACGAGCACCACGGCGTCGATCCTATCGGCGTATTGCGTGCCGCTGTCGATCTTTACCGCTCCGGCGGTCAAGTTCACCAAGGCGCTTCCACTATTACCATGCAATTGGCTCGCGCCTTCTTCCTTAATGACGACTTAAGTTTTCATCGTAAAATAAGGGAAGCTCTCTTAGCTTTGCAAATTGAAAAGAGCTTTAGTAAAGATGAAATTCTTGAGCTTTATCTCAATCATGTTTACTTAGGCGCAGGCGCTTATGGCGTCCATGCGGCTGCCAATGTCTATTTTTTAACTACTCCTGATAAGCTTACACCTGTACAAGCGGCTATTATCGCCGGTTTGCCGGCTTCGCCGAGCTATTATTCTCCTTTGGTAGATGAACGTGCTGCCGCTTCGCGAGCCTTGGAAGTATTAGGCCGCATGCGCCAGCTGGATATGATTACCCAAAAGCAATATCGCGAAGCTGTCGATACTTTGCGCAAAGGCATCAAATATGCCAACAAGGGACGCACCGAATTTCAAGTGCTCAAAGTCCCTTATTTCACCACTTACGTACTAAAAGAGCTTAATAACCGCTATAGTGAAGATATGCTCTATCGCGGCGGTTTGAAAATTTATACTACTGTAGATCTTAAACTTCAGGAAAAAGCCGAAAAGATTGTAGCTGAAAAGATCGCTCAAAATAAAGAGTGGTACAACGCCAGCACAGCGGCTGCTGTAGTAGTAGAAAATTCTACTGGCTATATCCGCGCTATGGTTGGTGGTAGCGGTTGGAGCAAAGACAATCAGTTTAACCGCGCTTGGCAAGCTCGTCGTCAACCCGGATCTTGCTTTAAAGTATTCGTTTATACTACAGCTGTAGAGTCTGGTTATGGCCCAGACACGATTATTTCTGATAGCCCGGCCACTTATAAAATTAGTGATACCGAGACTTGGTCTCCCAAAAACTCTGACGGTAAGTTCTTAGGCAACATTCCTATGTTGCGTGCTCTTATGGGCTCGCGTAACGTTGCCGCCGTAAAGTTGCTCACTATGGTGGGGCCGGAACGTGTTATCGAATATGCCTACCGCATGGGTATAAAAGAGCGCTTGGAGCCAAACCTTTCCTTAGCTTTGGGTTCAGCTGTAGTGACGCCTTTAGAAATGGCTTGTGCTTTTACTTGCTTTCCTAATGGAGGTATAAAAGTTCAGCCTAGCGGTATCAAGATGGTCTATGACAATGACGGCAACGTTATTGAAGACAATACTTTCCCTCGTCAAGAAGAAGTTCTTTCCGAGTCTACCGCTTATACGATGTGCTCTATGCTGAAAAGCGCTGTGGAAGGCGGCACTGGCTATGGAGCTCAAATTCCCGGACGTGCCGTCGGAGGCAAAACTGGTACTACCGACGATTATCGTGACGGTTGGTTCGTTGGTTTTACTCCTCAGTATACTTGCGCAGTTTGGGCTGGTAACGACGACTATACTTCCATGTGGCGTGGTTACGGCGGTGAAGTAGCTGCTCCTATTTGGAAAGCTATTATGAGCTACGCTGTCAAAGATCTTCCCAACAAGCAATTCGAAAAGCCTAAGTCCGGTTTGGTATCTGTACTTATGTGCAGTGAATCTAAATGCCGCGCCGGAGCCAAGTGTATGAGCACTTACAAAGAATATTTCCGTCCTAGCGAAGTGCCTACCAAGTTCTGTCCTATTCACGGCGGAGGAGGCTCTGTGCCCAGTATTGCCGCTCCTAAAAACGACGGTTATGGTACCAAGGTAGAAGAGCAGAGTCAGGCCGCTCCCTCTCAGACAGAAGCTGAGCCTGTACCTACGCCTACCGATGCTCCCCAAACTTGGGGAGAGGTAGTGCCTGACACTTCTTTGGAACATTCCGAATCGGTCACTCCCGATTTGACGCCGGAAAATATTCCTGTTCCCGATACTGTATATGCTCCTGATACGGCAGCTCCGCCGCCAGTCAGTGCTCCGGCGCCTGAAGCTCCTGCAGTGGCTCCTCCTGAGCCGCAAGCTGTTCCTATTGAGGGAACGTCCGAAGCGGCTGGAGCTCCTGCCGAAGCTCCTGCCCAGTAGCGTATACCTTGTCGGTGCCAAGGCGCGCTATTTCCTTACGCTAATAATCATCTTAATGGTGCGATTCGCTTCCTGCACTTTTGTAATTTGGCCTAATTGACACCGGAGCAGAAGGGCCTAAGCTGAGTCGCGTAAAAAGTCCCCTTCCGGAGGTTGGATATGGAAGAGCAAGTTAAAAGTGAAGGCGCTGTCCCAAGCGAGTGCCAAAACGACTGGGATTATCCCTATGTCACATTAGAAAATATCGGTAAATATGTCGGTCAGAAAGTCGTTATCAAAGGTTGGTTGCGTAAGTTGCGATCCAGTGGCAAGATCCTTTTCTTGCAAATGCGTGACGGCACGGCCACTATCCAGGTTGTGGTAGTAAAGTCGGAGTGCTCTCCTGAAGAGTTCCAAGTGGCTAAGAGTTTAACTCAGGAGTCATCCTTTGAAATTGTCGGTGTAGTGCGCGAAGATCAGCGTTCAGCTTGTGGTTACGAGATCCAGGCTTTGCATGTGCGTCTCATTTCCGGCTCTGTCGATTATCCTATCACTCCTAAAGAACACGGTACCGAGTTCTTAATGGATCATCGTCACCTTTGGATCCGCTCTTCTCGTCAGCATGCTATCTTGCGTATTCGCGCCGAGATCATGCGCTCAATTTGTGAATGGTTAGACAATCACGGTTTCCTTCGTGTCGATAGTCCTATCTTAACTCCTAGTGCTTGCGAAGGTACTTCCACTCTCTTTGAGACTGACTATTTCGATACCAAAGCTTATCTTACCCAGAGCGGTCAGCTTTATGGTGAAGCTGCGGCTATGGCTTTTGGTAAAGTTTATTGCTTCGGTCCCACTTTCCGCGCCGAAAAATCGAAGACTCGTCGTCACTTGACCGAGTTCTGGATGGTTGAGCCGGAAATGGCCTTTACCGATTTAGATCAGAGCATGGAAGTGCAAGAGCAAATGATTAGCTACGTAGTAGCCAATGTTTTGCGCAACCGCTTGCCAGAATTGAAAATTTTAGAGCGCGATTTAAGCAAATTGGAAGCTATTAAGCCTCCGTTCCCGCGCTTATCTTACGACGAAGCTGTCGAATATTTGCAAAGTCAGGGCGTAGACTTCAAATGGGGAGATGACTTCGGCGCTCCTGACGAAACTATTATCGGTCAGCGTTACGACAAGCCTGTTTTCGTCCATCACTATCCTTGCTCTTGCAAAGCTTTCTATATGAAGCCTGAGCCTGGCCGTCCTGAAGTTTGCCGCAGCGTCGACACTTTAGCTCCTGAAGGTTATGGAGAAATTGTTGGCGGTAGCCAGAGAATCGACGATTTCGATCTTTTGGAAGCCCGCATTAAAGAAAACGGCTTGCCTTTGGAAGCTTACCAGTGGTACTTAGACTTGCGCCGTTACGGTTCTGTGCCTCACTCCGGTTTCGGCTTAGGCATCGAAAGGGCTGTGGCTTGGATTTGCGGTATCGAACATGTGCGTGAGGCTATTCCTTACGCTCGTACTATGAGCCGTATCCATCCTTAGTTTTTACTTGTAACTTTTTTTTAATCGGTTGGGACTAGTTTGTGGTTTGTGGTTTTGGTCCGGTAAACTTAAAATCCAAGCTCATATGAGCTAGCTCAACCGGCGGAATAATCCGCATTCCTGTTCGTCTGTAAAGGCGATAAATTTGGAGGTTCCTGTGTCTGGTCACTCAAAATGGCATAACATTCGTTTGAAAAAAGGTAAAGTTGACGCTCAGCGCGGCAAACTGTTTACTAAGCTTTCTAAAGATATTTATATGGCTGTTCGTAAAGGTGGACCGGACCCTGAGACCAACTTTATCTTAAAGATCGCCATTCAAAGAGCTCGTGCAGTCAATATGCCTGCCGATAACATCAAGCGCGTAATTGAAAAAGCCAGTGGTTCCGGTGATGGCGAAGATTACGTAGAAGTCAGCTACGAAGGTTACGGCCCTCACGGTGTAGCTATTATCGTAGAAGCCGCTACCAACAACCGCAATCGTACTGCTGCCGACGTGCGCTCTACTTTCTCCAAGTTGGGCGGCAACTTAGGTGAGACTGGTTGCGTAAGCTGGAACTTCACTCGCTATGGCGTGTTGCAAATTCCCGCTGAAGGCGTAGATGAAGAAGAGCTCCTTATGGCTGCTCTCGATGCTGGTGCTGAAGATATGAATTCTGACGGTGAGTACTTCAATGTACTGACCGAGCCCAACAAGCTTCACGTTGTCAAAGACGCCTTAGAAGCTGCTGGCTACACTATCGAAGATGCCAGCTTCTCTCAGGTAGCTAAAGACACCGTAGAGCTGAGCGTAGAGCAAGCTAGAGGCGTGTTGCGTTTAATCGAAACCTTAGAAGATTTTGATGACGTACAAAATGTCTACTCCAATGCTGATATTCCTGATGAGGCTATGGAAGACTAATTTTGTCTCAAATAGTTTTAGGTATCGATCCGGGAAACGCTCGCTGTGGTTGGGGAGTGGTGTCTGTTTCTGATGAAGGTCAGCTTTCTCTGTTGGATTGCGGCTGTATCGAAACAGGCAAAGACGAAGCTTCCGGCGAGCGTTTGGCAGCTGTATATACCGGAATAAAGGCAGTGTTGGCTAAGTATAGTCCCGAGCAACTGGCTATAGAAAAGTTGTTTTTCAACCGCAATATAACTAGTGGTATTGCTGTAGCTGAAGCTAGAGGAGTTATTCTTCTAGCTGCTCACGAAGCTGGGGTGCCGGTTTTTGAATATACTCCTTCGGAGATAAAAGAAACCATGACTGGCGACGGTAAAGCCAAGAAGAAGGATATTGGGGCGGCAGTAGTGCTCACTTTAGGGCTGGAAAAGCCTCCCACTCCAGACGATACTGCCGACGCGGTGGCTATAGCTATCACCCATTTATTCTGGAGCAGCTTCAATGGCGGTATTTTACAATAAATAAAATTCCGCAGTAAGTCTATAAAACAGATGGCGCCCATTTTGGCTAGAGTATCTACTTTAGCTAACAAAATGGGCGCCATTTTAGTATTTTTTACAATTCGCCCTCTTTAAAACCAAGAATCATTTTGGCTTGCTGGGTGAGTTCTTCCATAGAGATGCCGTGATCTTCTAAGTTGGGGCTGTCGATTGTATTTATCAGGCCTACTGTGCGCAATTGTACATGATCTTCTAAATCGTTTTGGGCCAGATATTCAGATACTGTCGAGGCTAAGCCTCCAATTGTAGAGTGCTCTTCTACAGTAATTAGGCGTCCAGTTTGAATAGCTTTTTGCAAAAGCTCCGTATCGAATGGATTTAACCAAGCCATATCGTAAACAGCCGCTTTAAAACCCCAAGTTTTTAAATTATGCGCAGCCAAAATAGCGTGATAAGCTACGCTGCCTAGGCAAACAAAAGCTAGATCGGAGCCTTCTACTAAACAGCGTCCACATAGTTTCTCTTTAGGCCTAGCTTGGTTGGCTTTGGGTAAGCCCACAGTAGAAGAACTACTTAAACGCAACAAACCAGGCTCGGGAGCGGAAAGCAAATTGAGCAACATACTGCGAGCTTCTTCTTCGTCGCTGGGTACGGCAACATGAATATTGGCAAAACTGCGCAGCATAGCCAAGTCGTGGAAGTTGGCACTAGAAGGATGCTCTTCTTGGTTTCCTACCAAACCGGCATCAGTTAACAAAATAGTAATAGGAAAAGAAGCGGTGTTAAAAAGCTCGTTGAGTATTTTGGGAAGATCGGCAGCTGAAATAACTATTAAGGGATGGATGCCGCAAACAGCCATACCGATAGCTTGCAAGATAACTCCATCTATAGAAGTTAATTGCAATCTGTTACGCAACGATTTAAAGGGGCCAGGATCTTTATGACAAGTCCAGAGACAGGAGACCAAATTTTGATCTTTTAAGTCGAAAGCTATGTATTTTAAGGCTAACTCCTCAAAAGTAGGAGCTAAACTGGAACTAGCTTTAAGGGTAGCGCTTTTATTTTTACTTGGTGAAGAAACTGAAATAGAGTTGTTATCGTGACTTTTATTGCTCATTTCAGGCTGCTTATCAGGGCCCAAAACATGCAAAATTTTTAAGCCTTTTTTCTGCACTAAAGAGCGCAAAGCTCGGTTTAAGCCATTAAAGTCGTCACACTCGATTGGAGGAGCGTAAACTAAGCCGCGAGCTTGAGCAAAAACTCCAGGATAAGTGTAAAACCAAGGCTCACTGCCACGGCCAGGGTGCTTATTTACATAGCGCCTGGAGTAATCCAGAAAAAGGACGACAGCTTCCAAACGCCCTTGCTGCAACTTTTCTAAGGTATCTAACAATTTGGCGGAAAGATCGTGGCAAATTATTATCAAATGTTGACTTTGCGCAGCCAAAGTTCCTTTAGGCATCACAGCGTGAGCACGATACCAACCGGCGGCCAAATGGCACAAAGAGACATCATCTTCAGCCAAAGAAGCCAAAGCGGCTAGACTCCGACTATGGTTGAAGTTTGCCTGATAATAAGCCTCGCCGCCATCTCCGCGCCAAGCTACGTTGCGCAAAGTTTGCTCTCGCAAAACTTGAGTAATGACAGCATGTACTTTTTGAATGATATTTTCTGAAGCCACGATCTTATAACAGTCCTATTTGTAATCTTAGACTGTGCGCACCAACAGATAGTTGGCTAAAGCCGCCAAAGGAATGGCCTTCTCACCCAAAGGCTCGATAAGTTCCAGAGCTCTGGCTGTCTTTTCTTTGGCTATGCGCTTAGATTCTTCCATACCAAAGAGAGTGGGAAAGCTGATAGGATCGGGATCGTCGGCACTATCTAAAATGTCGTCAGTTATTTGGAATACTAAGCCCAAAATTTCACTATACTCGGTAATGGCTTCCAACGTATCGGGATCGGCTTGAGCGGCAATAGCTCCAACGCGGGCGGCTCCGCGAATCAAAGCGCCAGTTTTACCTTTGTGCACGGCCAAAAGTTTCTCTTGATCGGCTCCGTGGTGCTGAGCTTCCATATCTAAAATCTGACCGCCAACCATGCCCAAGTGGCCAGAAGCTTCAGCCAGCTCTTTTACTATGGCAATAGTTAACTCAGGGTGATTCGGAATAGCTGTTTTAGCCGCTACATTAAAAGCTTCAATAACTAAGGCGTCACCAGCTAATAAAGCGGTATCTTCGCCGTAAGCTTTGTGTACAGTAGGTTTGCCACGACGCATATCATCATTGTCCATACAAGGCAAATCATCATGCACTAACGAGAAGCAATGGACCAACTCGAAAGAGCAAGCGGCAGGCAGAGCCAACTTGGGATCTAAGCCTAAAGCTTCGGCTACAGCTAAAGTGAGAATGGGACGAAAACGCTTGCCGCCAGGGAAGAGACTGTAGCGCATAACTTCGCCTAAATTGCCAATATAAGAAGCGTCGGCAGGGAAGTAAGCTTCTAAAGCGCGGTTTACTACCTCAGCTTGTTTTTTAAGATAAGCTTTTAAATCGAAATTGGAAGTATCAATCAATTTAGTATATTATCCTTTCCGGGAAAAACTAACGCGGCGCCTTTCAGAAAAGACTAAAGCCAATCCTTCTAAAAAAGATCAGCATATATCCGAATCGGTTTGCAAAACTTCAAGTTGCTTTTGCGCCTCTTTAAGTTGGCTGCCACAGTAATCTAGAAGAACTTTGGCCCTAGATACTAATTCTAAAGTCTTTTCTAAACTCTGATCGCCTTTTTCTAAAGTTTCAATAATAGAATTTAGCTCTTGGTAACCAGCTTCGTAAGTGGTGATTTTGCCATTTTCGTCCATAAATAATAGCTCCTACAATAAATTCACAAGTGCTGACTAATCGAAAAGAGCGCTTTGCTCTAAGGAAAACTTGACTTTTTTATTCCCTGATGGTTGTATGTGCTGCCTGTTACGCAAATTTTCCAAAGGATCGCCTTTGGTAAATTTGTTGATTTTAGCTTCCAAACAGCCAAATTTTAAAGCTATGCGTATCTTGGCTCCACATTTTACATCTTGTTCTTGCAAAACGTGACCTTCTTCAGAAGCTACCACCGCGTAGCCGCGCTCCAAAACTCTTTCCGGTGATAGTGATTTAAGCTGAGAACTTAAGATAGCTAGTTTTTCTTCTTGACGCGGTAAATAATTTTGCAAGTAGGCTTGCAATCTAGCTTGCAAACTTTGCAATTGCTCATATTTTTGTTGCCACAAACGCTGGCTCAATTTTTTTAGTTGTTCAGTTTTTTGAGCTAAGTCTTGGCGGCGTTGGGGAATGTAGCGACTGGGATTACAAAGATTGAGTCTGTGACGTAAATTGTTTAAAGAATTGTTGCCCAATTCCAGTTTATGGCGCAGAAGTTGAGGCAAACGAGAAGCTAAAAATTGCAAGCCCTCTTCTTGATGAGACAAATGGCGATAGACCGCTTCGACGATACGGTTGCGTTTTTGCTCAAGCTCAGCAAGACGCTCTTGACGTGTAATGGAAACAAGCTCGGCCGCTTGAGTAGGAGTTGAGGCCCGTCGGTCGGCTGCATCATCGGTAAGCAAATGGTCGCCTTCGTGGCCTACAGCTGAAATGATAGGC
>DHKB01000050.1:8773-15119 GCA_002407045.1 Candidatus Bruticola papionis | reverse complement strand
CTAGATTATACCACAACGAGAAATATTAGGGAACTACAACCCAAATACAGAATTATCTCACATGCGTATTATTATACCACAACGAGAAATATTAGGGAACTACAACTTTAAAGCGTTTATTCATATGGATATTTCGAATTATACCACAACGAGAAATTTCAGGGAACTACACCCCTATCTATATACCTAGAAAGTATGTAGAATTATATACACAACACCCACACAAAAGCTACAACGAAAAAAGCCCCTCTAGCTGTTGTTAGCTAAAGGAGCTTTTCAGAAGGAAGAATTTCTGTTCGCCGTAGAAAGCGAGCAAGAAACATTTTTAACAGAGCCAAGAATCAGACTCGAACTGACGACCTGCTCATTACGAGTGAGCTGCTCTACCAACTGAGCTACCTTGGCAACCGCCGGTATTATACCATAAAAATTAGTTCTGGCAATAGCATGTCGGCCAAAGATTTGCGCGGTACCCTTTAATAAAAGGGCCGGACGGAAAATAAAGCGAAAGCTCAGAGCGATTTTTTGACAAACTTCGTAAAGGAGACTCTTGTTACAATGGAGCTGAAACACAACTGGCTTAAATTTAAAGACTCGTTCTTTCACGATGTAGAAAGCGGCCTCTCTTTAGATATTAGCCGCATGGGCTTAGACGATGAGTTTTTCGCCTCCATGGAAGAACCTATGCAAAAAGCCTTCCACGCTATGCGCGAATTGGAAGATGGCGCTATTGCCAATCCTGACGAAAATCGCATGGTTGGCCACTATTGGCTGCGCAATTCCGACTTGGCTCCCCAAAAAGAGCTTAAAGAAGAAATAGATGCTACTTTTGAAAGCATTTTAGACTTTGCTTCTAAAGTTCACAATGGCGAAATTCGTCCCGAACGCGCCGAGCGCTTTACTACAATTCTTTCTATTGGTATCGGCGGTTCGGCTTTGGGCCCTGAATTTGTCTCCTCTGCCCTCTCTACTCCCGACGATCCTATGCGCATCTATTTCTTCGACAATACCGATCCCGAAGGTATAGATCATGTTTTAGCCCAAATTGGTGAAGAATTGCGCCGCACTCTCTGCGTAGTAATTTCTAAGTCCGGCGGCACCAAAGAAACCCGCAACGGTATGTTGGAAGCCCAAAATGCTTACGACCGCCTCGGCCTCCACTTTGGTCGCCACGCCGTAGCCGTTACCGGTAAAGATAGCCAACTGGACAAATACGCTCAAGCCAACCAATGGCTGGCCCGCTTCCCCATGTGGGACTGGGTAGGCGGTCGTACTTCCGAGCTTTCCGCTGTCGGTTTATTGCCGGCTGCTTTGGAAGGCTTCGATATTGACGACATGCTTAAAGGCGCTGCCGCTTGCGATGAGCTCACTCGCAACACCGTTACTAAGCGCAACCCTGCCGCTCTCTTAGCTTTAGCTTGGTTTAAAGCTACCAATGGCAAAGGCGAAAAGGATATGGTTATTCTCCCCTATGCCGACCGTTTAATGCTTTTTAGCCGCTACTTGCAGCAATTGATTATGGAATCTTTGGGCAAAGAAAAAGATCTTAGCGGCAAAGTAGTCAACCAAGGCATTACCGTCTACGGCAACAAAGGGAGCACGGATCAGCACGCTTACGTACAGCAATTGCGCGACGGTGTCAACAATTTCTTTATTACTTTCATAGCTGTACTTAAAGACAGACACAATATGTCTATGGAAGTAGAAGACGGCGTCACTACCGGTGACTTCCTCTCTGGCTTCTGGCAAGGTACTCGCCAGGCTTTAACCGAGAGCGGACGCACTTCTATGCTTATTTCCATTCCGGAAGTAAACGCTTTTACCGTCGGTTTACTTATTGCCCTTTATGAAAGAGCTGTCGGCTTCTATGCTTCTTTGGTAAATATCAACGCCTACCACCAGCCTGGTGTGGAAGCTGGTAAAAAAGCGGCCGGCAAGATCTTAGAGTTGCAAGCCAAAGTAGCTAACCTTCTTAAGGAAAGTGGCCGGGCTATGGACGCTTTGGAAATAGCCGAAGCTTTGGATATGAAAGATAACGCAGAAGCCATTTTCCATATTGCCAGACACTTAGCTGCCAACTCTCGTTTAGGTATTACAGCTGACAATCTCAGTGCTGAGGCTAAGTTTATTTATGACAAACATTTAGACTTCTAGTAGACTAATCTATATTGCCAATAAAAAAGGCTGCTTTCTGCTGAAAAAAAATTTTTTTTTACTTGGAAAGTGGCTTTTTTTATTTTTTTTAGTGTTAAAAAATAAAAATATCTGAAAATTTGGTGATATTTTTGTGCCAATTAGCAGGACAAAGGGTATAGCATTTAAGAAAGGGGCGCCGATCGGCGACTTGTTTATTACATAAATCGGTTATCAATTGATATAGTGAATAAGTGCCGATTTTCGCGTTTTCTCTCTGAAAATAGCCCGAAAATAAAACTTTAAAAGGAAAGTATAGTTGCGGTGTCTGTAAATAAGCGTTATATTCCTGCTCTTATATTGGCATCTGTGCTTTGTTCGGGATCGCTGGCTTGGGCCGGTTTCGATAAAGAAGTACAAAATGTAACTGCAAGTGATTTTCTTGTTTTAGCCCAAGCTACAGAGACGGACGGATTTATTACCCGTACCAACTCTGATTTAAGCGACGGGCATACCAGATGCGGTTGGAGCATTCGCATCCCCAAAACTTGGGTTTCCATTCCGGATATCACTCCAGGATGGCCTATTGCGGAAGGCTGGCGAACTCCAGACGGCAAGACTAGTATAATTATAACTTGGCTTAAAGATGTCAATGAAGATGAATACGCAACCTTGCGCAGTCGGCGCTATCTGGAATCATCAGAGAAAATTGCGGGGCAAACTTGTAAATTCTTCCGCAAAATAAACGGCCCGACTTTTGAGCAGATACTTTATATAAACCATCAAGGAAGTTATTATCGCATAGCGGCCTTTGGCACTACGCAAAATAAAGCTGCCTTGCAAAAAGCTATGGAGAGCTTCAAGTTTTTGGTTCCAGGCCTAAAAGCTGCCGAGACCCAAACTTATACAAATGCCAATTTGGCTATTAGTTTCTCCTTGCCTCATGGTTCTAATTTGATAGCTGAGCCTTCAGCTCACGGCGTCAACATTCTCAACTCTGCCAAAAAGAAAGTAGCTTCTTTAACTCCGCGATCTTTTACCACTCAGCCCGGCCAATCGTTCAGAGGTATAGCTAGGCAAATCGGCCGCGAAGTTATTTCCGGAGCTTCCAAACTGACTCGCTTTGAGCCCTACCAAATAAGTGGACAAACT
This sequence comes from Candidatus Bruticola papionis, assembly GCA_002407045.1. Taxonomy (GTDB): domain Bacteria; phylum Vulcanimicrobiota; class Xenobia; order Xenobiales; family Xenobiaceae; genus Bruticola; species Bruticola papionis. The sequence continues at coordinate 11,834 of DHKB01000050.1, read as the reverse complement.
GGCTACTTAGTTGTGTGGGAGACCTCTAGTGGTCAATATATCGGACCGATCATATATGTGCCGTACAAACACGGTTCTTACAATGTTCTAGAATTGAAATCCGAAGATTCTCAATCTCTGGAACAATTTTTCAAAATTGCGAACACACTAAAAGTCGATACTTCTTCAGCCTATTGATCTAGTATCAACAACACGAAAGCAGCGAGAGTAAATGCTTAAAGCAAAAAATACTCTCTAGCGAGCTAAAATTTGTATGAATGGGATGGACTGACAGATATGGCTAATGTAAAGTTGAAGTTGTTATATGTGTTAAACTTACTGCTCGATACCGACGAGCACCACACCATTAACGCTACCCAAATCGTCAAGCAATTGGCAAAAGAACACGGTATTAACACCGAGCGTAAGTCCGTTTGCCGCGATATCGCTACTTTGCAAACTTACGGACATGATATTATCGCCGACCGCGACAAACGTAAAGGTTGGTACTACGGAAAACGCCGCTTTGATACTTGGCAAATCCGCTTATTCTTAGACGCTATCGCCAGTGCTTCTTTTATTCCCAAGAATGAATGCAAACGTATTAGCAACGAGCTGATTAAAGAGCTTGGTCCCGACGATAAGCGTATGTTCCGCGAATTGCTTCCTATCGTTTACAACTCTCGCAAAGTTGTCAATAGCAAACTCAAAGACGTACTTTGTGAAATTTTGCAAGCTATTTCTTGGGAAAGAGCCGTCGAATTCCAAGTTTATTCTTACAATAAAGTTTTTAAAAGCGTCCTTAAACGCGGTAGCTTAGTTTACAAAGTAGATCCCTACTCCTTAGTATGGATCAATTCCAACTACTATTTAGTGGGCATCAAAGAGGGAGAGAATTTCCTCCGTTACTTCCGCTTGGATCGTATTGCCAATCCTCATACTACTGGAACTCCTCGACGTAACGCTTCTGAAGTTTTGGGCGAAGATTTCGATAAAGCTTTACAGCGCTTTACCCAAGATACTTTCCACGGCAGCAACGACCGCTCGTTTGAAAATGTAACTATTAGATTCAAAGACGAAAGCTTTGCCAACATGTTCGTAGATCGCTTTGGTTTACCCACTAAAGTGGAAGAAAAAGACGATTGGGTCTTCGCTACTATTGACAAAGTAGACTACACAAATGCTGTTCGAGCTTGGTTAATTAGCTATTCCAGCGCTTTTGCTGTCACAGCTCCTAAAGAGCTTAAGAATCTCGTTATTAAAGATCTCCGCAGCGGCTTGGAAAATTACGAAAAGTCTGAAGGCGTGGTTCCTAAAAATGACGTTTTGATGGACGGTCCCAAAGAAGAAGCCCTTTAGAAATAGCTAAAAGAGACCGCTTATGGCGGTAAAACTGAGAGCCTCCCGCACAATAAGAGTCGGGGGGCTTTTTAATTTCGAGTGAAATATTTTTTTTGCTAAAAATTTGATCTAATAGAGATATTTTGCTGTATAATACGGGTTAAATATTTTTTATAGAAGCAAAAAGTCGAACTTACCAAGAAAAAAAATTGGGGTGGTCGACAATTTTTTAATAATGAGTAATGAACCTAAGCAAAATACATCGACTCTTCCTACCGAGTTGCCAAGCCAAACTGAAGCTGATAAAAATGCCCCATCTTTATTACCAGCCGCTTCGATAAGTGATGAAGAAGCAGAAAAAATTGCTTTAAGCGTTTCCAATTGGAGCATTTTAAGTAATGTAGTTTTAACTATATTGAAACTGCTAGCTGGCTTTATAGCTAATTCAGCAGCTATGATCAGCGACGCTATCCACACCGCTTCAGATGTGCTCAGCACCTTAGTAGTGATAGTTAGCGTTAAAATTGCCAACAAAAAATCGGACAGCGATCATCAATACGGCCACGAACGTTTTGAAAGCCTCGGCTCCCTAATTCTGGCTATAATGCTTTTGGCTACAGGCTTAGCTATAGGCTGGGGTGGCCTTGAAACGCTCTGGAAACCGAGCGCTTCTTTGACAGTTCCCGGTGCTTTGGCTCTTTACGCAGCTATTATTTCCATAATCGTAAAAGAAGCCATGTATTGGTATACAATAGCGGCAGCTAATAAGATAAAATCTACAGCCCTTAAAGCCGATGCTTGGCACCACCGCTCCGACGCCCTCTCCTCTATTGGCGCTTTAATAGGTATAGGCGCAGCTCAATTGGGCTACCCCCTGGGCGATCCTATTGCCTCTTTAGTTATTTGCTTATGCATTATCAAAACGGCTTGGGATATAGGTAAAGATTCAGCTGAAAAATTGACGGATAAATCTTGTGATCCCGAAACAGTAAAAAATATGCAGGCTACGGCTATCGAGCAACCAGGAGTGATTGCTGTAAAAGAGTTAAAGACTCGCCTTTTTGGCACTAAAGCTTATACAGATATTACTATTGCTTGCGATGGAGACCTTACTTTGCGCAATGCTAATGAAATAGGAGAAGAAGTTCATTTAGCTATTGAGCACAATTTCCCACAAGTAAAGCATTGCAACGTCCATATCGATCCTGAGTAGAAAAAAAACTAACTCAATTACTTAAAAGCTCTTGACGAAGCAAATTTTTATGCTAGAATACTACTCGGCCAGAGACAGCGGGTGTCATAATCTGACTTAATCACCATTTTTGGGATCCTGCCGAGGCGAAATAGTACAAGTTTCGTTTCAACTCTGCGTCTCCGTCTGTTTTTTTTGGGTAGGAGGCGTTTTTATTTTACGGCTCAGTAAAATAGAGGCCCGAATCGATCTTCGCTCCTGGTGAGTGGAAGAGAGGAAGGGAGAGAAACACTAGAGATAATGAACGCACAGAACTTACAGCGCAAGGCTGAATCCTTAGAGCATTTACGCGAGTGCTTAAAGAAAGCCAGTATCATTATCCTGACTGACTATCGTGGTCAGGCTGGCGGTTTAACCGTAAAAGCCATCACCGAGCTTCGTGGAAAGCTCCGTGAGTGCGACGGTATCTACAAGATTGCAAAAAATACTCTCATTCGTAAAGCTTTAAGTGAGATTAACATTGAGTGCGAAGCTGGAACCTTAGAGGGT
>DHKB01000050.1:0-8746 GCA_002407045.1 Candidatus Bruticola papionis | reverse complement strand
GCCTACCGCCGTAGTATTCGGCATGGGTGATCCCGCTGCTGCCGCTAAAGCAGTATTAGAGTTCGCTAAGACTCAAAAGCCTAATGGCCTGCCCGTGGTTAAGGGTGCGGTTATGGACAACCGTCTCTTGAGTATTGACGAGCTTAAAGCTATTGCCGCTCTGCCGTCAATCGAAGTACTGCGTATGCAGTTGCTCGGACTTATGTTGGCTCCTCACCGCAACATCCTTGGCGTGTTGAATGCCACTGGTCGCAGCATGGCTACCGTTTTGGACGCTTGGAACGAAAAGCGCTCCAAAGAAGAAGCTCAGGAAGCTTAATCAGTTAGTTTCAATTTAATTAAGTATTAGTTATAAAATTTTTGGAGGAAATCATGGATAAGTCCGCTTTGATCGATGCTATTTGCAACCTCACTCTTCTTGAGGCCGCCGAAATTGTTAAAGAGTTGGAAGAGCGCCTTGGCGTATCCGCCGCTGCTCCCGTTGCCGTAGCCGCCGCTCCCGCCGCTGCTGCCGCCGCTCCCGCTGAAGAGAAAACCTCTTTCGACGTAGAGCTCACCGCCGTCGGTTCCGAGAAGATTAAGGTCATCAAAGTCGTACGCGAAGTTGCCGGTTTGGGTCTCAAAGAGTCCAAGGACCTCGTAGAAGGTGCTCCTCAGATGCTCAAAGAGGGTCTCTCCAAGGCCGACGCCGAAGCCATCAAAGCTAAGTTCGCTGAAGTTGGCGCCACCATCACCCTCAAGTAAGTTTAATATATAAGCTTAAGTGATGAAAGATAGCGACTGGGTTAGTCCGGTCGCTATTGTTTTATGGCCAAGTATGGCTACCCCGCTTAAAACAGAGGAACGTATGCCGAATGTTCGCATTAGAGTAGCTGTTATAATCCGTAAGGATAACCAAGTTTTGCTGGTTGAGCACCAGAAAGACGGTCAGAAATACTGGCTTCTGCCCGGCGGAGGCGTTGAGTTCGGTGAATCTTTAGCAAATTGTGCTGTGCGCGAACTCAAAGAGGAAACCAATTTAGATATAGAAGTAGGCTCTTTGGCATTTGTAGCCGACTCTATAGCGCCGGACGATTCGCGTCATGTGGTACATGTAGTTTTTTATGCTAAAGAGCTCGGCGGTCAGCTGCAAGTTGGCCAAGAAGAACGTCTTTATACAGCCAGGTATGTTGATATAGACGAGTTGAATAATTTAGTTATCTACCCTCCTATAGCTAAAGATATAGTTGAAGCGGTAGAGAATGTAAAAATTTATCGTCCTTCTTATTTAGGTTCAATGTGGATTGACTAGTCTCGTTTTCCCCTAAAATTGATAAAGGAACTGACTATTTTATGCAAGTTATTAACGATAACAGTTTTAAAAGTGAAGTTTTGGAGTCTGAGCTGCCCGTAGTGCTCGACTTTTTCGCCGAATGGTGCGGCCCTTGCCAAATGCTTCTTCCTGTAATTGAAGAGATGGCAACTGCTTACGAAGGCCAGGTAAAATTCGTCAAAATTGATACTGACGAGAGCCCCAATGTAGCTAGAAGATATGAAGTAAAGAGTATCCCTACCCTTTTAGTATTTAAAGATGGACAGCCTGTAGCCAGAGGTGTAGGCTACATGGATAAAGGACGCCTTCAAGACTTCATCGAGCAAAACGCTCTTTAACTCTTATTCGAAAGCGCGGCCAAAGCGTTTTATAATGTAGAAGCCATAAATGACGGGAAGATTTTTCCGTGTTTATGGCTTTTTTTGTTGCATAAAGTGCTTATAACTGCTATCATTCGCACATAGAGAAACGCCCTGCGTATCTTTTTAGCTGCACGAGATTAGTAGTTGAGCCGATATGTACTAATAGGGAGCATTACTCCGCGTTTAGAGTAGAGTTATGGATCTTATTTTGAGACTTTTTTCTCAAAGTGAAGACAGATTCAGAGTCCTCGACAATGTCGGGCCAGAGGAGCGCCCACCTGCTAAGGCAGGTTCGAGTACCTCTCGTGTTAGTGTTTCTCTCGTAGGGCTTTTTTTCTATTATTTGCTAATTTTGTTGTAAGGTTCGATGCACGATTAAAAGTGTAACGGATCTTTTTTTATGCCTGACTTCACCAAAAACCAATCGCAAAATAAATTTATCTTTATGTCAGTATTTAAATGTAGCTACTTAGCCTTTCTTTTATTGTGCCTACTGGCCATCCCTACTCTGGCAGCATCGAAAGGTAAGCAAAACTTTACCGCCCAAGAATTACAAGAAAAAGTTGCTCAAACAGCGACCTCTTATAAAGCCCAAGTAGGTGTTTCTATTTATGCACAAGGTAAAGAGATATGCCAACTTAATGGGCGTCAGCAATTTCCTATGCTAAGTGTATATAAATTGCATCAAGCTTTATATGTTTTACATTTTTTGGGAAAAAATAATTTAGCTTTAAATAGTCCAGTTTACATTAGCGTCGATAATTTAAGAAAAGATACTTATAGCCCAATGCGCGACAAGTATCCTCAAGGCAACATCACTTTAAGTTTAGATGAATTACTCAGATATTCTTTGCTTTTAAGTGATAATAATGCTTGCGATATTCTCTTTGCCAAATTTGGCGGCCCTTATAGTGTCAATAGCTATATGCAAGAGCTGGGAATGCACCATACCAATATTTGCTGGACAGAAAACGATATGCATGAGAACATATCAAGGTGTTATGATAATTACACAACTCCCAGTGAAGCGGCTTTATTGTTAGATAAAATTTTACATAACCAAATTTTTAAGCCCGCATTGCAAAATTGGCTAAAAGATGCACTTATCCAGTGCCAGACGGGCCAGGATAGACTAGCAGCCCCATTGCTATCTACTGAAGCTATTATTGGCCATAAAACTGGCACTGGAGACAGAAATAAACGAGAGCAAATCATAGGCATTAACGATATTGGCTTTGTTATTTTGACTAATGGTGGCGAGCAAATTTCCTACACTTTAGCTGTGTTTATAAAAAATTCGCAAGAGACGCCAGAAAAGAATGCTCAACTTATAGCCACAATTTCCGAGCTAGCTTATCGCTATTTCAAAAAATAAGGCCAGCTTGTCTTTTTGACCGCTAGCCTTTGCCAATAATTTAGGCTTTAATTTTTTGCTTTTTTTGGCGTCTTTCGTAAAACCAAGCGGCTGTCCAATGGATACAAAATATTTGTATACCCAAAAGTAAAGCTTGCTCAGACATAGCAAAAGGAGCAACTAAACCATCGCCACCTAAGCGCACAGGGTTTAAGCCAGAAAACAAGCCCAAAATAGGCAAAATGCCAGCCCACTTGGGCTCACAATCTAAAAGGCGAGCTAAAAGCCAGCCTAAGCAAGGGAAAGCAAGCACACTACTTCCCAAAGCCAAATAGAACCAGTGCATATGGGGAGCAATCAAATTCAGTATGTCAATAAAAAGCTGATCACCTGTCGTACCAGAACTCAAGATCTTGGCATATTGGCCAGCCAAGCCTTTATTCATACACACTAAATACTGGGCATCTATACCACCTAAAAAAGCCCAAAGCAAGTAGACGCTAAAGACCATAATCAACCCTACTTGAGCATAGGCTGCCAAGCGTCCTATCAGGCTAGACGTTTTATTTGTGTTTTGGTTTGGTTCGGTACTCATATCATCTCCAAGGCAATATTGAAAGCTTGCAAGGCTTTCTGACGCAAAGCTGAGGCATTTTGGCCAATTTTTTTTCCAAGTTCTTCTCTATGTTGCCAAGTTTTGCTAAGGTTTTCGCTTAAATCTTCAACGCTCAACTTCTCCAAAGGCAAACAAGGAGCTTCACATAATTGGCATATGCGACTTACTTTAGGATCGTAGGCAATACCCAAAGTGGGCTTAGCTGACGAAGAGGCCAAAATGATAGCGTGTAAGCGCATAGCTACTACCATTTCCACAGGCTTGGCAGCCAGCAAAGAGACCATTTCGGAAACATTAAGCTGAGGTGCCATAGTACAAGGGTACTTGATTAAAGAAGTAAAGCGGCGAGAAATCCCCTCGTCATACCAATATTGCAAAGGCAAAACCAATAGATGAGGCCTTTCTTCTTCCGAAAAAGAGGAAAGCCATTTATTAAAGGCTTCAGCTTTAGAAGCCAATTCCAACTCAAACCAAGAGCGCAAAGCCACTACAACTATGGGAGCTTTTACAGAAGCTACACCGCATTTTTCCAAAGCTTCTAATGATTTTTGTTCACTTTCAGCTTGCAAAAGGAAAGCCGGATCGGCAGTAAGTACAGCTTCAACCCTGGGAGCGAACTTTTTAAATTCTTGCAATGACTCTTCGTCACGGAAAGAAGCTTTGTTGGCAAAAGGCAAAAGCTGTTGGGCTATAAACTTACCTAAGTCTGTACGAATAGGGCCGAACCCTTGGCTAAAAATAAAACTAGGCTTATTGAGAATGGCTGCCATAGTCAGAATGGCTCCATAGTACATTACACTACCAATACCAGTCGAATCTTGGAAAAGACCGCCACCGCCGGAAATAAGCAAATCGCATTCAGAAATAGCTTTGTAAATTTGCCAAATAGACTTGCGCTTATAAGCTTTTAAGTGCAATTCTTCAGCTCTAGCTTTGTTGTCAATTAAAGCACTAAGTTCTAAACTCGGATCGAGCTTACGCAATTGAGTACATTCGGCCTCCAAAATGGCTTCGTCACCGACATTGTCAAAGCCAAAATAGCCAGATAATAAAATACGCTTGCCCATACTTTTATTTAGCCTCGTTATCTTCAAACTTGCGCTCTACCGATTCATTGGGTGCGGAAACTGCAATAAACTCAGCCTCACTAGAAGTGGACACATCAGAGCTCGGCTGTACCAGTAATTTTGTATAAGGCACGAGCAAGTTCTTCAAACCATAACAAACCAAAGCAAGTATTATACCTATAATGCAACCCAAAACGACTCCGTTGGTGGTGCGTTGCAAGGAAACTAAAATAGGAGTATGGATATGGCCATAAGTATCAGAAAGAGAAGCCATACCGACAGCGCCAGCCAAAACAGCCAAAGGAACACAGCTGCGCCAACGCAAGAATACCAAAGTAGGCAGCAATACTAAAGCTGGATTACCTAAAATGAACTCTTTGAAACGCGGACGCACTCCCAAAGTACCATCAAGCCAACGCCTAAAAGCGCGTTCTGATTCGCTCACTACCAAATCTCCGCCACTGTTACCAGTACGAATTAAATAGAAAGCAGCCACAATAGCAAAGACAAAGAAGAGCACGACGTGCCACAATTTGACTTCAGATTCCAAGAACTTAATCAAACTATCCAAGCCACCGTTGCGTCCTTGCTGTACTAACCAAATAACAAAGATGACTAGAGGAACTAATAAACTGTGTAATTTTACGCCGCGGAAGACATCCAAACTGAGCATGTAATTTAAATCACTCAGCAAAGCGCCGGCCAAGAGGCCGCCAAATAAGGTTAAGCTGACCGAAACGGCCATGACGATTAAACCATCGCCTATAGCGTTCCAAATGCTAGAGCACTCCTGCGCCCGTTCCCAAAAAGGCACTAAAACTACGTAAGCTAAAATGGGCATGATCGTTACCGCTGATAAAGCTAGTAAAATACGTACCCAATGGCACCCTAAACCACTCACACAACTTAAAGCAGTAATAAAAACGACTAAAAGCAGCAGAGCAAATGCACTGCGACGTCCCCAAAAGCGCTGACAAAGAGTGTTTTCACGACAAAGTAAAGTTACCAACAAAATGAAGCATAAAGCTATGCTGGCACTAATAGCCGTTATAGCCAAACTCCATAAAGTAAAACCGGTCTTAGCTAAATTATCAGAGATACTGTAAGTGCTAGCTTGTCCTTTAAATAAAGGAGCCAGCCCCTTTTGGATACCGCTCATAAAAGCGGAATTGACTTCTTCCAGAGAGAGCTTTTCGACGCCATCGAGATAAGGACGACAGTAAATTAAACGAATACCGCGTTCTCTGACGCCCAAACTGTACATAGAAATAACGGTATCAGGATCGAGCTTGGCCTGATGAGAAGGAGAAACGGCCATTACCCTAACGACACGCTCTGGACAAAGCTTAGCTAGAGTGACAACACCCTTTTGCTGGGCTTTGGGAGCTAGTTCAATAACACCAAGCTTCAAATCGGCTTGTTCTAAAAGTTTGGCAGTAATCTCCAAATTTTTGGGATAGCCATATACTTCATTGCGCAAGCCTCCAAAAATCAAACCCTCGATTTGCCCTTGTTTGGCTAACTGAGCATACGTTTTGAAAATATTTGTCAGGCTAGTTTCATCCAATTTCGGACTATTCCAAGGACGCAACCAAACTTTAAAGGCATATCTGTCGTGCAATTTCTTCACAACATCATAAGGAATGCCCAATCCTAAAGTAGGCAAATCGCGAATATCGCAAGCCAGCTCGACTACCTTACCTTGGCTATCTGGAACCAGACGAACTCTGTCTGTACCTAAGCTATAAGCGGCGCCTTGCTTAATTTTAGCGGCTGTAGCGTTATCTTTAGCCACATAGTAGGCGCACATAGGATCGAGCTTAATAGCGCTATCTATTCTTTTTTGAGACTGCAAGTCAGTCATCTCAAAATAGTTGGCCGCTCTAGCTAGACCACGTAAAGCCAAAGAGTCGCGACTACTTTCTTCTACAGCTATAGCGGTAACGCCACTAGCTTTGCACCAAGCTAAAACAGTATCCAGCGAAGTGCCACTGCGCCTAGCATAATCATTAAGCGCCGCATAATCGAAAAGAACTTCGGTTGAATTATTGCGTTGCTCGCTGCCCACTCTACTTACAATAAGAGGCAAAGCGGCCACTAATCCTAAAATAACGATTAAAACGAGGGAAAGACCCCAAGATATGTTTTTTTTCATGGCTTGCTCTTCAAACAATCTAAAGCTGCCTGCCGAGCCAAGTGTTTGGCTTCAGCATCAATATATTCTCTGTATTCATCACTTGTCTGTTGCTCGCCTTGCCTATAGAAGTGTTGGCTAAGCTTGCCTACAGTATAAGTACCGCTCCAGGCTACAGCCGCTTTGGCTAAAAAACCCAAAGCAGGTATAAAACCGATAGCTTCTCTAGCTAATATACGCCACCCCCACGCTCCGCCTACTACCGGCAACAATTCACCGATACGGGCAAAAAAATCGATAGGGCGACCATAAATAGCCCCAATAAGCAAAGCTAAACGAAGTTGCTTAGCTGTAATATAAACAGTTTCACCCGAAACGGCAAATAAACCTAAAAAAGCCCCCACAAAGGGCAACGAAGTCGTCAAACCGGAAGCAACCGCTGCCGCAGCTGAATCTTTAGCCTCTCTGGCGATCATTAAGGAGACCATATTCTCGCGCAGCAAACTATAATCGCGAGCCAACACATAGACCAGGTTGCCTAGCCCCTGGCTAAGATATTTATAAAAACTCGCTCCCCCATCGCCAGCTTTCAAAACCATAATTGCAGGCAAAGTAGAATCAAAACTCGGTACCAGTTCGACCATATCGATATCTATGGGCCTCTCAATATAAGAGGCCAAAGGATCGCTACTTACCCACTTAGGGCCCAAACGCGGCTCTTTATCAGATTCTGGCCAATTAGATAGCAACTGAGACGCCCAATCGACACTCTGAGTTTCTGAAAGTGTCAATCCACTAGAGGGACGATTTTCAGGCTGAGCTTCGCCACCTTTAACTTGCCCAGCAGCCAACCAAGCGGGAGAGATATTCTCAGTCTCAAGCGGCTGCTCTAGGGGCTCCTTTTTAGTTTTGGCCAACGCTTCTGCCGCTAAACGCTTAGCTTCAGTGTCACTAACAAAATTTGGCCTAGATGTATCAGCATTAAATGCGGAACTCACAATTTCCAAAGGAGAGAATTTTCCCAAGCTACTGCTGGTAAGAAAGAGCAACTTAGTTTTAGCAGCAAAACATTCACAACAAAAGCGCAAATATTCTAAGCTTGGTACACTATTGCCCAAATGAATAATGGCCGCATCCAAATTTTTGTATTTTTCAGCTTCCGGATGATGACGGTCTGGTAAAGGCAAACAGCGAATTTGCGAATGAGAAGTGACATTGCTTAAGTTGACCACAGGCTCCCCCATTAGTTCCAGCATTGCCGAAACATTTTCTTTACTGCCAACTAAAGCCAAATTGCAGCTGACGGCAAAATTTTCTCGCAATTCTTCTGTAGAGTAATTTAAAGAGAAAATTTGGTAAAATATCTTTAATGTAGAAGCCATGCAAAACCTCGAGGCCAAAACTAAACCAGTCTAAGTTTCTTCTGAGCCCAAGGGATCCTGCTATTTAAGCACAAAAACAAAAAACGCTCATTCTGCGGGGAAAAGACAAAAAAAAATCTCACCTCCCTGTGAGGTGAGATTTTCTTTTCGAGAATGGTGGGCGCGAACAGACTTGAACTGCCGACCCCTACGATGTCAACGTAGTGCTCTAACCAGCTGAGCTACGCGCCCATTTCCTTTGGAGGCGTCGAGCAGAATTGAACTGCTGTAAGAGGTTTTGCAGACCTCCGCCTAGCCACTCGGCCACAACGCCACACTTTTTTTTATCTGGAGCGAGAGACGAGATTCGAACTCGCGACCGTCGGCTTGGGAAGCCGATGCTCTACCGCTGAGCCACTCTCGCGGACCACCGAGAACTCATTCTCGCTTTGTCGTTAGCTCTGCTCTCGACGTGTGAGAGTATAGCAGGCTACATAGTGTTTGGCAAGGGGTTCTGCAAAAAAATTCAGATTTTTTTTG
>DHKB01000016.1:7744-9281 GCA_002407045.1 Candidatus Bruticola papionis | reverse complement strand
AACAGAAGAAGAGTTAGTCGTGAGGAAGCTCTACTTTGCTTAGAAAATCTCTTTAATTTTGTAGACTTTATCGCCTATTGCTACAGCTCTTCCGACTATACTGAGCGCAAGTTTGATCCTTCGCTTATTAGTAAATCAGAAGCGACCTTGGCTTTAGCTTCTCAGCTGCCCAATGTCGATCTTGAAGCGCTTCTGAAAGAGAATGAACAACTGCGCCAAAAGTTAAGCGAGCGCAGCCAAAAACAGCGCCCCAATTATCAGGACGTCCCTCTAGAAAAATCAGAGTACGAAACTCGCAAGCTATACATAGATGTTATGCTCACTGAAGCCGGCTGGATTGAAGATCGCAACTGGCTTAACGAAGTTCCCATCGATAATATGCCCACTAAATCGGGCCAAGGTCGCGCCGACTACGTTTTATATGGTAAAGACGGCAAGCCGTTAGCTATTATCGAAGCTAAAAAAAGCTGTGCCGATCCTACGCAAGGTCGCCAGCAAGCTAAACTTTACGCTGACAGTTTAGAAAAGCGCTACGGCCGCCGCCCCATTATCTTTTTAACTAATGGCTTTGACACAAAAATTATCGATGGCCAATATCCTGAGCGTAAAGTGGCCACTTTCTATTCACAAAGCGATTTAGAAAAACTCTTCAACTTGCGTTCCAATCGCCAAAGTTTACTTAAAGCCAAAGTAGATCCCAAAATTGCCGATCGTTATTACCAAAAAGCTGCCATACAAGCTATTTGCTCAGCTTTTGAAAAGAAAAATAGGCGCAAAGCCCTTTTAGTTATGGCTACTGGAAGTGGCAAAACACGCACCATTATAGCTTTAAGCGATATTCTAACCAAATATAGCTGGGCCAAGAATATTCTCTTTTTGGCTGACCGCAACGCTTTAGTTACTCAAGCTAAACGTAGCTTCGTGAACTTATTGCCCAATTTAACCACCGTAAATTTATGCGACGAAAAAGACTACAGCGCTCGCTGCGTTTGCTCTACTTATCAAACTATAAATAAGCTCATTGATAAAGCTGAAAGCCAAGAAGGCCAAAAAGTTTTCACTTGCGGCCACTTCGACTTAATTATTTGTGACGAAGCCCACCGCTCTATTTACAATAAATATAAAGACATTATCGAATACTTTGACGCTCCTATCGTCGGTTTAACCGCTACTCCCAAACAAGATATTGATCGCAATACTTACGAAATTTTTGAATTAGAAGACGGTGTTCCCACCTACGCTTACGAATTGGAACAAGCGGTTAAAGACAGCTTTTTGGTCACTTACAAAAGCATTGAAACTAAGCTTAAGTTTATGAATGGAGGCATTCACTATGATGAACTAAGTGAAAGAGACCAAGAAGAATACGAGGAAAAATTTAAAGACGAAAATGATGACATTCCCTCTAGTATAGCCTCTTCAGCTTTAAATAAAACTGTCTTTAATAAAGATACTATCGTTAAAGTTTTAGATAAACTTATGCACGACGGCTTAAAAGTCGATTATAACAACAGAATTGGCAAAACGATTATTTTTG
>DHKB01000016.1:7517-7683 GCA_002407045.1 Candidatus Bruticola papionis | reverse complement strand
AATTTTTGCTGAACAATATCCTCAATTTAAGAATTTTGCTCAAGTAATCGATAACCAAACAAAATTTTCTCAGACACTTATCGACGATTTTTCCGACCCTAAGAAATTGCCGCAAATTGCTATTTCTGTAGATATGCTAGATACGGGCATTGATATTCCGGAAGTG
>DHKB01000016.1:7299-7487 GCA_002407045.1 Candidatus Bruticola papionis | reverse complement strand
AAGTGCTCAACTTGGTCTTTTTTAAGAAAGTTTTGAGCCCTTGCAAGTTTTGGCAAATGATTGGCCGAGGTACTCGCCTTTGCCCCAAGTTAATTGACGGCCAAGACAAAACACATTTTTGTATTTTTGATTGGTATAATAATTTTGAATATTTCCGCGCTAATCCTCACGGCCAAACTGTCACCGCT
>DHKB01000016.1:0-7261 GCA_002407045.1 Candidatus Bruticola papionis | reverse complement strand
AAACTGTCACCGCTACTCCTTCACTTTCAGCAGCTCTTTTTAGCTTGCAATTTGAAATTGCCCGCAGCCTCCAAGATCTAAAGTATCAAACTGAAAGTTTAATTAGTTGGCGCAAAAAATTGGTCAAAGAGATGGTAGCTAAAGTACTGCAACTCAATAAAGATAATTTTGCTGTGCGTCAGCATTTAAGAGTCGTCGAGCGCTATTCTCAAGAAGAGAATTACCAAACAATAGAATTTAAAGATATAAAGCTCGTTAAAGAAGAACTAGCTCCGCTTATTAGCGGCGATGGCACAGAAGATATTAAAGCTCTGCGCTTCGACGCACTGCTTTATGGTTTAGAATTACAAGCTTTAGAAGGTAAACCCAGCCGCAAGCGCAAGAAAGATTTGCAAGATAAAGCCGAAAGCTTAGCTGGTTTTGGTAATATTCCCGACATTATCAAACATGCCGAGATGATCAACAAAATTACCCAAACCGACTTTCTCAACCAAGCCGAAGCTGCCGATTTTGAGCAAGTGCGCGTAGAATTGCGTGATTTACTTAAGTTTTTGCCTAATCAAGAAGTGGAAATTTATGAAACAAATTTTACCGATGACGTTTTGAGCGTTGAAGAAAACGAGGCCGATTTAGCTAGCGATATTTTGAAAAATTATAAAGCTAAAGTTGAATTTTACATTCAACAGCATCAAAATAGCGGTGCTATCGCCAAATTGAAAAATAACATTCCGCTTAACCAGAGCGACTGGCAAGAGCTAGAACACACTCTTTGGAACGAATTAGGCAGCCGCGATGACTACCAAGCTGAGTATGGTGACAAACCATTAGGCAAATTCATTCGCAGTATAGTCGGTTTAGATATGCAAGCAGCTAAAGCCGCTTTTTCTCAATATTTAGATGAAACCAATTTTAGTAGCGAGCAAATCTATTTTGTTAACCAAATTGTAGAATATATCGTTCAAAACGGTTTGCTAGAAGATATGACAATCTTGCAAGATACGCCCTTCACTGATAGAGGCAACATTTATGAATTATTTGGTGACAACAAATCGGCCTGGAAAAATATACGCTCAATTATTGAGCAAATAACTGCCAACGCTATAGCTGCCTAACTGCGTCCGACACAACATAAAAACGCTGTCATCTTAATTACGACAGCGTTTTTTTGCGCCTTATTTTGGCAAATTATAACCTAAAGTACCACCCAATAACCTCCACGGGCTGCGCCTTTTCTTTCTATTAAACCTGCCGCTTTTAGTTTGCGAATATTTACCTCAACTTTTCGCTGCGACATACCAATTTTTTCACCTATTTCATACGCAGAAACGGTTGGCCTACGACGCATTATCTCTAGAATTTTTTCCTGATTTTCAGTAGTATTAACCACACTCACACCATTATTATCAGTTATTTCTCCGACCCTTTCTCCGACCCTATCACCGACCTTTTCTCCGACCCTTTTACCGATCTTTTCACCGATCCTATCACAGATCTTTTCTCCGCTCTCGCTCTTGACAAGTTGCTAATGATAAACTATTATCATGAAAATAAAAATTAAACTGAATGATTGTGAGTCCCAATAAAGCGGACTCTTTTTTGTGGGGAAAGTTATGACTACTGTTTCTTCTACATGTCAATGTCATAGCCAAGAGAATACCGCCGCTAAGCCTGAAGGGTTGCGCGGGTTGGACTTGTTGGGCGTGGTTTTATCTTCCGCTTGCTTAATTCACTGCACGCTTTTGCCGGCAGTATTGGCTCTTTTGCCTTTATTAGGCAACCAGTTCCACTTAGACGAACGCTGGCATTTTTATATTACGGCTTTGATTGTTCCGGTAGCTTGCATTGCCTTAGTTACTGGCTGGCTTAGGCACAAGAAGAATTTGGTTATCGCTTTAGGCATTATTTCCTTGACGATGATCTTAGGCGCTCATCCTTTGCATGATGTAATTGGCCACTTAGGCTCAGAAATTGTCGGAGCTTTAGGCGGATGCATTTTGATTAGTGCTCATTTATTTAATCATAGTTTCTTACACAAACATTCTGCGACTCACTAATAGAAACAATAATCAATAAAAGAAGCCGGACATTTTTGTCTGGCTTTTTATTTATTGTACAGGAAGTCAGAGCCGCAAGGCAGAAACTCCCTGGGTCCAAAAAATTGAAGTTTTAGTGGTGGGAATCTGTGATAAATTTTAGTCAAAAATTCGGCCAAGCGGCTTTTTTTGTAAGTTTAAGCTTGGCTCTTGCTCTTGTCCCTACCGGGGCGGCCTTAGCTAACGATACGGCTGAAGAAATTCGCATTTCTTCTCCCCTATTCCAAATTGACGAAATTTGGCCAGAAAGGGAAATTACTCCCTCGATAGAGCCCCCTAGCGGCAAAGTGCAAAGTACTCAGTTAACAACGGTACGCCGCTACACTGAAACTCAAACTATCCAGCCTAAACCTGCAGAAGTGCCCGCTTTCTCTATGCCTGCTGTGCGCTCTCACGAAGATTTGCGCACTTCTTGGGGCTACGGAGCTAGAGAAAACAGCTACAATTCCTACATTTTCAGTGCTGTCAACAATGCTTGGCCTCACAAAGATGTAGTGCCTTTACATCCTCTGCTCATGAAATCTCTTTTAGCTTGCGAAAGTGGCTTCAACCCCGAAGCGGTCAGCTATACCGGCGCTGTGGGCATTGCTCAACTTACTCCAGAAACGGCCCGCCGCTTTGGCTTAGGTTGGTCAGCTAGTCGCGATCCCAATCAAGCTATTCCCGCCGGCGTAAAAGTATTGGCCGAAAAAGCCAAAGTAATTATTGATCCAGGCAATTATCATAAAATGATGGGTTTACCGGCCGAACGCTGCCAATATGCCCAAAAAGTAGCCGCTGCGTACCAAAAATACGGCAATCCTAGCACCGAGCAATATTGGTGCCTTATGTTGGCCGCTTATAATGGCGGCGGCGGTACTATTCTTCGCGCTATGGCCATAGCTTCCGATCGCGGCCTCGATCCGCGCCAGTGGAGCAATTTAGTGGGAGATATGGATAATCCGCACAATACGCCCCTTTACTTAGCTTGCGTAGATATTTTTAAAGGCGGCGCTTTAGGTAAATACCGCGAAGTAGCCCACTATCCAGGAAAAATTATTAAGCTATACAACAAATCGGTAGCTCCCGAACAAATTGTCAGCATAAAATAATAAATAGCGATAAATATTATTGGCCAAAAAAAGAATCCAAAGCTACAAAAATTGGGCTGCGGATTCTTTTTTTCTTTAATTTAGCTCCCAACCGTCTCTCTTAAACAATAAATAGTGAATTAAAGAAACACAGCCAATAATTAAAGCTAAAATTAAAGCCAAAGCTGAAGCATAACCCATATCGAAATTTTCAAAAGCGGTCATATAAATATAATAGGAAGCGGTAATTGTTGAATTTTGTGGTCCGCCACCAGTAATAATAAATACTTCAGTAAATACTTTGAGAGCAGAAATAACTGAAAGTAATGTACAAACAGCCATTGTAGGCTTAAGCAAAGGTACCACTATTTTGACTAAAATTTGGCTTGGCGAAGCCCCTTCTAGAGAAGCATGTTCTTCCAATTCTTTGGGAATAGATTGCAAGCCAGCTAAATATAAAATAAGGTAATAGCCCAAACCTTGCCAAGCTGTTACCAACATAAGAGAAAAAATAGCCAACTTTGCATTGGTAAGCCAGGGCAAAGGTTCAATTAAACCAAAGCTCAACCAACCTAAAGCTTGATTTAGTAAACCATCACTGCGCAAAATCCATTTCCAAGTGATACCTACAACGACAGCTGAAGTAACTACCGGCACATAAAGAGCGGTTCGAGCCAAACGCTCTTTAAGCGTTTCTCCTCGCAATAACCAAGCTAAAAATAAAGAGCCAGCTTGCAAAAAAGGCACCAAGAGCACATAGAGCAGCGAATTTTTCAAAGCGATAGCCAAGTAAGGGTCGGCAGCTAAACGCTTAAAATTAGCTAAACCGACCCATTTGGGGCTTAATAAATGGCCTGCGCTGTCGTAGCGCAACATATTAAAATCGAAAAAAGCTAAAGCGGCACCACACAAAATAGGGTAAATGACAAATACTCCCAAAATTAGCAGCGCAGGAGCTAAAAAAAGCCAAGGAACTAAAGGATTAGTACATTTACGCATTTTGATTTCAGTGCCGCCGTCTAATTATTTAATTTGCGTCCACTCGTTACTGTTATAATCTGACGAAGTGTTGGGGTTAAAGTTACTATTATCGGTATTGATAACTTCACCATTACTATTAGCCCAGCCATGATTATAGCTATTGGAAGTAGTTACCGTAGAAGAGCTATCGTAAGGATTAGAGTGGGAGCTTTCGCCGCGTATAGCTTCGCTCCAACCTTGGCTAACTCTATCTTGAGAAGCTGAGCGCTGCTGATAGCTATCGCTAAGCATATCGCTTATATCCTGTTGATTTTGACGCACCGCTTGTTGCTGTTGCTGGAACTGATTATTATGCTGAGCCACAGTACCATTAGTTACATTGGCCAAATATTGCTGCCATTGAGGATTAGGCACGGCACTAGCAACAATCTGTTTGCCAATTTTGATAACTGACTCAGCATTATTTTTAGGATAAATATAAGAGACTAAATTGAGTACCCACTCACTATGAGTAGTAGGGCCATAAGCGAAGCTAACTTCTTGTAAAATAACGTCGGCAGTAAGCATAGCTCCCCACGGCTGATTATTCCTTTGAAAATCATACTTAGCCACAAATTTTTTGGCTAAACAATTGCCACCTTTATTTTTAAGTTGGGCAGCCAATTGATTAGCTTCAGCAGAGCCGGAGACCAACTCGGCAGAGACTAACTTCACATTTTGATTGATATGAGCATATTTTTTTATGTCATCAGTAAAAAGCTGCCCATACTTCTTAGGATTATTAAGCAATTCTGAACTTTGTATACCATTGGGACGATTAGTAGCGACGCCAGAGCAGTAGCCTACTCCAACTCCAGAATTGGGCTCGCTAAATAAAGCTTCATAAATGCATAAAGAATAGCCAAACTGGCCCCATTTTACTTGGCTACTAGCTTGCCAACCACGCGGCACTTGCAAAGTTACTACCGGCATATTAGCTTGTTGGTCGTAAATTTGGTATTGTCCAAAACCGCGCGAAGCCAAAGAAGCTGAACGACTCTTTTGATTAACTAACGAATTTTTATGTAATTTGCTACTGCGGTCGGATTGGGCAAATTCAGAGACGGCTCGCTCTATAGCCTCTCCGTCTTCATCGGCTTCATAATTGGTTTCATAATCGCTGTCTTCTGCTTCCTCTACATCAGTAGAAAGAGCTTTGGCTTTTTGCCCTTGAGAAGCAGCCAAGTGATTCTCGGCTTTATCTCCAGAAGTGCAAGCACAAGTTAGCCCCATAAGCATAAAAGACAAAGTTAAAGCCAACAATTTTGCATTTTTATTCATTACCGCAATACCCCCTTTTTGTAATTGCCCAAAAAACTTAAGCTACTATTTAAGTTCTGTATACTTAGCCTTCTTTCCCTTGGCTAATTCCACTGGATAATGAGCTTCATTTATTTTGGCTTTTTCTTGCATAGCTTGAGCTAAATCTACGCCTAAGCAATCGGAAAGCGTCAATAAATAAGATAAAACGTCAGCCATTTCGTAAGCAAATTCTTTATTGCGCCCACTCTTAACCGCTTCGATAATTTCTGCACTGTCTTTAAAACGGCATAATTCCAATACTTCAGAAGCTTCGATAGACATAGCTATAGCTAAATCTTTGGGATTATGGAATTGTTTCCAATCGCGAGCATCGCGAAAAGCGATCACTTGATCGCGTAATTGGGCTACTGTGGTATTTTGGTCATTATATTGTTTAGTTTCAGTCATTTTTTTCTCCATAGCCAGAAGCTTCGATAATTTTATCCCACGCTTGAGCCGCTTCGTTTAAAGCTTGGCTACTGCTTTTGTCTCCGTAAATTGCTGATTCCACCGCCTTATTTAATAGACGCTCTAAATCACGCGCGTGGGGCAAACTTAAGGAAAAATCGTTAGCTTTAGGCAATTGCTTTAAGGAAACGCGCACAGCTTTATCTTGCAAAGGATCGCCATTACTGCGGGTAAAGAAAGGATCTTGCGTACTGCGCCAAGTGGAAGTAAGCAAAGGTACTTCTTGGGCGAACTTCAATTGATTTTGCCAATTAGTGATAAAAAGTGCCAATTTGACGGCCAGCTTTTTATTACGAGAAGACTGAGGCACGGCCAAATTCATTAAAGCTGCCGGTACTTTGCCTTCTTTAGACCAAGGCAAAGGGACAATATCAGTTTGAGCATACACTTGAGGAGCGTCGGCTTTTATTTGTAAAAGCAATTGCGGCCCAGCTTCCAATAAAGCTAAATTGCCTTGCTTATAGCGCTCCAAAGCACCTTGGTAGCCATCTAGCAAAAATTCCGCTGGCAAAAGCTGCCGCTTGTATAATTGCGCATACCATTCCAACGCTTGTACGTAGGGCTTTTCCCTAAACAAGGCCCGCCCTGTACGTTGATCATAAATTGGCAAATTGGCTAAACGCCAATCATCCATAATGCGCACTACAGGATAATAGCCCCAACTTTGCGGTTTGTGCTTTTTTATATCGGCAGCCAACTCGGCTACTTCGGCTCTACTGCGCGGCGCACGTGCATTAGGCCAACCCGCTTCTTGCAAAAGCTGACGGTTAAAAATAAGTACTCGCGCCGAAACATACCAAGGCACAGCATATATTTGTCCATTTAAAGAAGCCGAAGACCACAAACCGGGATAATACTCATCGGCTTCTTGAGTGCTAACATATTGAGAAATGGGCGCCAAGCTCATATTTTGCGCTAAAAATAAGGCGTTGCCGGTAGTTAAATTGACCACATCCGGAGGCACGCCGCCAGCAATAGAAGCCATCAGCTTTTGCATAATGTTTTGCTGGGGCAAGTCGATCCAGTCTATTTTTACTTGCGGGTTGGCCTCTTCAAATTCGTGGAAAAGCCCTTCCATGTAAACGGTGAACTTGGGCTTAAGGGCTATCGTCCACACCTCTAAGTGTTGCGGCCCGGGAGCTTCTGGTGCTGGGCTACGCCAGCAGCCGCTGAACCAACAGACAAGCAAAAAAGCTATCCCTAAAGCCAAACCTACAGCATAAGAGCGCATAATTTAAAAGACTTTTTGCTCCGGTTTGGCTCCGGATCCGGCCTTAACTTCCTTGCTTTCGTTAGCCGCGCCTTGGG
>DHKB01000046.1:27790-68303 GCA_002407045.1 Candidatus Bruticola papionis | reverse complement strand
CCTCCTCGAAAGATCGCTAACGCGATAAAGTTTTCTCCGGTGGGTATAACGAACGTGTTGGCGGCTATAAATTTCAACATGAATACAAGTCCGCAGCCCAAACTTGAACACCACGTGGCTAACTGGCGGGCCGTGCATTATCTATGCGTAGCTAAAAAGCTTAAAGCTACGAGCTATTGCAAAAACTCTAAATCAGAATCACTCCAGCCACATCGTTTGAGATACTTAAAGTAATCAGCTTTAATCCAAACGTTTTTCTCTTTTTTAGCACTTTGGTACAGAAAATCGCCGATAATTTTACAGCGAGCTTGATCCTTTGAATCGATAAGCCAAGCCATAATTTGCTCCAAAGAATAGTACATGCTACCAATTTGCGGAAGGTCGGAGAAGTAGGAATCAATAGAGTCTGGACGGCCAACGTCGGGAGCTGTTAGCAAAGTAAACCAGCGTAAATCAAGTTTGTTAATAGGCTGGAATTTATCAAAAATTATATTAGTTAAATAATCATGGTAACTGTAATAAATACCGTCGCTTTTGTGAAGTTCACTATGATAAATCCAAGAGATAGCTGCCGTAATTTGCAAGCGAGCGGTTCTTTTATCTTTAGTTTCCCATCTTAATAATGATTTATGCACAATTTTACCAGCGTATTTATCATATAAGGCTTCGCTAGATAAAGTTAAAGCATCAGCTAAAAAGCCTAGGCATAAAAAGGACGGATATTGTTCTGCTAGACATTGGGCAGTAGCTTTAGCTTCATTGCAAGGATTGACTACTAAACTTTTAGCTAGAGCTGCAGCCAACATAGTAGTTGTGGCGCCACAATTTGAGGGATTATTGTAAATATGTTTGGCATATTGTGCAGCTTGGCTCCAGACATTTACGCTGTCGGCATTCCATTTTCCGGCCATAGCTTCTAAACAATGGGGAAAAGCATTTATAGCCTCTTTGTTTTGGGGATTGGCAGCTAAGTTTTTCATAATTTCTAAGAGAAACTGAGAAGCCAATTCTATAGCCAGCGATGTAGTGGAGCCATCTAGCAATTGTATAGCGGCGAGAGGAACTTTTTCAAATTCTTTTTCCCATAATTGCTTAGTTTCGTAAGTATCTATGTGAGCTAAAGCCCTGAGAACAGCTTGGTAATTTTTGCCTTTTTCTGTGTTGGCTAAATCTAACAATATGGGTAAATTAGCTTTATCTTTGCCTAAAGCTAAAAGAATAGCTTCTTTGACGCCTTTTTTGGCTTTAGGCAATTGCTCTAAGAGCCACTCTTGTTCTTCAGTGGCATAAGCTAACAATTGGACGCGTCGGATCATAGAGCGTTTGCCTTCTGGATCAAAATTATCTTCCAGAAGCTTGGGACTGAAATTTCCTTCTTTGAGTTGATGGAGCAAAATTTTGACGTACAAAGTGCCTAATTCAGCATAATTTTCGTCTAAAGCATCTATTAGCCGATAAATAACTCGGTAGTCGGCAAAATATTCAGGGTGATGGTTCCATATCTCTTGAATAGGAGCGAAACGACCGCTGCCTTTACTAGTAATTGGATCTAAAATCTCTTTTAGTTTAGTGTAACTTAATTCTAAACAGCGTCCTGGCTCTGCTTTTTGCTCTGTCAATTCACCTGCGCATCCGAAACTGCCTTGGGTATAAACTACAGCATTTACTAAAGCCAATACGTCTAGAAAAATAGAATTGCGTTTCTCTTGAGGAGCTTCTAGCAAGTTTTTTAGGCTTTCACTAATTTTGGCAAAAACAGGACTGGATGCAGCTAGAGGAGCTATAGCTTCTAGACTTTTTTGCAAGCGAAAATCATTCTCTAATAAAGAAGTGCCTGCAATAGCTAAGCGATCAAGTTGTTTTTTTAGATCGAATAAAGTTTGTAAATTCATAGTTTTTAGGCACTCCCTTCTAAAACATTAAGCGGACGATCTGACTATGAGTAATTATACTGTACGGATCAAAACAGATTGAATAATCAGAATTATCGTAGAAAAGTAAACCAAAAGCGGCGCAGTTACCATCGATAGGTAACGGAAAATGTTCTAAAGAGGCAATAGGATCATATTCTTGAGCGTTTATTGGACTATGGCGGACAACTATACGATTTCCGGCAGGATCTATTAAAACTGGTACTTCATCAATATAGCCAATTTGGGCGATAGGTAAAAGAACGGGCAAATATTTGGGGGAAAGTGTATTTTTAAATTGGCCTTTGGCTTTTTTTACAGCTACAGCAATATTTTCTTCCGCTAAAGTAGGTAAATGGAGCTTAATTTTATCATCAAGATGATATTCAGCACATTCTTCCCAGCGGACGCGGCGATTTAACCCTCCAGGATAAATAAGCAATTCCGCTACTTCTAATAAATTGAAACAGCTATCAGAAGCTTTTACATACTTTAAAGCTCTAACTGGACGTAAATTTAACGTATGATAAATAGTACCAGTGTCAATATCGATCCAGAAGGCGCGTTCCACGTATTCTTGCTTGGCTTCATCTAAGGAAACATCAAAAGATAATTGTACTAATTTTACATTTTGACGTACCAAACCTAAGTTGCGCAGATCTTCGGAGCGCCAGATCCCTCCCAAAGCTTCGAATAAAATAGCCTCTTCTGGAGTACTTTCTTGACCATTAAGTTGCTTTTGCAAAAGAACTTTTGATTTCTTTATAGTCGAATGTAAAGTGATAAGAGTTTGTAAAACTAAACTATATTGCTTATCGGCTTCTTGAGGATTTTTTTGCAAATGTTCCACAGCTAAGGCCATACGCAAAAAAGCTGTCTGTATTCCTGGCAAATAACAACTGCTAAAATTTTTGGCTAATTTTTGGTAATTGTTTAGTGAGTTTCCTGCCAGAGTGGCCAATCCTGAATTGAGCAATTCATCGATTATAGTTTCAGCTAAAGCTAAGCCTTCCAATTGCTTGGATATTTTCTTTTTTTGCGCAGAAGTATTAGCAGCCTTGGGTTTAGTAGTTGTGATTTTTTTATTTTCATTTTTTTGTTGAAGTTTGCGGCGTTTTTCTTGCAAATTTTGGGGAATATCGGCCACAACAAAATTTTTGCCTAGGGCAATTTCAAAGAGTAGCCCTAGAGAGTGTTTGCAAGGAAATTGCCTACTTGGGCAAGAGCAGCGGCAAACTGGTTTTAGTGAGTCGGTAAAATCTGCAGAAGTTTGGTATGTGCTTTGGCCGCTGCCAGCACATTTCGCCCAATAGAGCGTACCATCAGCCGATTGGCAATAGTTAGAAAATTTGCCCGTTTGAGATAATAAACGTCCGTTTTTTAATGCCGCAGGTGAAGGCGCCAGAGAAGCAATCATATTTTCGTTAACTAAAGCCATGGTTCACTTTTTATCCTTTCTTAGCAAAAATAGACAGATCTTGTTTTTTTAAGGCTCTTTCCAACAGCTCTGGAAGTCTTTCCGGAGAGCAAGCAAAGCAAGGAATGTCCAAGTTGGCAATTTTCTGAGCCGTTTGGGCGTCATAATAAGCTTTGCCTCCATCGGCAATAGCCAGTAAAACTACCACCTTGATGCCTGAATTTTTCATATCTTGCAAACGCCGTAATAAAGAAGCGCGGTTGCCGCCTTCTTCTAGGTCTGAAATGAGGAAAAATAAGGTTCTATCCGGTTGCTCTATAAGGTTTTGGCAATAGGCTAAAGATTTAGCAATATCAGTACCGCCGCCCATTTGAAAGCCGAAAAGCAAATCTACAGGATCAGTACACAAGTCGCTTAGATCCATAATGTTGGTATCAAAAGCTACAACATTGGTATGTAAAGAAGTCATGGAAGCTAAAATGCAAGCCATTACTGAGGAATAGATAATGGAAGAGCCCATAGAGCCGCTCTGATCTATATCTAAAATTACTTGCCAGCGGTTGGCCCGACTATTTCTCTCAAAGAAATAGACACGCTCGGGAATAATAGTTCCTAATGTAGGGTTGAAATTTTTTAGATTGCGACGAATAGTACGGGCAAAATCGAGAGCTGCCGATGAGGGCAGAGGAGAGTGATTTTTTTTGTTGATGGCGGCAGTAACTGCTCGCTGTAAATTGTCGGCTAAAAGTTTATTGATATGTTCAACTATTTTTTTTATATAGTTGCGCACTGCCTCTTTAGATTTAGCCGGAATTTGATCTTTAAGCATTAAAAGAGTAGAAGCCATATTGACGTCGACTTGAAGATTATCTAATAATTCTGGCTCAGTTAAAAGTTGTTTTAAACCTTGGCGCTCTATGGCATCATTTTGGACTATAGCAACGGTGTCAGCATCAAAAAGAGAGCGAATATCGCCTAACCAACGGGAAAGACGAGGCGAAGAAAGCTTAGATCCTGAAGAAGCTGAACTGGCGTTGCCACTGAAGCTTTCTTCAGTGGTACCATAGACAGAGGCCAAAGCTTGATCAAGCATAAATTGTTCCTGGCTAAGGGGTTGAGCGCCCATAGAGCTGAATTCTGCTTCACTTTCCGAGCCTAAAAGTAAGCGCCAGCGAGATATTTTTTTTTGCTGTTCCTGATCCATATATTTGCTTAACCTCTAAATATCACTGAAGTCAAAGTCGTCTAGATCTTTAAGAAATTGCTGCTCTTCAGTTGCTGGTGCTTGCCTTAAAGAGACAGTTGCCTGGTTTAAATTCCATAATTCACCTAAATTTTCAGCTATATCATTCTTTTCTTGAGGAGAAAAGTCGGCAAAGGTACGGCGTAAAAAGACCAAAGCGCGACGAAAAGATTGTTCGTCTAGTTCAGATAAATATTTATCTAAAACTTTCCATAAATTGAGACGCATAATTAAAGCTTGATGATTCTTACTGGCCAAGCCTTCGAACCATCCAGCTCCAGATTCGGCTGACATACCATGAGAAAGACGTCGGCCTATTTCACAATTTAGTTCCGCTTCCTTGGCCAGGCCGCGTTCGAGCAAAAGGGCCATGGCAAAACCGGATAAATAAGCGTTTAATTTATCATTTACTGATAAGCGTTTAAGCAACGTTGTCCACAGAGAAACATCAAGGTTGCTATGATTTAGTTGTAGTTTATTGATTTGCTCCATAGCTTGTTTAATAGGCTTAAATTCGTTGGTATAGCAACTTTCTTCCGTAATTAAACAAGCTCGTAAATAGAGTTGCTCAATTAAGGGCAACAAGGGAACGCAATCAAGTTGGCGCAAGTTGCCGCAACGTATTATTAAAGACAATTCGTCTGCTGTTTGAGCTATATCTTCTAAAGAAGCTGCTTCTGTGGAAAGTTTTTGTAAAGATGATAAGATATATTGAAAAGCGACAGAAAGTCCGCCTAAAAAAGCGTCTTTAAGTAAGTTTGCGGTTGCGGCTACAGAGTCGCTCTTTTGGCAACGTTCTTTTAAGGATACCATGGCAGCTTCTTCGATAGTGTCGCCCAGAAGAGAGCTTTCCGCCAATTCTATTTCCGCTTCTGGAGTCCAACGCAAAGACCAATATTCACCCCAATTAGCTTGCATTTGCTTTTTCGCAGAGAGGCTGGCAAAAGAAATATCCAAGATGCGCAATCTGTGTAAAAAGAAAGAACGACGTAAATCTAAAAAGGCCGCTTCTTTAGATTTGACTCTCAAATTTTCTCGCAAATCTAAATCTAAAGGCTGGCTGACCGCTGTGCGAAAACGTTCTAAATGTAGCTCTTTAAGCTGCCTGTAAAAATCTTCTTGCAAGCTGGTGCGACTGATACCTTCAGGTAAAAAACCTATAGTTGTGCCTATATCGGCGTCGGCAAAAGCTAAGGCTAGCTCTGAAAAGTGGCCATGACCTATAGTAGTAATGGCTGCGTCGTGTAAGTCTGGCCAGCTTGGATAGCGACTGCCTCTCATAGTGGCCAGTGCTTGCGCTAAACGGACGGCTTCAATTATTTCGGCTGATGAGACTAAATTGCCAAATTTGCGTTGAGAAGCGGTTAAAGAAGCCAAATAAAGGTAAGGTAAATTATCTAAGCCGCCTGAATTGAGCGCTTCCCATAAAAGATGAAAATATTGCGGTGCTTTGTTGCCTGCTCCGTATCCAGAACGGTCGGAGAGACGATAGTAAGAGTAAGGCATAAGAGTCGCAGCGCTTTCAGCTTGTGGCAAAGCGGCTAACTCTGCGTCGGTTAGGGGCTCATTATGCAATAAGCCATCTATATGAAAAGAGCCGCACACACAAAAGATTTGCTCAGCCTTATAACCTTTAGCTAAAGAATCGATAATAACGCGCTTCATATAAGCTTCGCGCACTATGTTTTCAGCTTGTCTATCTAAATTATCGTTTACAGAGTTGCGCAATTCCAAGCCAAAAGTTGCCGAGGCTTGTGCATATAGCTCGGCATTTTCGATGCTCTCGAAGTTTCGCTCCCAAAAAGAATCGTGATCTTCACCACTAAGTAATTCCAAACGGCTATAAGCTTGCTCTGTAGTTAAGTTGCCATTTTCTTCGCCAAGGCTATCTGCATTTTCAAGTTGGCTTTTATTCTCTTCTCCCAGGGCTAAAAAAACAGCTGAAGGCAAATCCATAAAACGGCATTCTACATTGTGTTCGTGAGCCCACAAAATAGCTTGTACTTCTGGAGAATAAATGGCCAAAGGATACAAAATTGAACGCACAGGCGTACTTTTTGTGTAGGCTAAAATGGCAATAGGGTAGACAACCTCAGGATGGCACAGCCAACTTAACTGCGTAGTGAGATCGCTGGGGCCTTCTATTAGGATAAGTTTGGGGTTAAGCTTATCTAACAAGGTACGCACATGAAAGGCAGCTGCCGGAGAAAGGTGGCGTATCCCGAAAAAATATGGCCAGTCCATCTTTTTTTAGTTCAACTCTCGGCAAGCTTTATAGAGAGAAGTCCAGCTGCCACGGCGTTTTTTCATAACATTTTCCAAATATTCGATCCAAGCATTTTGGTCTTTAGTTTCGTCTTTTACTATAGCACCTTGTAGTGCAGCAGCCAGATCCTCTTCACTTACATTGCCATTGCCAAAACTTCCAGCTAGAGCCATAGAGTTTGTCAACATAGAGATGGCTTCAGCTGTAGATAATACTCCGCCGACACTTTTTAATTTCTGATCTCCTTCTAAGGTGCTGCCAGAGCGCAACTCGCGGAAAATAGTTACTACGCGAATAATAACATCGGAATTAGGCAATTTAGCTTGTAGATCTAAGTTTTTGGCCATTTGCTCTACGCGTGTACGCACAATTTCTATTTCTGTTTTTATATCTGTAGGCGTAGGTAAGACGATAATATTAAAACGCCTTTTCAAAGCGGCTGACATTTCGTTAACGCCTTTGTCTCGAGTATTAGCCGTAGCAATAATAGAAAAGCCTTTTTGGGCTGGCACTTCTAAATTCAGCTCAGGTATACTTAGGCGTTTTTCTGACAGAATAGAAATGAGAGCGTCTTGCACTTCGCTAGCACAGCGAGAAATTTCTTCGATTCTGGCTATGCTGCCAGTTTCCATAGCTTGGTAAATGGGAGTTTTTATTAAAGCTTCAGGGCTAGGGCCGCGAGCTATAAGCATAGCGTAGTTCCAGGAATAGCGAATTTGCTCTTCAGTAGTGCCAGCTGTACCCTGAATTACTTTGGTAGAGTCACCGTTTATAGCTGCTGTCAAATGCTCACTCAGCCACGATTTGGCTGTACCAGGCTCGCCAATTAGCAATAAAGCGCGATCGGTAACTAAAGTAGCTACAGCCATTTCTAACAAACGCTTTGAGCCCATATATTTAGGCGTGATAGCTACACCTTTTACTTTGGTATTACCCAATATGTAAGTAAGTACAGATTGGGGAGACATCTTCCACCCACTAGGTATGGAATTAGTTTCATTGTCGATAAGAACTTCTAACTCTAAGGAATATTGCTCTTCGGCACTTTGGCGTAAAATATTGCTGAGCGGCATAGTTTGTGCTTGCTCCATTATGTATTTTATCTCGAAATTCAGCTAGATAATTTATAATGGCGAGATACAAATACCTGCTATTGTGGCTATCTCTGCCTAAACTGAGCTTTTGTTTGCACTTTTAGAAGGTAAAAAATGTTAACTTGTTGAAAACATTTCCCCATAAGCGATATGCTGAGATTGGAAAAATATCAAAACACGGAACGTTAAGTCCTTTGTCCCAGTTGAGCAAATCGTTTTGCCAACAAACATTCTGGAGGCAGTTATGCAAATCACAGTTAGCGGAAAGAATTTTGATGTAAGCAATTCTTTGAGAGAGCATGTTATTGAGAAGCTGGAGAAAAAGATCGGTCGCTTTGATACGATCGTCACGGCTAACGTAACTATGTCTACGGATCGTCATCGTCACATCGTTGAAATTACTTTGTTCGGCAAGGGCTTCGAAATGCGTGCCGAAGAGCGTGATTGCGATGAAATGTACCGCTCTATTAACTGCGTAGTCGAAAAGTTGGAAAAACAGCTCGATAAGGCTCGTTCCAAAAATATAGATGTAAACCGTAAGGATCGTGAAGAATCCAAGGAAATTGCTGAGGGCGTAGAGGAAACTGTTGAGCATGATGCTTCGCCTATTAAGCAAGTTACTTCTTATGCCGCTGCTCCTATTAGCGTAGAGGAAGCCATTGAAATTATGAATGACAGAGATTTCAGATTCTATGCTTTCCAAAACATTAAGACAGGCCGCATCAATGTGGTATACGCTCTGGATGGAGAAGGCTACGGCTTAGTTGATCCCAAGATCTAGTCTTTTGTATTCTTTTGTGGCTGCTAGTTGAACTTCTTAAGCTTCGTTGCTTCGTAAGTTTTCCGCCTCTATGAGAGGCCATAAGTCCACATACTAAAAAAATACGTCGTGTTATGCTATATTATGACGCGGCGTATTTTTTATGGCTGCAAATTTTTGCAAAGAAGTGAACAATATGGAGCCTTCTCAACTTATCTTTGTGAAATGCGAAATTTGCCAAGGTTCGGGCAAGGTGAAATGTCCTTATTGCCAAAAAGGGGAAGCCTTACCGAAAGAAGGTAAAAATTCGGAAGATTCCAAGGTTTGTCAAGAAAAATGCGATGCGGTATGTCCTTTTTGCCAAGGCAGCGGCTACGTAGTTTGTCCAGGTTGCTGTGGCGGTGGGTATCTTGACATGCCGGCTCTAGCTTAGTTAACAAGGGCGGGAGAATTTATAATTTTTTATGAGTGAAAAAGCGCTTAAGATCGTAAAAATAGTTGCTATTCTAGCCGCTGTGGTTTTAGCTTCTGTTTTGTTTAACTATATAAATGGTGGCAGCAATCTCTTTAATCTGGGCTCCGGACAGTCTGCCGAATCGGAAGCTGCTCCCTCAGCTGGCAGTGGCAATGAAGCTTATTCGAAGTCTTCCCCAGTTCAAAATTCAGCTGACGAAGGTAAGTCGGTCGATTTTACAGTCAAAACTCAGACTTTCGGCCCGGACGAAGAAGTTGAATTTATTTGGGATGAAGATCAGCCTGGCAAAGGTCAATCTTCTGAAAAAAATTCCGAAGATTCAATATCCAAAGCCAATCAAGACGAAGAAATTCCCGACAATTGGGTTTTAGCTGAAGATCAGAGCATCGATGGTAGCGGCAATAAGAATGCCACCGCTCATAAGTCTTCAACTTCTCAACAGACTCAAGCAAAAAAAAAATCGGTTGCTGCTAAGCAAGCTAGTGTAAAATCCTCGGCGGTAGAAGCTGCTGCAGAAAGTAAAGAAAATGACGAACCGCTCAATAATAAAATGAGCGATTATGAGTTAGATATCGATTATAAAGCTTTACTGAAAAATCCCGGAGAATTAGGCTTCAAACCTACTAAAGAACTTTTTGCCAATGCTTATTTCCGCATTCGCACTTCATTTGTGCAAGTTGTCAATGACGAGCAATTGGAAAAGGGTGTAGTCAAAGAAGTTGGCAAGTTGGTTAGAGCTGCTGGTGCTTCTGTAGACGGTTTGCACAAGTTAGATAAGAATAAAAATGTTTTAACACAAATTCTTAATCTTTACGGTAATAAGATCAACAAAGAATTACTTACTTACTCGGCTATTGAGGGTATGCTTTATGGTTTGGGTGATCCTTATTCTATTTTGATGACTCCCAAAGAATACGGCTCCCTTAAAGAACAAGTGCAAACTCAAGGCTTTGGCGGTATAGGCGTTTATATAGAGGCCGATAAAGACGACTCCAATCAGGTTACAGTGTTTGAACCTATGGAAGGAGCTCCCGCCTATCAGGCTGGCATAGAAGCCGGTGACAAAATTTTAGCTATTAACGGTACCGCTACTAAAGGTTTGGCTTTAGATGTGGCTACTAAGATGATCCGCGGTCCAGTTGGTTCTAAAGTCGTTTTGAAAATCAAGCGTCCTGGTACAGCTAAACCTTTTAACGTTTCTGTCACTAGAGCCAATATTCATGTAGTTAGTTGTACTTCCAAAATGTATGGCAAGGTAGGCTATATTCGTATGCGTCAATTTGGCGCCGAAACTGCTCAAGAGTTAGCTTCCGAGTTAGCTAAAGTAAAAGCTCAGGGAGCTACGAGCTTAATTCTGGATTTGCGCAATAATGGCGGTGGTTTTGTGCAAGCGGCAGTAGGCGTTGGCAGCCAATTTATTCGCCGCGGCGGTTTAATTGTTTATACTTTGGATAGGGCAGGCAACCGCAGCAATTTAAATTCCGAAGGTGATGGCAAAGTAGATATGCCGATGATCGTTATGATCAATCGCTTCTCGGCCAGCGCTTCGGAAATTACAGCTGGAGCTATGCGCGATCACAAATTGGCCAAATTGTTAGGTGAGCGCAGTTTCGGTAAAGGCTCTGTACAGCAAATTTTCCCCTTTGATGACGGTTCAGCTCTGAAAATGACGGTGGCCCGCTTCTATTCTCCCAGCGGTCATGTTATTGATCACAACGGTTTAGTGCCCGATATTACCGTTAAAATGGAACCGCGTTTTGTGGGCAAAAAAGACAAAGACACTCAATTGCAGAAAGCTTTGCAAGTGCTTTCTGGTAGGTAAAGGTAAAGACATGGAACACAAATGTAATTGCACAAATCATGGCTCCGAAATTGAAGAAAGTTCGGAAGCTGTTTCCGGAGCTGTCTGCAATGCAAAAGAGACTCAGTTGCATTGGCCAACCAGTTATTTTATTCAAACTTACGGTTGCCAGATGAATGTGTACGATTCGGAAATTATTGGCGCCTTATTGGAAGAACGCGGTTGCCATCAAGCTCCTGAAGAGAGCCAAGCCGACATTGTAGTTTTTAACACTTGCTGTATCCGTGACAACGCCGATCAAAAAGTATATGGTCGCATGGGCGATTTTAAGGTACTTAAAGAAAAAAATCCCAACTTTATGTTAGTTATTGCCGGTTGTCTAGCTCAAAAGGATAAGCAAGTTTTAGTAGAGCGTTTCCCTCAGATTGATATAGTGCTTGGCACTCATCAAGTGAAGCGTTTGCCCGAATATGTAGATGCTATTTTAGCTAACCGAGTTGCTTTAGCTGAACTTAAAGCTAAAGCCAAAACTTCAGCCCAAGCTAATCGTAATTTCCGACAAGCCAAGAAAGAGCTTGGCTCTGGCTTAGTTAAGGTAGAGAAAAAAGGTAACCATTTGGCTTTAAAAGCTTGTCCTTCCAGCACTTTTATGGCTATGGTGCCTATTTCCGTAGGTTGCAACCAGTGGTGCACTTATTGTATCGTGCCCCACGTACGTGGTCCTTTGCAAAGTCGTCCTATCCAAGATGTGATTACCGAAGTTAGTCGTTTAGTTAAAGGCGGTTTTAAAGATATAACCTTACTTGGCCAAAACGTAAACGATTATGGTCGCGATTTGCGCATAGAAGAGGGCTTTGCTCAGTTGCTCAAAGAGCTGACTCCCGAAAAGGTAGGACGCTTCCGTTTGCGCTTTACTTCGCCTCATCCAGCCTATTTTACTCAAGCGGCTATTGAGGCTATGGCGGCTAACCCTAATGTTTGCCCGCAAGTCCATTTGCCTTTACAAAGCGGAGACGATCGCATTTTGGAAGTTATGCACCGTCGTTATAATAGTCGAGAGTTTTTAGATTTGGTCAAACGTATGCGCCAAGCTATTCCCAATTTGTGCATTACTACTGATATTATCGTCGGTTTTGCCGACGAAACCGAGGAAGAATTCCAACATACTTTGGACGTGGTTAGAGCTGCTAAGTTTGATACTGCTTTCATGTTCGCTTATTCCGAGCGTCCTGGCACTCCCGGCAGTCAGTTTGCCAATCGTGTGCCTGAAGATATTCGTATGGATAGATTACATAAGCTTATCGAAGTGCAAAACGAAATATCTGAAGAGCTCAATAAATCCAGAGTTGGTCAGGAAGTCGAAGTGCTTATCGAAGGGCCTAGCAAGAAGAATGCCAATCGTTATACCGGTCGTTCTCCGCAGCATTGGTTGGTTCATGTCGACAGCCAAGAAGATATTACCGGTCAGTTGGTTAAAGTGCGTTTAGATGAATCTTATATGTGGGGCTTTACTGGCAGTTTAGTTAAGTAGCATTTCACAAATAACGCTCAAAGTTTTGCTAAAACCACGCAATGGCACCGAGCGCTTGCGTGGTTTTATTTTGCTATTTATGAAAAAGACAGCATGGAAGAAAATCAACGCTTAGACACCACTATAAAAGCACTGGTGAATTTCAGTTTGCCGCTTATTCTTAGTGGTGTATTGCAACAATTGTACAATTGGGCGGACGCCTTTATCGTGGGCAATGTTGAGGGAGAACTCTCGTTAGCAGCCATTGGAAGCACGACGACTTCTATCAATTTTTTTGTCATGGCAATTACTGGTTTCACCTTAGGACTTTCTGTATTAATTGCCAAAAACTTCGGCGCCGGAGAACAAAAAAATATTCCGCCCATATTGGCTGTTTTTACTTTAATTTTAGGTGCAATATTTGCGATAGTGGCTATTGGCGGCACAGTGTTTTCTTACCAATTTTTAAAATTGCTACACACTACGCCGGAAATTATTAACTTAGCTACCAGTTACTTCCGTTTGGTCCTTTTAGGTTTGCCATTTCTGGCTGTCTACAATGTTTATACAGCTACGCTGCGTGGTATTGGTGATAGTCGCATTCCTTTTCTCTCTATTTTATTTTCTTCGCTTGTTAATATATTATTAGACGTTATTTTCGTGGCCTATTTAGGCTGGGGAGTTCGAGGAGCAGCTGTAGCGACAGTAATTTCTCAAGCAGCTATGACTGTATTTATAGTTAAATACGGGACGAAAAAATACGCTTGGTTAAAAGATGGTTATTGCCCAAAAAGCTTCAACAGTAGAGTTATTAAAGAAGGCATGAATTTTGGCCTTCCGCCCATGTTACAATCTTGCGTTACTTCCTTGGGCAGCTTGATTCTCCAAGATTTTATGAATAAGTTCGGCACCCAGACTGTTACTGCTATTACAACAGCCTATCGTATTGATACTCTAGTTATGTTGCCTATTATCAACTTAGGCTCTGGTATTTCTACCATAACTGCTCATAGCTATGGCGCTGGAAATAAAAAACGCACGCGACAAACTTTAATAGCTGGTACTATCCTAATGCTTATAGTATCTATAATTCTTACGGCGTTAGTTATTCCGTTGGGAGGAAAGATTATCGCCCTTTTTGGCGCAGGAGCAAAGGCTGTAGAAATTGGCAGCGCTTTCTTTGTACGTATTGCTTGCTTTTATCCTATCTTTGGCTTGGCTATGGCCTTTCGTGGATACTTGGAAGGGAAAAGTGATCTCATATATTCCAGCACAGCTGGTATCGTATCATTGATTGTGCGAATTATCGCTTCCTACGCCATGGCGCCATTTTATGGCAATATATCGATTGCTTACGCAGAAATGTTAGCTTGGGCGTGGCTGCTGGTTATGTATTTATGGCGATTTGCTTATAAAGAAAGGTAGACGAGTTTTGCCTAAAGCTAATACCAAGGCTGGGATTATAATCAATTGTAAAATAGTGCCCGGTATTGTGCTAATAATGGCGCCGCTGACAAAGGTTGCCCAAGTAAAAGGTTGACCAATTGGCGCTAAAAGAGCCAGCATAGCTAGGCCCCAAACTAAGCGACCACCAATTATGGCTGCTATCAAAGCTTTATATAAAGCAATTAAACAATTCCAAGGAGATTTTTCAAATATAAAGCCAGCTAAAAAACCGTAAGTAGCTAATTCGGCAGCCATAGCTAAGCCCATAGGGTATAAGGGAGGCATACCAAAGAGCAAACCGCGCAGCAAAGGAATAACTAATCCTACAACAGCTCCTTCACGCTTACCACAAATAAAAGCGCAAAGAAAAACGGGGTAATGCAAAGGAGAAAGCATGATCCCTATTTGAGGAATTTGTCCAGTTAAAAATGGTAACACCAAACCTATAGCCACAAAAAGAGCCATAAGAGCCAAGCTACGCATGGTGAAAGCTGTTTTCATAGTGTTTTGTTAAGCGCCAACAAGCTAGCTGGAAATTTTTGGCGCATACGTCTTCAAATTGCCTTTAGCTTGTTGGCGACTATTAAAAAATTAAGTGTTTATTTTAAGTCAATTTTCTTCATACCCAAAGCTTGAGCAATGAAGGAGAGAATGTCGGTACTTTCGTCTAAACGCTTAGAAATAGGCTTACCTGCGCCGTGGCCTGCTTTAGAGTCGATACGGATCAGAATCGGAGCTTTCCCCGCCTGAGCGTGTTGCAAAGCAGCTGCATATTTGAAGCTATGAGCTGGATAAACGCGATCGTCATGATCTCCTGTTGTTACTAAAGTAGCTGGATAAGCGGTACCTTCTTTTACGTTGTGATAAGGTGAAATTTTATAAAGGACTTCAAATTCTTTAGGCTTATTGACGTCGCCATAATCGCCCGTCCAATAGCGGCCTATGGTAAATTTATGGAAACGCAACATATCCATAACACCTACTTGGGGTACGGCTGCGCCGAATAAATCTGGGCGCTGATTTAAGCAAGCACCAACTAAGAGTCCGCCATTGCTGCCGCCATTTATAGCCAAACGCTCACTGTTGGTATATTTATTATCGATAAGATATTGAGCGCAATTGATAAAGTCGTCAAAAGTATGTTGCTTTTGAGTCTTGGTGCCAGCTACATGCCAGGCTTCGCCGTATTCGTTGCCTCCGCGCAAACTGGCTTGGGCATAAATACCTCCCATTTGCATCCAGGTCATAGTGCGAGTAGAAAAACCTGGCGTCATATCGATGGCAAAACCGCCGTAACCGTAAAGCAAGGTAGGCACATCGCCATTTATTTTTAAGTCTTTGCGGTGACTGATAAATAAAGGCACTTTGGCTCCGTCTGTACTGTTGACAAACACTTGCTTAGTAACGAAATCGTCGGGATTAAAGCTGAGTTTTGGCTGATGCCAAATCGAACTTTTGCCACTAGCAATATCATAAGCATAAATAATTGAGGGCGTATTGAAGCTAGTATAAGAGTAATAGGCGGTTTGGCTATTTTGTTTACCATGAAAAGCTGAGGCACTGCCAATACCTGGCAATTTAACTTGTCTAATAAATTGACCGTCTAAATTATATTCGGATACACGGCTGGAAGCGTCGTGTAAATAATTGACGAAAAGATGGTTACCTACCAAAGAAACGCTGTTTATAGATTCTTTGGTTTGAGGAATTACTTCTTTCCAGGGAGCGTCAATTATATTGTTGGTCAATTTGATGCTGACGATACGGCCGTTGGAAGCTTTCATATCGGTGAAGGCATAAAGAGTATCGTCCTTTATACCTATAAGGGAAAATTTGGCTTGGAAAGCATTGGGCAAAGTAATAAAGTGGCTCTCGGGAGTAGTCATATCTTTAGCTAAGATAGCTACATTATCATTTTGAGAATGAGAAACTTCTATACAAAGCCATTTATGATCTTCGCTGGCGCTTCCGTAAACTGATACGTCAGGATTTTGTGGATTGCTATAGACAAGCTGATCTTGGGCTTGCTTTTGACCAACTTTGTGGAAGTACAGCGAATGATATTTATTTTCGCCAGCTAAAGCGTTGGAGTCTTGAGCTGGTTCTGGATAGCGACTGTAGTAAAAACCGCTGCTATTTCCATCCCAAACTATAGTGGAGAATTTTACCCACTTTACCAAGTCGGCAGTAATTTTGCCTGTAGTTAAATCGAGTACTTGAATTTGGTTCCAGTCTGAGCCAGATTTGGCAATAGCAAAAGCTAAAAATTTGCCATCTGGACTGGGCACAGCATCAGTTAAGGCAGAGACTCCTTCTTGGGAAAAAGTGTTGGGATCGAGTATAGGCTTACCTAGACTGTCGACGGAGTCGCTCATATAAAGTACGCTCTGATTTTGTAAGCCGCTATTGTAATAATAGAAGTATTTGCCAGCTTCGTAAGTAGGGGCGCCAAAGCGGGGATAATTTTGCAATTTTTCCAAATGACGGCGGATCGCTTGGCGGTTGGGCACTTGGCTCATATAAGCATTAGTTTTATGACGTTGAGCTTCGATCCAAGCGCGAGTTTGAGCGCTATCTATATTTTCCATCCAGCGATAAGGATCAGCTACCTTAACGCCGTGGATTATCTCTGAAAAATCGGTTCGTTCAGCTTGAACGGTTGAACTAGTTTCATTAGAGCTTTGGGCAACTGAAGCAATTGCTGTCGGCTGACCTAAAGGCTCGGCTGAAACCGGAAGGGAAACCTGAAGAGCTAGTGGAGCGCTTAAGGCTAAAGCTAAAAGTAAGAAATTAGAATTGCGTTTAAACATACCGTAGCAATTTGCCACGGCTGAATGGCTTTTCCTGTTTGCAAACTAGAGGCAAACGTAGTCCGAAGCTGTCGCCAAGAAAAAGTTAGAAGAGGGACAAAGATAGATAAGCTGGAAAAATTGTTAGCTTTGTCGAAGGGCGCAGATCAGATAAGCTTAGGTTAAGAGAGATTATTGTTATGTTATCGTCAAAAAAGGCTGATAGAAATAAAACAATAGATAGGCCATTTGATAAGTGTGGGAAATTTTTTAAGCGTTGTATAGAAATAAGTCAACCGCATGAAAGTTTGGATGGCATACTTGATAGAACTGTAAACGGTAATGTCTTAGAAGTTTGCCAATTCTTACCGCACCAAAGTGTTGATCTAATTATCGCCGATCCGCCTTATAATCTAACTAAATCTTTTAATGGTACCGTTTTTTCCAAGAAAAAGGATGATGAATATGAAGAGTATACGCGCCAATGGCTGAGCGCTGTGCAACCTTTACTTAAAGAAAAGGGCTCTATCTATGTTTGTTGTGATTGGGAGAGTAGTTTAATTATAGGTCGAGTTTTGGGCGAATTTTTTAAGGTAAGAAATAGAATTACTTGGCAAAGAGAAAAAGGTCGAGGGGCCAAAGCCAATTGGAAAAATGGTCTGGAAGATATTTGGTTCGCTACTAAAAGCGATAAGTACACTTTTAACCTTGAAGCGGTAAAAGTTAGAAAAAAAGTTATCGCACCTTACAGAGTTGATGGCAAACCTAAGGATTGGGTTGAAACTGATAAAGGCAACTATCGCGATACTTGCCCTTCCAACTTTTGGGATGATATTACTATTCCTTTTTGGTCAATGGCCGAAAATACGGCTCATCCTACGCAAAAATCAGAAAAATTGATAGCAAAACTTATTTTAGCCAGCTCCTGTGAAGGCGATATCGTTTTTGATCCTTTCTTAGGATCGGGCACTACCAGCGTAGTCGCTAAAAAATTACAGCGCCATTATTTGGGCGTTGAAATTGAGCCTCAATATTGCGCTTGGGCTGAAGAACGTTTGGAAATGGCTGATGATAGCTCTGAAATACAGGGGTATTGCGATGGAGTTTTTTGGGCTAGAAATTCCCTAGCTGATCAAGAAATTAAGCGGAATAAAGTTCAGCGAAATAATACTGATCAAATTAGAAAAAGAAGTAAATGTAGTGCTACGCAAACTGTGAATGCACAACAGTCGCTTTTCAGATAAACCTTGTGTAAATATGTTTAATTCTAAAGTTATAAATGCACTTGTTAATTTTGTTTCAAATTATGATGGAATAGCTGATAAGGCACGACTAGCTTTATTAGTTAAAAATGCTTTTAATCTTACCAAAGATAGGAGCGTTTTTTATTGTGAGTGGTTTGCTATAAGGTTTTGTAAAGCTTCATCAGAGAATTTTGGTAATACAGTTTTGTCATTATCTACCTTGCAAAAATATGATAACAGACCATTTATAGTGTGCATTGTGACACATAGTAAAAACTTTTTATTACTCGCAAATGCAACTTTTCTGAAAAAAATTAGCCATTCTTCTCAGTTATTAAGAATTGATAATATAAAAGGTAGCTTTAATGGGAGTGATATACTGCGAAGTTTTGAGCAAGTAGATAATTGCCCTAAAAATTTTGAGTTTTTATTTACTTCGCATGAAAATTATACTTTTGAGGAAAATCTTTCGCGTTTAGTCGCTTCAACAAACAATATAATTCCTACTGGTAATAAATTTTTACCTTCAGAACAGCAGGTACGAATTATATTAGAATCAGTTGATAGAACGGTAAGGTTTTTTAAATCCAAAGAATGCGATATATTGGCTAATAGGTTAGAAAACAAAGTTCACTCAGTGGAAACTGAAATTGCAATAGCAGCATTCATAGATAATGTAAATTTACGTGGGAGAATTATAGAGTATTTAATAACTTCTGAAACAGAATTAAAAAGAACTTTAATTGAGTGTCTTAGAAATAGAAGTCCTTTGCCAGAAATTTTCACAGCTGATAAATTAGGAGATTATAGATGTGAGTTTGATAATTTTATCACCGAAACTGATATAAAGACTAAAGTTTTGTTCTTATCAAGTAATCCTAAAGGATACAATATAGATAAGTTACTTGCTTTTCTTGCCAACGAAAAAAGCGTTTATCTTGTTTTTATTGTGACTATTGATGAAAAACAACGCATTAGTACTAGGCTATGTTCCATATACAATAGGCAATTGCTTAATGGAACGCGCATAATAAAGCATTGGTCTGGTAGAAATTCCCGTGGAGTAGCTCAATATGATGGCAAAGCTCTTGAGGATATTGTTAGACATTTTGATGATCAAATCAACGTAAGTGAAGCTTATAGTTTTCTTCACAATTGCCTTGACTTATAAATTTAACATGTTAATAAATATTTTATATAATACATAACAAAATGTATCACACATTATGCGTAGTCGTTTAGAAATAATACAAAGTTGAGAGTGAGAAAATAATATGTCGGAAACTGTTCTTGTCACCGGTGGAGCTGGCTATATTGGCAGCACTGTTTGTGATGAAATTTTAAAAACTGGTCGTCGTGTAGTCGTTGTAGATAATTTTTGTCACGGTCACAGAGCGGCTGTACCTAAAGGTTGTCTTATTGAAGAATGCTCTATCGAAGAAACCGAGCGTTTAAAAGACATTATGGTGCGCTATGGAGTAAAAGCTGTACTCAATTTTGCTGCTTTTATTGAAGTAGGCGAATCTATGCGTGATCCTGGTGCTTTTTTTGCCAACAATACCATGGGCACGCTCTCCGTTTTGCGAGCCATGGTAAAAGCCAAAGTAGATCGTATCGTTTTTTCTTCAACAGCTGCAGTTTATGGCAATCCTAAGAAAGTGCCTATTACTGAAGATCAAGAATTAGATCCTACTAATGCTTACGGCGAATCAAAATTGCTAGTAGAGCGTATGTTGCGTTGGTTTGAGAAAATTCACGGCTTAAAGAGTGCTCGTTTACGTTACTTTAACGCAGCTGGCAATACTCCCGAACGTGGTGAAGACCATCATCCTGAAAGCCATTTGATTCCTTTAGTTTTGCAAGCTGCTATGGGACAGCGTTCCCATATTTCTATTTTCGGTACCGACTACAATACTCCGGATGGTACTTGTGTACGCGACTATGTACACATTTTAGATTTAGCTCAGGCTCATATTTTAGCTTTAGAAGCTTTGGAAAAAAGCGGCAACTTAGTCTACAACCTTGGCAGCGGTCAAGGTTTCTCTGTGCGCCAGGTGATTGAAGCTGTACGTAAGGTAACAGGTTTAGATTTTGCCGTTAAAGAGGAAGGGCGCCGTCCTGGCGATCCAGACTTTTTAATTGCTTCGTCAGAAAAAATCCGGCGTGAGTTGGGGTGGAAACCTAAATACGATTCTATAGAAGCTATTGTCGATTCTGCTTGGCAGTGGCGCAAAGTCCATCCACATGGCTATGAAGATTAAAATTTTACTTTAAAAAAAAGCCCCTGCAGCCTTTTTTATTGAAAAGAAAGCCGCAGGGGTTAGTTATATTTTATTGCTGAAGATGTTTACTCGGCTGACTCTTCTTCTTTATTAACTTTCAAATTGCCACCTAAATTGACTGTGAGGCTGCCTAAACTCTTGGGACCGTCGGAAGCAGGAGCAATTAAGGAATTACCCACGCTCATAGTTTGATCCAAACCAGTAATAGTTACGCCGCCGATAATTATTTTTGTGAAGTTACCATGTTTAGCCAAGGCCAAATTCTGGTTACCATCTAATTGAGAGAGAATAATTACGACAGTGTCGGCTGGGTCAAAGCCTTTTAGAGCTTCATCCAAAGACTGGATAGCTGGCACTGTTTCGGTGTCTTTGGGAGTCTCTGGACAAGCCATGCCCAAAATAACGATCTTTTCTTCACCACGCTCAATTACTTGGCGATTAGTAAAATAGTCGCCTTCACCTATACCGCGCCAGTTTGTGGCCAAAAAAGGAAAATCGGCTATACGAGCCATCTTTTTGAGAGCTTTGGTATCCATAGCCTCGGCTCGACCGGGTACGACAGCAGTGTATTGCAAATGGTTGTACACTTTTACATGTGGCTCACCGGAATGGGGCCCTGGACAACCTGGCCCGCTGAAAGAGCCAGTATCAAATAGCAACATCTCAGGATATTGGACTCGCTGTTGCTTAATGACTGTGGCTAAGTAGGGCAGAGCTTCTAAATCTCCGCCAATATTGCTAGTATAACGTATCTCCAGTTTGCTGGAAGGCTGCCATGAAACTTTAGCTTTACTCATGTTGCTTCCTTTCGTGACTTATTGTATTTTAGCCTTTTAAGGCCATTTCTTTTGCATTCAACACTATAAAAATTTTAATTACACTAAAATTTAGCGCCAACAATCACTTAGGCTATTTGGAAAAATACGCTTAGATAGGGTACTGACGTTACAATTTAGAAATTAGGCTAAGTACTCTAAATAAGGTAATTTTTATATTCAGAGAGGCTGATTGATGGCAAAACTGAAAGAGCAACAGAAAAATACGGCCAGCTCTGAGGCTATTACCGAAAATACTGCGTTTGCTACTGAAAATGTCACGCTTGCCATAGAAACTTCCACACCAGTTGCAAAAAATAAGAGAGACAGCAAGTCTATAGTAGATATGACTCTAATTGCAGCTATTTTGATTGTTATTATTGGATGTTTTGGATATTGCGCTACTCCGAAATTGGGTAAACCTCTTCCGCAGCCACAGCAGTACAAAAAGACTACAAGCGAGACTATGGACAAAAGTCAGCAATTTACAGCAGTTAAAAAAAACCATCGAGGATCCCCTAAGAAAACAAACATTATATAGGCAATCTAGAGGCAAATTGCAATTATAGGTGTATAAGCGGGAATAGCTATGGTGAAAGAGAAAAAGGGCGGCGTTTATTTTTTTAGGGTAGAGTACATTAAGGGAACTTTGCTCAAAGTTAGTTTCATTCAACCATAGCGCTGAAAAATACGAAGATATTTTATGTCGCCTTAAGGCGCAATAGAAAGTTGTTGCAAATATGACTCAAAAAAGTGCTTTAATTGCCATGAGCGGAGGAGTTGATAGCTCCGTAGCTGCTCTACTTATGCAAAAGTCCGGTTACAATTGTATCGGCGTAACTATGAAATTATTTGACAATGAAGATGTGGGAGTGAGCCGCGAAAAATCTTGCTGCTCGTTATCTGATGTAGACGACGCTCGCAGTGTAACTACGCGTTTAAATATCCCTTATTACGTAGTAAATTTTGCGGAAAATTTTAAAGAAAAAGTGATTGAACCTTTTGTCTGCGCTTATGAAAAAGGTTTTACTCCCAATCCTTGTATAGATTGCAATCGCTATCTTAAGTTTAAAAAACTTTATCAACGAGCTTGTGAATTAGATTGTGACTACATAGTAACTGGCCATTATGTACGCTTAGGATACGATGAAAATAAAAAAAGGTACACATTAAGTAAGGCTGTCGATAGTCATAAAGACCAGAGCTATGTTCTTTACTTTTTAAATCAGGAACAGCTAGCCCATAGTCAGTTTCCTTTGGGAAGTTTGACTAAGGAAGAAGTGCGAGCATATGCCGATGAATATGGATTAGTTACAGCTCATAAGCAAGAAAGCCAGGACATTTGTTTTGTACAAACTGGTGATTATGCCGATTTTATCGAAAGTTATCGCGGCCAGCCTAGTTTGCCCGGGCCTATTGTCACTAAAGATGGCTTGAAAGTGGGAGAGCATAAAGGTCTTATTCGCTACACTATAGGACAGAGGCGTGGGTTGGGAGTTTCTTACAAAGAGCCGCTTTTTGTTTGCTCTAAAGATATTGCTTCCAATACTTTGATAGTGTGTACTGCCGATCAATTGCATACTAAAAGCATCATAGTAGATGACGTCAATTGGGTTTCTATAGAAGGCATTGGGGATGAACTTGAGTGTGAAGTAAAGGTACGCTATTCGTCAAAGCCTCAGAAAGCCAAACTTATTAAAGGTGGGCATGATGCTCAGGTGAAGGTTGTCTTTGCTGAAGAAATTCCCGGAGCAGCTTGTGGTCAAGCAGCCGTATTTTATAGCGGTGATTCGGTTTTGGGTGGTGGCATAATTACGGTCGCTATGTAGAACTATGATGGATAATCCTACTCTTTGGGTAAGCTTAATTGTTATAGCTACGGCAGTACAGCCTATTTTAGTAAAACTAGGCTATAGAGTAAGCTTAGACGCTGCTCAGCTTTTGTTGGTCAAAAATTTCTTCTCAGCGCTTATTGTATTGCCTTTTGTGGGCGCCTTCCGTTGGCTAAAAAAAGAAGAAATTTGGCGCATAGCCAGAGTGAGCGTTTTGGTACTTGGCATAAACGGATTTTCGCTTTTGGCTTTGAAACTATTGCCAGCTGCCGTGGTGGTCACAATCACGACTACAGTTCCTATATTTGTAGCTATAGTAAATCGGTTTATTCTTAAAAGAGAGAGGCTGCCTTTTAAATTTTGGTTTGGAGTAGTTGTTTGCTTTGTCGGCGTACTTCTAGTGACAAAAATTGTGGGCGCTTTGCTGGCTGGCCAGGTCGTGGTGAAAGATTTGTGGGGACTAGCAGCATGCTTTGCCGCTGTGGGATGCGCCGTTACTTATAGAGTAAATATGGAAACTCTCACAGGGACTTTTGATTTGAAGTTGCTGTGGATTTGGGCCTTCTGGATAAATGCGGCTGTTGTATTTGCGGCATTAGGCCCTTACACTCCAATGCCCAGTACTGACGGCTGGCTTTTGGCTGTTGGTGTTGGCCTTTCGGCTGCCGTAGCCAACAGCGCATTTATATGGTCCATTAGGCTGATAGGCTCCACTGCAACATCTGTTTTCCAGCTGTTGCAGCGGCCTGTCATAATAATATGCACCGCCTTAATTTTGGGAGAGACCCTGAGTGTATCTCAAATTATAGGCGTTGC
Organism: Candidatus Bruticola papionis; assembly: GCA_002407045.1. Classification (GTDB taxonomy): domain Bacteria; phylum Vulcanimicrobiota; class Xenobia; order Xenobiales; family Xenobiaceae; genus Bruticola; species Bruticola papionis. The sequence goes on along the minus strand of DHKB01000046.1, from coordinate 44,603 downwards.
CTTAGTTGTCATTGGTCTTCCTCTGGCTCAGCCAAAGCGTCTTTCAGAGGGGCGCTGATAGTGCCTTGGCAAGCATTGCACTGTCCTTTAAGGACTAGCTCATAGGCTTCGGCTGTGAAATCAAGTTGATCGAGGTTCTGGAAACTCACAACCTTAGGATCCAGATCAAACACTTTGTGGCATTTAGTACAATAAATATGACCATGCATCACTTCAGTGTTCCTATCGAAGCGGAATTTTCCATCAGGAAAAGTTAAACGGACTAGCCTATTATTATCAGCCAAATTGTTCAAGTTGCGATAGACAGTAGCCATACTTACATGTGGCATTAGCACTTTAACTTGGCTATAAACTTCTTCGACTGTCATGTGCTCATCCGAGTTGAAAACTACCTCTTCAATAGCTCTCTTTTGTTTGGTATCGCCCATACGGAGAGTATATTACCAGAAGTGGTAATTAAAGTTAATATTTACCAGCCAATTTTCTAGAAAAAGACTGAGAAAATTTTATTCACAACTACCGTAGAATATGGCAATAAACATTAAAGATGGGATTTTTTTGCATAAAATGAGACTAAATAATAAAAGTTCTCATTTAGTTAAGGCTATTAACTAAAAAAATATAAAGATAAAGCAGGATTATTTAATTTTAATTATAATAATTATTATTAAAAATATGATATATTTTTATAGGCTTATTTTTTATGTTCTTGTGGAGTTTATGTAACTTTGTTAAGATGAAAGTGGCTCTGTTTTAAGTTAGTAATTTCAAGTTAAGCTGTTAAAAATGGGGCTATTTTTTTTAGCAGAAATAGCGAAAAAATCACTACAGCGTTAGCACTCAAAGCTGTGAGTATTATTTCTTTGGAGGTATTGCGATAAGTGGATAAAGCTGCTTTGTTCAAGTTAAGCTACGGACTTTATATACTTAGCGTCCGTGATGGTGAAAAACTTAACGGATGTGTCGTCAATACTGTCACTCAAGTGGCAGATTCTCCCTATAGAGTGATTGCAGCTGTAAATAAAGCTAATTATACAGCAGAACTTATTAACAAAAAGCGCTTATTTTCAGTTTCTGTCTTGACTGAAGAGACCAATTTTGAAACTATAAAACATTTTGGTTTTCAGAGCGGTCGCCAGAACGACAAATTTGCACTTTTTCCTCACGAAATAGATTTAGAAAGTGGCTTGCCTTATTTAATTAAGGATTGCTGTGCTTATCTATTATGTAAAGTTGTAGAAATTAAAGACTTAGGTACCCATTATCTTTATGTGGCCGAGATTTTTGATATGAAAACTCTCAGCTCAGTTCCGTCTTTAACCTACGCATATTATCAAAGTAACATTAAGCCTCGCCCCGGATTAGCTGCCCAAGCCGAACCCAAGCAAACAACTAAGAAAATTGTGCGCTGGGTTTGCGATGTTTGTGGCTATGCTTATGAAGGCGAAGAACTACCCAAAGATTTTGTGTGCCCTTTGTGCGGAGTAGGCGCCGATATGTTCCATCCCGAAGTAGAGGAAGTGCAATCGGCTTCTGTTCCTGAGGCAAAGGCCAAGACTAAGAAGCGTACCAAAACTGTCAAACGTTGGGTATGCACTGTTTGCGGTTTCGTTTACGATGGAGATACTCTTCCTGAAGATTACATTTGTCCTTGGTGCAAGCATGGTGCCGAGGCTTTTGAGCTAATGGATGTGGAAATAGAAGTCGAAGACGAACTTGGAAACGATTCTAAAGATAATCCCATTATAACAACAAACGCAGTTTCAGCTCCACAAGCTGCCACTGCAGGAGGAAATACCATGGAACTTAAGGGTTCAAAGACTGAGAAAAATTTGCAGACTGCTTTTGCCGGTGAGTCTCAAGCTCGTAATAAATACACCTACTATGCTAGCAAGGCCCGTAAAGAAGGCTACCAGCAAATCGCCAACCTGTTCTTAGAAACTGCCGAGAACGAGCGCGAACACGCTGAACTTTGGTTCAAGCACTTGCATGGTGGAGCTATTCCTACTACTACTGAGAACCTTCTTGACGCTGCCAAAGGCGAAAACTACGAGTGGACTAATATGTATGCCGAGTTCGCCAAGGAAGCTGAAGAGGAAGGCTTTACCGAAATTGCTCGTCTCTTCAGAGCTGTAGGCAACATCGAAAAAACGCACGAAGAGCGCTATCGCAAGCTTTTAGCCAACATTGAAGGCGGCTTAGTCTTCTCTCGTGACGGCGAAGCCATTTGGCAATGCCTCCAGTGTGGTAACATTGTTATTGGTAAAAAAGCTCCCGAAAAGTGCCCTGTTTGCGGTCACGACAAGGCTTATTTCCAGCTTAAAGCTACTAACTACTAATTTTTCTCCACTTTATCTCTAAAGCATAAAGTCTCTAAAGTATGAAGCCGCCGCAATTCGTTTGAATTGCGGCGGCTTTACGTTTGTTTTGAGCCATCTATTTGAATTTTACTTGGAAATTTTTAGGCACCGAGCGATTACCTTTGCCATCGGTAGCAATAATAGTAAACACAGCTTGCATACCTGGCAACTTCACTAAAAATCCGTAATCTGTTTCGAAATAACCTTCTGCATCAGAAGTGCAAGGAATAGACCCCATAACATCTTCTTCAGTATTGCGGGTAGCTGGCTCGATATTGTCGCTAAAGCCTATCTTAGGCACAATGCTGATATGGCAATTTGGCAAAGTGCGTCCTTTGATCTTGAAATTCAGCGGTACCTGAGATTTATCTTTGGGCTCTAAGATGACAACTTGGAAAAGCTGTCCCCAAATGGAAGCTGTCTCCGGGGCTGTCATTTCGAAAGTACGATTGTCTTTTTGTAAATAGCCCACAACTCTAGCTCTAAGTCGGCTATCTCCATGTTTTACTCTATAGTAACCCTTATATAGGCCAGGGTTTTGTTTATCTTCTGTTAAGGGAATATCAAAGCGATAATCCTCAATTTCAAACCAAGCTTTATCTGCTCCCTTGATGCCTTTTAATTCTACATTTAGATCTTCAAAAGTTCCCAAGTCTAAACGGCTGGTAATATGGACTGATTCAATGGAACTGGGCCTTTTTACAGTAAATGACCAAGTGAATTCGCTGGGTGAGTTGTTGGCGTCAGTCAAGCTTACTTTCACTTCTACCGGCCCGTCATGATAATCTGTAAAGGGACGATAGCTTATAAAAGCTGGTGTTTTTAAGCAATTGCCACTTACTTCAGAGTTGTTGACCCACATTCTGGAAAGTTCGTAATGAATTGAAGTAGAGGGGGCAAAAGTTACTACTATTGAGGGACGCGCTTCTTTTACAAACGATCCTGGAGCGGGATCAACTGTAATATTGGGGGGAATATTGACCTCTAAGGCGGCGCTTGTTGAAGTAGAGCTTGGGGTGGCATGATTGTTCGCCTCGGCCCAAGATGACGAAGAAAAAGACAAAGCAACTAAGTTAAGCGAGATTAAAGAGAACAAGAAAAGATAGAAGAACCTGCGCATGCTGACATTTTTTTGCCCAGTTTTGCTCAAGCTCCTGCCCGGAAGTTGGGCAAAATATACTTATGCCAATCCAGCCTATTTTATCAAGAAGGAAGCATTTTTTAGGCGTGGAAGGGCAGACCGTTCAAAACATGGCAAAGGCTTTGCATGGACGTATTTTTGCGCAAATGCCCCATATCATGGCGCTTATACAAGAGCGTCAGCTTGAAATTTTTTTAAGCTTGGGCTGTCTTTGTCGGCGGTTGCTTATATTGAGGTTTTATTATATATGTCATTATCGGATAACACTGTAGTAATTACTGGTCTGGGAATTATTTCTGCTCTGGGGTGTGGCGTAGACGAATTTTGGAAAAACTTGACTGCCGGTAAATGCGGTATCGGCCCCATTACGCAATTTGACGCCAGCGACTTCAGCACAAGAATAGCGGCTGAAGTAAAAGATTTTAATCCTGAAGACTATATGGATCGTAAAGACGCTCGACGTCGCGATAGATATATTCAGCTAGCTTCAGCCGCTTCCAAGTTGGCTTGGCAAGATGCCAAGTTGGAAACTGATAAGATCAATCCTTTACGCGCTGGAGTGATTATCAGCTCAGGTATCGGCGGTATTTCTACTTTTGAAAACAACATGAAGGCCTATATGGAAAAAGGGCCCGGCCGCATTAGTCCATTCTTCATTCCTATGATGATTTCCAACATGGCTTCTGGTGTGGTTTCTATAGAGCTTGGTCTCAAAGGTATGAGCTTTTGCGTAGTTTCTGCCTGCGCTTCCAGCACTCACGCTTTAGGTGTGGCTGCCGATGCCATTCGCGCTGGCAGAGCTGATATTATGGTCGCCGGTGGCTCAGAAGCAGCTATGACTCCTATGGCTGTAGGTGGTTTCTGTTCCTTACACGCTCTTTCTACTCGCAATGACGAGCCTACCAAAGCTTCACGTCCTTTTGATAAAGAACGTGATGGATTTGTTATGGCCGAAGGCGCAGCCACTGTAGTATTGGAGTCTCTGGCTCACGCTAAAGCTAGAGGCGCCCATATTTATGCCATTTTGGCTGGCAGTGGAGCTACTTCCGATGCTCATCATATTACTGCTCCCGATCCCGAAGGCAATGGTGCCAAAGAGGCTATGCGCATAGCTTTAGCTGATGCAAGCATCAAGCCAGAAGAGGTTGATTATATCAATGCTCATGGAACCTCCACTCCTTTAGGTGATCCTGCAGAAATTAAGGCTATTAAGCAAGTTTTCGGCGAGCATGCCTATAAGTTGGCTGTCTCTTCTTCCAAATCAATGTTTGGTCACGCTTTAGGTGCTGCTGGCGCTTTGGAAACAGCCGTTTGTGCTTTAACTATCAAAAACGGCATTATTACTCCTACTATCAACTATGAGTATCCCGATCCCGAATGTGATTTAGACGTTGTTCCTAATGTTGCTCGCAAAGCCGACGTTAAGGTCGCTTTAAATAACTCCTTCGGCTTCGGTGGACAAAATGCCGTAGTAGTGTTACGCAGGTATGAGGAATAGTTTCAGCTAATATCCCCGGTCATTTTGTTTAGTATATCCGTCGAGCTTAGTTTTGTATTGGCTATTTTGTTATACAAGTAAGTCAAAAATAAGCTCGGCGGCGCGAGGTTGTTTAATAATATGAAATCGGCAGTGCTGCCGAATTCCGATCTAGGAACTTTGCAGCAAAAGATAGACTACCACTTCCAAGACATCTCCCTTTTGGAGCTGGCTCTCACTCACGAGTCTTATTCTAACGAACATAATTTTGAGTGTGGCAATAATGAGCGTCTGGAATTTTTAGGCGACTCTGTTTTAGGAATGATCATTTGTTTGTATTTATACAAACGCCATCCTAAGGCTAACGAAGGGCGTATGGCCCAAGTAAAAGGACTTATTGCCAGCACCTCTTATTTGGCTGACAAAGCCAGAGTTATGAAAATAGGCGAATATCTCAAGATGGGGCGAGGTGAGTTACTTTCTAGGGGATATGACAAGTCTAATGTTTTAGCCGATGTCATGGAAGCTGTAATTGGAGCTATCTACCTAGATGGAGGATTCGAGCCTGCGCAGCGTTTTGTGCTCAATATGCTCAAAACTGCCATGGATAATATGGAAGGCTCGCAACGTGACTATAAGAGTTTGTTGCAAGAGTTCTCGCAAAAGAGCTTCCATATTTTGCCCACTTACCAAGTTGTCAAAGAGGAGGGGCCAGCCCACGATCGCTTTTTCCAAATAGAAGTTTCTTTGGCTGGAAAGGTTCTAGGCAGCGGTGAAGGGCATACCAAGCAAAATGCCGGTCAAATTGCTGCTGAACAGGCGCTACGTCTCTTGCGTTTGCAAATGGGCTTCGACTTAGAAATTAAGCCTATGATTATTCTTGATGATCCTATGCTGTAGAATTAGTAAAGGATATGCCTGTGTTAGGATTGAGTGAATCTTCTGAAGGTTGCATTCTGACTGTTAAAGTAGTGCCTAGAGCTGCCAATAATGCTTTAGTCGCTCCCAAAGATGAAACTGATGAAGCTTGGCAAGTTCGTTTGACTGCTCCAGCTGTTGATGGTAAAGCTAACAGCGCTTTAATAGACTTTTTGTCTAAGTGCCTGAAATTGCGTCGCCGTCAGATACGCATAAAGTTAGGAGAAAAATCTAGGCGTAAGGCTGTGATACTTGAAGGCGTATCTGCTGCTGAAGTCCAGTCTCTGTTGCTTGGCAATCCTTCGTAAGGCTTGATTCTGCCTTAATTAAGCCTATTTAAATGCAGGTTTAGGCTTACGCTTTGCGAAATTAGCCTAACTAAAGTTTTTTTGTTGATATACTGGAAAGGAATGAGCATGAAACCTTCGTTGCAATTCTCTGTACCTTGTCTCGATGCTACTATGGAAGGCAACAATTTGTCTTTCAATAGAGTATTTTTTGATCTTCCCAGCCACGAGTTTCCTACTCCGGCTTTTGATAAATTCTACATTGCCAATGGCTGGAGCATGGGACAAGGCCATTTTAATGTAAAAATGCGCATTCTCGATCCTAATGGAGAAACGCTCGAGGGCTCTACCTTTGAGAGAGATTTTACTTTAGAGAATAAGTATACTCCATTTCTTACTTTGTTTCGTTTGGAAAATATTGTTTTCCCTGTATTGGGGCAGTATAAGGTGCAAATTTTCCTGGATAATCAACTCCATTTAGAGTACTATATCGAATTGAGAAAGATTTAGTTTTCTATTTCCAATAGTAGTTCAGGCTGCGGCAGCTTATTTTAGTTGCTTGAAGCCTGATTTTTTTATAAAAAAACCGACAGCGTTAAAGACTAAGAAAGTTTCGCTGTCGGTTTTTGTTGTTCTACGGTATAGCTCTATTAGTCGCGTCCATCTTCTTTTACTTGGATAAATCTCTTAAAAATTATCAAAGCTATGGGAGTAGACACAGCCATTAAGCCTACAATTAACCAAATGTAGTGAGAACTGCGCGGGCCTACTTCTGGACAGAATGTTTGTAACAGCCATCCAGAAAGAATGCCTACGAAGAACTTGGCGATAAAGTAGGGTAGCATGGACAGAGACATATAGGAGCCTTCTTGTCCTTTAGGAGCAATAGCCGCTGGATACTCATATAAACGTGGCGAGTAAAAAGCTTCGCCTACAGATATAAAGATCGTGGCTAAGAATATACTAACATAGAGAGGGTTGACGGTCGGATCGGGGATATTAAGCCAAGTATAGGCGATAAAATGGCCTAAAGGGCCGTCTGCCAAACTTTGGAAATAGTGAGGAGGGACAGCCATAAAGAAAGGACCTGCAGCCGCGATGGCGCTGCCAATAACTACGGTTTTGTAGGCACTTAATTTTTGGGTTAAAGCTCCCACCAAGGGAACTAAAATAATAATCAAAACAGGATTTAAAACTCCCCAGAGTTGGCCTATGGGAGCGCCTTCACCTAATTCACGGATGCCGTACTTGGGGAAGGTGTAGTGGAAATGGTAGAAAATTAAGCGAACGCCAACTACGATAGTTAAAAAGGCTAAGAATTTATAAAAAGCGCTCTGGTGCCATAAACTACAAAAAATTCTTTTCCATTCGACTAAAGCATTTGTGCAAGCGTGTAAAGCAGAAGCAGCTGGGGCCGATTCTTTCTTGAGCTCTTGATAATGGCCATCGGCGTCTACAGAAGCATTTTCTCTAATACCAAACCAGACTATAAGTAAGTTGGGTACAGTAAAAACAAAACTGAGGAAGATGATCGTCTGATAGGTTGACAAATTGAGACCGGCCAGAGAAATAGAGCCGGTTTCGCCCATGCTGCGGCGAATCTGATCGAACAGAAAACCAGAAATGGCAAACCCTACATTCATAACTGCGTAGAATATAGAGAAAGCCATAGAGCGTTGGGCGGCAGTAGTGTACATTTTTATGGCTGCTACCATAACTGGCACCATCAAAGCTTCACCTACTGCCAAAGGCATAAAACCAAGTGGCAAGACAATCGCTTTAATGGTAGTTATAGCCATAATAAAACGAGAGAAGATACAGATTAAAAAGCCGATGATTAGTGCTTTCTTTATGCCTATGGCGTCAACTAAAGAACCAACCATAACCGTAATTAGAGTTAGCAAAGTCGACCAACCGGCTACCATTAGACCGGCATTTATATCTGACATTCCCAAATCTTTGGAGAGCCAGAGTATGATTACTCCGTTACAGAGTCCGTAAGCTACAATGTGCAGAATTTTGCAAGCGAACATGTTCCAAAGTTCACGTATCGCCCCTTTCAGAACCAGCAACTTACTTAGAATTGATTCAGATTTATTTTCCATTTAACCAGTCCTATGCAGCTTAATTTTGGCCCTGTCTTAGCTTTTTGCTTGTAAAAAAACTAGCTCAGCTGACAGCCATCCTTTATTACTAATCGACAAACATAATACTACGAGCGTTAGATCCTAAATTATAGGAAGTAGACAAGGCCTTAGTTTCTAAATCGACTACGGCAACTTTACCTTGGGAAATTTGCAAAATATATAAGCGCGTACCATCTGATAAGATCTGGTCGCCGCCTCCCTGAAGGCGCAAACGAGAACCGCTTTTACCAAAAATTTCGTCGATATTACCTTTATCGTCCAAGCTGTCAGTTTTCAAAAAGATCAGCTCACCGCGAGTATTGTCAGTAACACAACCTAAAGATTCAGAGGCTAAATATATAGCGCCAGGGCTACTCAGATCCGTAGTAAATTCTCCCCAGTTGCGTCCACCCATATCTTGAGTGCTAAAATCTACGGCACGTACAAAGCCTCCAGAAGAGCGCGTACCAATAACCCAAACTTTGCTATTGTCGCTATTAGGTTCAGCCGCCTTGGGGACGTCGTTACCTAAGCGCAAGTTATCTTCATATACTAAACTGTGACTGTTTATATCTACCAGACTGAGATCGTACTCATTTTCATTGCAAACCCAAACTTGGCTGTTGTTAGTTAAATTACTAATATAATTAGCTCCGGAGCCTGTATAAACGTAGTCGTAATTCGATTCTTGATTGAAATCGAAAAAGCGAACTAAGCCATCTCTAAAGAAGGAGACGACGGCGCTATCTCCACTTTGGCTGCTGCGTACGAAGGCACCATCGGTAGGGAAGGCAATATCTTCAACGTCAATTTTTTTGTCAACAAAGCTGGGAGTTAATTGTAAAATTTTTAATCCGCCAGTAGTAGCGTAAAAAATATCTCCAAAAGACGGCTTCTCGGTACGTTTAGCAAAAAGATAAGCGGGATTTCCAGAGTTGAGTTTGATACTGTCGATAAGGTTGCTGTAAAGGCTGATACGACTAATGGTGCCGTTAGCAGTATGGGCAGCATATAAATAACCAGAAGGAGCTGTGCCAGGCTGGAGCCAGCCTTTTACTGAACGACTGCCGCCATTTATAGCTAGGCCGTCCTGATAATAAGCTAAAACATTGTTGCTACTGTCTAAAGCCGAAACTCTCACTACCCAGTCGCCGTCTTGAATTGAATCCAACGACAGCTCCGGCTCACCGCCGCTGTAAGCTACTGAAGTTGAATAGTAAGTTTTACCTTCATTTTTCTTTTTATCTTTATCTTTGCTGGAAGTGCCCAAGGCATACAAAGTTTGCCCTTGGTTGGCTAATTCTGCGGCAGTCTTGGCCTTATTTTCGGCTTGCGATTCGCTTTCAGAAGTAGCAGCACTGGAAAAAGATACCTTCTTACCGGTTACTGAAGGCTCTTGAAAAACCTCTAATTTTAAATTTTTAGTCTCTTCGGGAATAAAAATTTGCGGATCGGCGGGGGAGCCGGAATTGATAACTTTGAAGCTCAAGCTGCCGCTTTCATCACTATCAGAACATCCTACGCAAGCCAAACTCAGTCCCAGAGCTGTAAAACACAAAGTTAAACTAATAAGGTTGGTATTGTATTTCATTTCGACCTAGCTGCCTTTCCTATTTTTGCTCTGTCTTAAACCAATAATCGAGCGCATATTGGAGATTGCCAGCTTGATGGTAGTACCAAGCTTGTTTGGCAGAATCGTCAGGGATATTTACTTTATGTGAACTTGGGTTATTCAAAGCGCATATATAGATATTCTTGGCGTCGTATTGAGTAGAAACATAGGCTACAGCTCCACTGGAACCTACAGCAAAATTGCTGGGAACCCGTTCTAAATTGTTTGAAGAAAGCAAAGGCATGTTCTTCTGCTGATCAAAATTATAGCAGTCGATACGGTTGAGAGAAACAAAAGTTAGAGCGTGAGCACTGCCAGTTATCAAAGGCACGATGTCTCCCTCTTGAGGGACGCCGCGCAACTTAGCCGCTTGGCAATTGTTGTCGCCGTAAAAGGCGAAAAGCTCCGCCTCATCCATATAGCGGGCTACACCACCGAGCCACTTAGAATCTTTAGACCATACCACGCTGAGATCACGGGCATTGTTAGCTGCGATAGTTGTCCAAGCCAAAGTTTTACTATCTCTATTGAAAAGCCAAACTCCCAAAGGAGTGTCGTCATTTTCGCTGACTGATTTGCTTAAAGAAGCTACTACAGAAATAACAATGGCCAGCTTTTCATTATTAGGAGAAGCTACCACACTGTCTACATGCATCATTTCTTTTTGGCGTGAAGGGACGGAGGCTAAAACCTTGGCTTCTGTAGTGCCTGGTTTATAAGAAAGAAGGTTTATTTGGCCTCTGTCTTTATCGGAAGTTAAATACTGGGCCAGAAAAACTTCATCTTCGCTATGGCCAACAACCTGAGTATTTTCCAGAGGCAAATTCAAATAGCGAATCGATTGATCTTCGATTTTTACTTCAGCAAAAGAGAGGCCAGGCTTAACTTCACTAGCTCCTTGGGCCACTCCGCACAATTCTGTAGGGGTGGCTTCAGTTAACTGAATAATCTCTTCTTTAGTGGTATTTTCGGCTGAATTTGCGGTATTTTTCTTCTTGTTATCAGCTTGTTTGAATTTTTCAAGATCCAAAGGCTGATTGGCCGAATTGAGCACAATCAAAGAATCGTCGGCAAACCAACCAGTTAATTTGTAGCCTTCTGGTAAGTCTTCTTGCAAACGGGAAGCTCGATCGCCAAAGCGCTCGTTAGTCCAAAGTGAACTTTTTACCGATTTACCTTTGGAAATTTGCTTAATTTCATCGCGAATAAAAGCCAGAGATTCTCCGTCTTGTGACCAGCAAAGTTGGGTATAGGAAGTTTCTGGCTGTATATCAACATCGTGCTTCCAAGTGAGCAAGCTGTTGGCTCCCCAGACTAAAAAACCGCTCAAAAAGACTAAGTAAACTACCAATATAAGCAAATCTTGTAAACTAGTTTTGTCTTTTTTTTGAGGAAGCTCCGAGGAAATAGCCTCATCTTCGTCTATAGCAACTTCTTTAGGCTCTTCAGACGCAGGTTCTGCCTCATCAACTTTGTGGAAAATCGATCTTTTTACATGACTTACCGCTATTTCAGATTCTTTCCGACTTGAAGAGGGCTGGGCTTGGGGAAAAATTGATTCTGGCTTAGACTTAGGCGTTTCTAAGGGAGGAGCTAGACGACGCACTGCAGGCGATTCTGTTTCCGTTCCTTTAGCTTTGGAAGATGAATCTAAAACTGAGTTCGTTTTGGAAACAGTTGGAGGGGGGCTGTCGATTTTTTTACCCTCGTTACTTTTAGGTACTGAGGTCGTTGCGGCATCGGTAATGGGGGAATGCTTAGGCGTAGACTGTGTATCCGAAGCATTATCCTGTGTAGATACAATAGTTGCTTCTTGTTCAGACGCAGAATTGTGACTTTGTGAAGAAGAGGTGTCGACTTTGTTGCTAAGGGGAGTGGAAGTAGAAGAACTAGGTGAGGATTGCTCGTCATGTTCCTCGGGCAACGGCGGAGCTGATTCCGTTTTCTTTAAAAATGGTACGGAAACCGCATTTTCAGAAGAATTAGATTTCTTTATTGGTTTGGAAAGTGGCTTCAAGCTCAGCTCTCCAGAAGATGACTTGTCAGCTTGGGGGGTGGAAGGAGATTGAACTTCCGCTTCTATGGCAATCTTAGAGACACTACCAACAGACTCTCCCGATTTACTGGAAGAACCGGACTGGCTACCACTTCCGAGAGAACTGTTAAAGTTCAAGCGAAGTTTAGAAGTGTTATCATTTGACTTTGCATCAGCGTTGTCGGAAGTTGGTATGTGGGGAGAGTTATTATCAGTCATGTTCCTATATAAATTCCTAAAATCAGCGAAAGTCCACCGGATGATCTTATTTGCGATCTCATCTCCAGACAGTTTCAGTGGCGGAAAATTCTGTTGAAAAAAAGAGTCTCCTTCAAATTTTAACTTGCCGACAGACAAAGGTATTTTTTTAATTATTTGTGGCTACAGCCTTCTCCAGAGCCTCAAGCAGGCAAACATTTTTATGTAGAGAAAGGTCAAAACTAAATTTGCAAGTCTAAAAGATGGCTGAAAATTGCAAAAGTTTTAATGGTGAGGCTGAAACAAATGGCAGACGTTGTAGATCTTATGCTGATGGCTGCGGCTCGTGAACCGTATCGTCAAGCGGCTATCGCTCACTATCATGAGCTCTTAGAAAAATGTGATGTTGCTGCTTTTGCTGAAGAATTACAAAGCGAGTTGCGTAAGCGTAACGTCGAATTTGGAGGCCGTTTTTTATGTCCGTTCTTGCGTCCGCATTTTATTGGCCGCGAGCAAATGTTGCTTATTCAGGATGCTGTGCGAGGAATTTGTCGAGCCCTTCAAGCTATAGCTCCGCGTTTGCTCAGTGAAGAAGAGTTGAAGGTCAAATTGGGTTTAACCGATGATGACCGCCGCCTCATTGAAATTGATCCGCGCTACAAAGAAATTTCTGTATCTTCGCGTTTAGACAGTTTCCTTATGGGCGGTACTTTGCAATTTGTCGAATATAATGCCGAAACTCCAGCTGGTGTCGTCTATTCCGACCAGATGATTAAAAGCTTCTTGCATACTGAGCTCTTCCACGATTTCATGAGAGCTTTTCCTTGCCAAGCTTACTATGGTGCCGATCGTTTATTGCAATCCTTGTTAGATGCCTATGAAGAGTGGGGCGGTACTGAAAAGCCCACTATAGGTATTATCGATTATGAAGGTTTGCCAACCGCTCCCGAGTTTCGCCTTATTCGCGATCATTTCCAAAAATGTGGTTATAAGTGCTTAATTGCCGATCCGCGCAATTTGGAATACCATAACGGCGTACTCAGCTATCATGGTCAGCAAATCCATATCTTCTATAAACGCTTGCTTATGAACGAATATTTAGAACGCGCTTCTGAGTGTAAGGCTGTTTGGGAAGCTTACAAAAACCAAGCGGCTTGTTTCGTAAATTCTTTCCGTTGCAAGATCTTCCATAAAAAAGCCATTTTTGCTATTTTAACCGATCCCAAATATCAAGAAGGTTTTACCGAGCAGCAATTGCAAGCTATTTATTCTCACATTCCTTGGACACGTATGCTTATCGATGAAAATACGACTGGTCCTAATGGAGCTAAGATCAACTTATTGGAGTGGGTACGGGCCAACAAGAACAATTTAGTTATGAAGCCCAACGATGACTACGGCGGGCACGGTATTATTATCGGTTGGGAGAGCACTCAGTCTGCTTGGGAACAAGCGATGGAAAAATGTCTCAATAGCGACTACTTGGTTCAAGTTAAAGTTAATGTAGCTAGAGAACACTATCCTAGCTGGAACGGCTCTAGTGTGGAGATGGGTGAATATGCTGTCGATTTGGATCCCTACATCTTCGATGGTCGTGTCTCTAGCTTTATGACTCGTCTCTCTGGCACTTCGCTTTGCAACGTCACTTCTGGTGGCGGATCGACAGCAACTTTCGTTTTAGATTAACGAACTTTGCAAAAACTTGGAGCTGTGGAGCCAGTATAGCGTTGGGCAATTGTTTGTAGTTATACAAATTCACAGCCTAAGTTGCATTTTTTAGTTTAGAGGCAAGCACTATGGTTAAATTATTATCCAAAATTTTTACTTTGTTACTTACTTTGGGAATGTTCTGCTGCTTATCTGTTGGCTCCTATGCAGCCAGCAGTTACAGCAACGAGAGTGGCAAGTACGACGGCAGCTTTGTCGCTAGAGTGAAGAATCTTACTACTAAGCAAATTATTGACGAGAAAATGCCTATCGAAATTGAGGGAATGTATATTACCGTTAAATTTAAAGATGGCGATAAACGCTGGAAATTTTCAGAAATTTTAGATCGCCGTTATGAAAAGGAAATAGTTGTTGCTCCCTTTGGCAGCAAAGATCGCTTCGAGATCGTTTATAAATAAAATTGGCTTTATGTCGCTTTGTACTTTTGGCTGTTTCTAAATTTTAGGAGCAGCCAAATTTTTTAGTCTCGCATATTATCCAAGGCCTTTAAAAGGATTTCATATATGAAGATGTCACCAAAGCTAGTTTTTAGCGCTTTACTTTTGGCTGTGTTGTTAATTAGCGCTACCAATTTCCCCCAAAATTTTTATATTGGTGATCCTTATTGGATGCGAGCTCAGGCTCAGGCTTGGCTTGAAGGTCGCGATGATATTCCAGCTCAATATGCGTCGCAATTGGAAGTGGGGCAGTATTGCTTCTATAACGAAAGTAGCGGCAAATACTATAGCAAATACGGACTATTCAATAGCTTATTCATGTTGCCAGTTGTTGCGTGGTGGAATTTTTCCGGCCATGCTCCACTTTACAATGGAGATTTAAGCTCAACTTCATTTGTGCTGGCGCTCAATTGTTATAATTTGCTTTGGACGTTAGGCTTGGCAGCGGCTCTGTATTGGGGAGCCTCACTTTTTTGCCAACGTTGTGAAATTGCCGCAACTTGGACTTTAATTTGTCTATTCAGCAGCTTCGGTTGGAACTATTTGCGTGCTCAAAGTGGTGAAATCTTCCAATGGACTATGGCCGCTGTTTTTTTTGCTTCTGCAGTGAGCATTTTAAGAGCCAAAGCTCAAAGGCAAAATCCCTCTACTTATTTGTGGCTAGGAGTATGGCTAGCTTTAATCAGCTTAGTTATGCTTAAAAGTATATATATTTTGCTTGTGCCCATTTGGTTAGTGGTATTGCTTTGGCCTAACCAGACTGTAGTTGCTTCTAGTGAAACTGAGGATACAGTACAATCTGAACATGTACAAGTTACGGAAAATTCTTGGCATTCACCCTGGATTCTTATCCCTTTGGTATGCCTAGCTGTGCTGTTTCTAGGTGCCAACTTTTGGCGTTTTGGTAGCCCGTTTAATAGCGGCTACACTCAGTGGAGCCGTGAAGCAGACGCTTTTAGCGGCAATATATTGGAAGGGCTGATAGGCTTCCTCTTTAGCAAAGATAAAAGCATTTTTCTTTATCAACCGTTGCTTATTTTTTCTCTCTTGGGAATAAAAAAATTTGCTACACGCTTTCCTCGTGAAAGTTGGCTAGTAGGTTCAACCTTTATCATTTTCTTGTTGGTAAATTCTAAATTTGTCAATTGGGGAGGCCATTGGGGATACGGGCCGCGCTATCTTTTATTTATTCTTAGTGAATTATCTTGGCCTGCGCTCTTACTCATGGAAGATTGGACGCTAAACTTTTCTAAGCTAAAAAGTAAAATAGGTCTGGCTTTGCTCAGTTTAGCTGTGGTTTTGTCTACTTACATGCAAATAGAAACCAATGCTTTGGAGTTTTTTACTTACTACCGGGTAGAAGCTTTACTAAAAGCTTATCCTGTGCCTCAAGCGCAAAAAATGTTCAGCCGACGTCCATTCGGTCTAGTAAATCGCGATTTAATTAGACTTAAGGAAGATGGCATTTATCCTGAGTGGCTTTTGGAAGCTTGCCGTGAGGCTCCAGAGGATACAATGTATCTACCTCAGATGGTAGTAAAATTTTGTATATATAATTAGCAATTCAATCCACTTATGTGACGTCGCAACGAAGGTAGTGTCTGCTCTATACGACGAAAAGCAAAAAGCGACAACTCCACCTGAAAACAAGGTGGAGACTGTCGCTTTTTTACGATAGAGGAGCAAGAAACTAACCGCGATTATACATGAGTCTGTAAGTACCGGGAGGCTCAATTTGCACGGAAGCACCATTGCTGAACGATACGAACGAATTGCGATTGCTGTAGCCGAGATCGACAATGTTCGTACGACCGGCGGCACGCTGTTCCAGAAGAGCCATTTGGCCCTCCAAACTCAGGGTAACTCGGTCGCGCAGCCACGGGCTTTTAAAGTCCGCTCCAAGGATGGAATTGTTGTCATCGCCAATGCCTTGCACGCCTCGGGATGCAGAGGCACCGCCGACTCCACCGACTCCAGCAGCACCAACTCCGCCTACTTGCTGTTGTTGTTGCTGAATATCATATGGATTGTAACCTAACTGAACGCTGTCGCGACTGCGTCGCGCTCTTATTTGTTCAATTTTATCCTGATGGTCATCTGCCATCTCGTACTCCTTTCATCGCTACCAAAGTAACGCCGGAAATACAAAGTCCTTTGTTGAAGAAAACTTTACTCTCTTTAAGTATATAATACCAGCTCCAATTAAATGAACCTGCTTAGTTACAGTTTTGTTAATAGAATGTGAATAAAAAGTTCCTTTAGGCTAGGAATGAGGCGCATTTAAGGAGTTCATGAAAATGACAAACTGATTGTTATACTCAACTTTTATCAAGCTAGAGAAAAGGTGTTCAACTTGATTTTACAATTTACAATGCAATTTTTTTTCTGGATAATTGTTGACAAAGTGTTCTCTCTTTGCTACTATTTCTGCGTTGCCTGCGAAGTCACAAAACTTCCTAAGGTTTCCGAAGTTGGGTCTGTAGCTCAGGTGGTT
>DHKB01000046.1:6658-27746 GCA_002407045.1 Candidatus Bruticola papionis | reverse complement strand
TCCCTGATAAGGATGAGGTCATAAGTTCGAGTCTTATTAGACCCACCACAACTTCTTCTAAGTGCAGCGTCTGCTATCGGGCGCTGCTATTTAGAAAAAAAGGAAATGGGCAGCGAGACATGGGTCTGTAGCTCAGGTGGTTAGAGCGCATCCCTGATAAGGATGAGGTCATAGGTTCGAGTCCTATTAGACCCACCATATTGGTAGGTAGTTATAGGAGCTCTTTGGGCTCCTATATCATTTTTCCCAAGTTTATCAATTTGGGGCTATGGCTCAGTTGGGAGAGCGCCTCCCTTGCACGGAGGAGGTCGTCGGTTCGAATCCGTCTAGCTCCACCAGTTAAAACCCCGAGCGATCGGGGTTTTTTTTATTCCATCTTTTTGGGCGGATTTGAAATGAAAAATTTGCGGCGATTTTTTAGTCTACTAGCTGTTTTAGTCTTTTTGGCTATACCGGTTTTCGCTCAGAGCGGTTCCGAGTCGTCTGTCGATAAGGGGGAGAAGACAGACTCAGCTTTGTCCGCCGCTTTTTTAGAGCCTTTATATTGTGCTGGCTCTGGGGAAAATATTGACGTTGCATTTTCAGCTTCTGGCAAGCAAATTAGTTCTTTGGCGTTAGAAATTTACGACTTTGAGTTGGCCTCAGCTTTGTCTAAAAATGTCCCCGTCAACTACGTCAACTTAAGTAGTGAAGATTTCGAACGTTTGCAATTTGCCTTGAAAAAGGCACAAACAGTTTCTCTTTCTCAAGCTAAAGAGATTCTAGTTGATGAAAATGATACCCAAAAGGCAAAATTGCAACATTATAATTTGAGTTTGCCTAAGCTTGGAGATGGCATTTATCTTTTAAGATTGTATGATAGCCAAGCTAAGATGAGAGACAGCTTTCAGATCGTTAGCGTTTCCGACATCCGCTTAGCTTGTCTCGATTCTGGGGCCGCTTCTGGAATTTTGTGGGCACTGGATAGCAAAACGGGTGCTCCTCTGTGTGCTGATAAAGTTTTGGGTCAAACCTACGCTCAAAATAAAAAGTCTACTTTGGTAGATTTGACTTGTTCTCCCAGCGGTTTAATAAATTTACCTTCTTCTTCCGAAGTAATTTCCGCTATTTATCTAGTTGTTAAGGGACAGCGCAGGGCAGTAGCTATTTCTTCCGATTCGCTGCGTCTTTCCAAACGCTGGAAAGCTTTTTTGTGGTGTGATTCGCGTTTTGCCATACCTGGTCAGACTTTAACTTATAAGGCTGTGCTTCGCGATATTTTTAGCGGAGCTGTTTTAAGTGAAAATACTAAAGAAGTTTTTCAAGTAAGTTTGCGTTCTTTGCGCAATGATACTGTAGTTAAATCTAAAGCTGCTTTGGGCTTTAGTGGCACGCTCAGTGGAGTAATTGAAATTCCTAAGAATTTACCTCGCGAGCCTTACGTACTCGTACTTGAAGATGGTCATGGCGCTAAGGTGGCCAGTTGTGGTTTGGCGAGTGCTTTGCCTGATTATGCCGATGTAAAGTTTAAAGTTGAGCCTGCTAGTCCATTTTTCACTGTAGGGCAGGATGTTCTGCTCAATGTGTCATTGACCAATAAAGACGGCTTGCCTATAACTGGACGGGAAGTTACTTTAAGCTTCAGTGTTTGTCAGGCAAAGGCTAAAGTTGGCCATGAAGTGGGGAGCTTGGGAGTAGAGGCCGATTCCAGCTTTACCTCTTCACCTAAGTTGCCCGCTATTAAAACTAACACCAATTTAGCTGGCCAAGCCCAAGTAAAATTTACTTGCCCACCTTCAATCGGCAGCGAAGCCCAATTGGCTGTTGTTCGCGTTCAGGCTGCGGCCAGAGGAGTAAAGAATCACCTTTATCGTTCGGTTTGTAGCTTTTCGATAGTTCCTGCTCCTAGCTTTTTAAGCTTAAATGGGCCGCAAGAAATAAGAGCTAACTCTTTAGCTCAGTATTTAGTTCAGGCTTCCGATTTTTCTGGTATGCCTTTAGCCAATCTTAAATTTGAAGTTTCCGCTTTGAGTGAAAATGGTGAATCTGTCGATATTGGCAAATTTACCTCTGATAGCAAAGGCTGTTGTTTGTTTACTTGGCAGCCTAGTAAGCAAGGACGCTATGTCGTGTCAGTTAGAGCCTTAGATGGAGCTGAAAATGCGTTGGCTAAAGAGCAAGAGCGCAACTTTGAGTCGACCAAGTTGCAAGCCAGGACTTCTGTGCTCGTATCTGCTGATGATGGCAATGCTTTTGACATGGATATCGCCAAGCATTTTGTAAAAGTGGGCGATAGGAGTGAAGTCAGATTATATGCTCCTAAGAATGTAAAAAAAGCCTTGCTTATTCTTGACAGAGATGGAATTTTAAGCCGTTACGTAGTTGATCTTACTAATGGTCATGCGTCTTTTACTTTACCATTTAAAAAGAAATTCGCTCCAGCGGTAAAAATTACAGCTTTGGCTTATCTGAATGGTGAATTTAAAAAAGCTGAAGAATTAGTTTATGTATACGATTCAGAACAAGTTTTTAATATAAAGGCTTCATGGGCTGTTCGCCCTATAAGCGGCCAAACAGCCGAATTGAACTTAGTGGCTTTGGATAATAAAGGGGAGCGCTTGGTCAGTTTACTAAATGTTCGCCTTATTGGTCCAGAAGAACAGCCGTACTTGTGCCAGGATAGTATATTTAATGCTTTTTGCTCTCCTATCGAGGGAAGAAGTATAACAACTGGTTTCAATACTGAAAGTCAGGATAAATTCGCTGAAAATTTAACCAATTTTGTACCGGTAATTTTATATCCTGAAAATATTTGTCTGGAAGCTGCCAAAGTGCGAACCGCTCCCGATAGTGGTGCGGCTGTGTGCTCTGTGGCTATGCCCAATGAAGAAGGCTACTGGAAATTGTTAGTTACTGGTGTAACTGAAGATGGCAGAATTGGCCAAACTGTCTTGCCTTTTATTTTGAAGAAAGATATTGAAACGACTATAACTGGACCGGCGGCTATAAACCGAGGCGATTTTGCCAAGTACAGTGTTAAATTGCAAAATTGCACTGACAAAGATCTCAGTTTTGCGATGTCTGTCAAAGCTGAAGATACTTCTGTATTACTGGTGCAAGACAACCGTTCTACTTCAGAAGCCGACGGAAGTGGAAAAATTACTCTTAAAGCGCGCGGAAGCAATACTCTTGATTTTATGGTTAAGAGTGGTTTGCCTGGAGCTAGCAATATTGTAGTCGAACTTAAAGGCGACAACGGAATTGAGCGCTATAAGCAGCCAGTAGAAGTTCTGCCCTTAGTAACTGTCTATTCTCAAGATGCTAGTGCCCTTTTACGTCGTGAAGCTGATTTGAAGCTTGATAGTTTTCGCAAAGATTTTATCGGACGCGTCTTTGATCGCAATTTGAATATTGAAATTATGAATGGAATGGCTGGCGTTTTAGCTTCTTCTGTACATAGTTTGAGCAATTTATCAGCTAACAGTAGTGAAGCCGTGTTGGCGTCTTGGGCCTCTCCAGTCATTTGCAGTGCTCCTTTTATGAAGCACAATTTAAAAATTCCAGCTTATTTCAGTCTTTCTCCCGAACAAGCCCAAGATAGTTTGCTTTCTTTGCAAATGGCTCAAAATAAAGATGGCGGTTTCGGCTGGCGTTCCGGATTAGCTTCTGATCCCATTTATACGGCCATGACAGTGCGTTATCTGAATGCGTTGCGTGAAACTGGAATCAGCGAAGTTGAGCCTCTTATAAAAGGCAGCGAAGCTTATTTGCAAAAGGTGCGCCTAGATCTGAATTTAGATGAACGCTTGATTTTGAGCTTGGCTTTCCAAGAACCTAAAATTTCCGCTGCTGATTTAGATCAAGCTTTGCACAATGTCGATAAGTTGGATAATCCATCTTTCATTGCTTTGGTACGCTACTTGGAGTTAAATAATCGGCGTGGCGAAGCTAAACGCCTTTGGAAAGCTGCTACAAGGCGTCACCATAGCGTTGAAACTTCATCTTTTGCCAGTGAAGGTGAACTCAAAGTCGAATCTGCTTTCTATTCCGGTGGCTCCTTGCTTAGCGATTGCAAAACGACAGCTTTGGCTTTGATAACTAATTTAAGTTTGGAAGGTGACAGTGCCAAGAGCCAAGCTTTGCTCAATTGGTTGTTAGCCAACCGCTGCGGTCAAGCTTGGAACACTCCGTCAGATACTCTAGCTGCTCTAGAAGCTGTATCCGCTTATATGTATCGTTTCTATGCAGCTCCCAAGGAATTTAGTTACGGTATTTGGATAAATGGAAATGAGTTAGATAGTGACAATAGCCTAGCTGAGAAAGATAACTGGCATCGCTCTTTCTCTTTAAGTGTAGCCCAATTGCCAGATAGTCCTTTAAATGTAAAAATTATTAAGAGCGGCAATGATTTGCTTTGGGCACACGTTCACGAGAGTCTTACCGTGCATGGTTTACCTGAAGCCGGTTATAGAAAAGAAGCTCCTGTTGCTTACATAAATTCTATAGCTCAAGCTCCTTTCTTTATAAGTAGTGAGTGTAAGATTATAGAATCACAAAAAGGTGAAGTTCATCCTGTAGGTGAGGGTGTTTTTGGACGTTTAGGTGATGCATCTTACATTAGTCTTAAAGTTTATACTAAGGAAAATAAGCGTTACGCTGTTATCGACTTGCCATATTTGGGCGGTTGGGAAATTTCGCAAGTTGAAGGTTTGGAAAGTCTCAATGCTCACTTTGATAAGCAAGCCAACCGTTTGTATGTAACGTCCTTGCCTAAGGGAGAGCACATTTTCAGGCTTAAGGGCAAGCTAGTTTATCAAGGTGAATTTACAGCTAAGCCTGCTCTGTTGCGATTTGATAATGCTCCTTTTGAATGCGCTCAGGCCGCGCCTTTCACTTTAGTTGTAGGAGAGTAGTTATATAATGAGCTGTTGTCTAAATAAAAAAATATTTCGCTCTTCTTGGCGTTGGTTGCTGGGTATTTGTCTTTTGGCTTTGTTCAGCAATTTGTGGGCTTGCCGCAGCTTGTCTGTTTCTACCGAAGGTAATTTAAGTACATTGTCTCCTCAAGAATTGTCTTTGGCCTTTGCCAAAGCGTCTCTAGTAGATAATGATCGTACATCCGCTTTGCGCTTTGTTTCCGCAAATATGGAAATATCCGTAGATTCTCTTTTGGATGTGGCTGGTGGCTCGGTAGAAAAAGTTGAAGATTTGGAAATTACTTCTCAGTCAACTAAAAGTTCCCAAAGCTCTTTCTTGATTAAAGCTAAAGCTAATAAAAGTAGTTTAGTTAAAGAAATTACACTCTTGATTAACCTAAACAATTTACAAGAGAAAAAGATCAATAACTTTTCTGCGCAAATAAAAAATATACGCGGCGAAGTAATTGAACTTTAATTAAGAGCAAAAAAAGAAAATAAAGGCCTCTAAATTTTTCCAAACTTTGGAAATTTTAGAGGCCTTTGTTATATCAGGGTGGGCGACCGACGAGAAGTCGGCCGCCCTTTTTATGGTTATTTATTTAGGGAAATAGACGTAGTATTCGTTGCCATAACCTTCGGGGTAAACGTTAGCTAAGTGGTCAGAGGTTTCTTGGCCATTGCCCTGAGATACGTAGATATGGCCGTGGTAGCCACCGTTGTAGCCGCTACCAGAACCGTAAACTACAATAGCACCAGCAGGAAGTTGCTTAAGCTGATCTTTTGTAATATCGGCGCTAGTAAACTTAGTAAAACGATCGGCATATTTTGAATCGATTTCACCTACGGCACAGAAAGCGCTGGGGCCTCCAATATTGATACCCAATTTTCTTAAAGCACCGCAAACGCCAGCATAGCATAAACCTGTAGTATTGCGACTTTGAGCTTCAGCCAGAGAACTTTGGGCAAGTTGTAAGCCAAATTCTGTGCTGCCGCTCATCAGGTCTTCCAAAGTCGGCTCGCTCATAGCTTTGATGGCGGCTTCAGAGAGCGTACCAGCGGCAATACGATCAGCGTAGCCAGTCTCTTTTTCTTTGGTGATTCTGAGGCTGTACTCATCGGAAAGATTCTGCCAGCCTTCAGCATCTTTGGCCATGGAATTTACATTCTTCCATTCGCGGCTGTAAGGGGAGTAATCGCCGGCGGCTACTTCATTGTATTTCTCGGAGAAATTTTCAACATTGCTCTTGGCCATGTCGATAACTTGATTGTGGTACAGAGAAGTGGTATCTCCCTTGTAACCACCACCATTGGGAATGGTCTCCGGCTTTCTCTCTGGTTCGACGCCAGGGAAGAGGGAAGGCAAAGCAACACCTTCATAGTCAGCGTAGTTACCTTCATCGAGAAGCTGAGTTGCCATTTCGCCGCTCTCGTCTTGAAGCGCAGCTAAAGCTACAGGGCCGTAGTCTCCGAACATAGACTTGGCAGTTTGCATATCCAAATCGCTGTCAGGATGTTTGTCCAAGTATTCGGCAATGTCTGTATAAGCGTCAGTAACACTTTGGCAAGCGTCTTTGCGATCTAAAGCATTGATAGAATCGCGCATAGCATAAGCTTCGGCCTTGGCATTTTCAGGAAGTTCGTCTATAGCTTTATAAAACTCTACTTCAGATTCAGCTTCCAACACTTTATGATATTGCTCATCAGCTTTGACGCTAGCAGCTGTGGCGTTGGCAGCTGTTTGTACTAAAGCTTTGTCTTCGGCGGAGAGATCGTCTTTGTCCAGTAAGCCCTTAGTATAATCGGCAATAGCTTCTCGAACTACGTCATTAGTATTGCGGCCGTCGGCATTGGCTATAGCTTCTTGAATGTAGGCATTGGCTCCATCTTTTAAGCCATCGGGCAAGTTGTTTACTGCTTCGACGGCTGCATTTTCGGCAGAAGCTTGCCTTTGCTCGAGATAGCCGGAACCGGCCTCTAAAACAGCTTGGGCTTTTTCGTTGTTGGGATCTTGCTCTAAAGCTTCACGGGCCCATTCGATAGCTTCACCGGCTTTTTCCGGATCGGTAACATCGACAGCTTCTCTTTCGTTGTGGAAGCTGAAAGGACTCTTAAGACCCAAAGGATCAGGATTCTTGAGCTCTCCAGTAGGATTGCCTGCTTTGTTAAGAGCATCTTCAAAATCTTTTTGAGCTTC
Organism: Candidatus Bruticola papionis; assembly: GCA_002407045.1. GTDB lineage: Bacteria > Vulcanimicrobiota > Xenobia > Xenobiales > Xenobiaceae > Bruticola > Bruticola papionis. The sequence goes on along the minus strand of DHKB01000046.1, from coordinate 20,654 downwards.
TTCTTGGCGCAATTGCTGGACAGCGCTATCTTGCTTCTCTTTCAAAGCAATTTGGTTATCCAATTGGCGGATAAATTGCTCTTGTTCAGTTTTCTGACTTTCTAAATCAGAAATTTCGCCTTCTAAAGCCTGGAGTTGCTCATCTTGCTCGATAGCTTCTTTGACAGCAGGGTTGCCTTCTTGAATAGCGGCCATCTTCTCATCCATAATGGACTGAGCTCTGGTCATTTGCTCTTCGTAATTGGCCAGCCTTTGCTCTTGGGTAGCTTTCTTTCTCTCCAAATTGGAGTTCTTTTGCTCAAGCTTAGTGATCTCGCTCTGAATAGCTTTTTCTTCAGCTTTTAACTGATCGACTTTGGCTTGCAACTCGGCCTTTTTGGCTTCATATTCCGCTTTGGCGCTTTCGTAAGCAGCTTGAGCTTCCTTATCGTCACCGCTGGGAGCTGAAGGAGGAGTGAGAGAGCTTAATTCGCTTTGGGCAGAGCTCAATTCTGCACTCTTGGCTTGTTTTTCGGCAGCCTTAGTGTAGAGACTCTGCTGATTTTGAGCGATCTCTTGATTGGTTTGGTTGTTGTCTTGCTGGACTTTGGCCTTCTCTTGCTGAGCTCGGTCGTAGTCGGACTTGGCTTTGTCATATTCGGTTTGGTTCTTTTGCTGTTCAACCTTTTGTTCAGGAGACAAACCGTCAGTGCCGACTTCTTTAGTAATATCAGCTTTGCGCTGGTTAATTTCGGACTTTTTGGATTCAACTTGTGAAGTAATGTCACCGACTTTAGTCTGAGCTTCAGCCTTTTGCTGTTGTAAGCCTTGCAAGTCTTCGGCCATCTCTGGAACGTTGGAAGCTGAAGCGGCAGCTTCGGAAGCAGCAGCCGTTTGGCCAGTGCTGCCCACGCTGCCAGTACTGCCTACACTACCAGTGGAACCAACTGGACTGTAGTTGCCAGTACCGCCGGAAGAACCTACTGGAGAGGCACCGCTGCTGCCGGAATTGCCTTGGCTGGGCTGGCTTTGCTGAGTCTGAGGTGTTGACTGAGCAGCTTCGTTAGCCTGAGCTTGTTCGGCTTGCTTGGCCTCTTCTTTAGCCTTGGCTTCTTCGGCCTCTTTAGCTTCCTTGGCGGCTTTGGCATCTTCGGCGGCAGTTACTTCTTCGCCATTTTCGTACTGTTCAAGAGCCTTGTTGATGCCTTCCATTTGCTCATCGGTCAGCTCTTCGATGCCCAATTCGGAAAGAGTTTTGCCTAAAGAATCTACTTCTTCAGTGTCTTCGTCTTCTTCACTTACTTCGCCATTTTTAGCCTCTTCGGCCTTTTCGCCTTTTTCAATTTGGCTCTTATAGTCTGTTACGGAAACGTTGATGAATTCGTTTAATTCATCTTTAGTAAGAGGTTCTTCACCTTCTTCTTTACGTCTGGCATTTTCTTGGCTTATTTCAAATAAAAGGTTACTTAAATCGGCACTTTGCTGCTCGGTAAGTTCGCTAGCCTCTTTACCAAATAAAGCAGCTACATCTTCGGTAGTGAAAGATTTGTCGAAATTTTCTCTTTGAGCTTTAGCTACCGCTTCGGCATTTTCAGTGCCTTCAAGTTGAGCAGAACCGGTAATTTGCACAGAGTCGTCTGTGTTAAAATTGATGCCCATCTGAGCGGCAAAATCTTGGTTGCCTAAAATAGGCATATTGCCAGTGATAGAGGACATTAGATTGGTTAAGGAAGTAGAGTTAAAAGACATGACGCCTCCTTAGCTTATAGTTACTTGTAAATCCCGACAAATATGGCAAAAGTCTAGTCTTTTCTTTATAATTGGCTAAACTTTTACTCATAAATATAATAAAGCTCCCACGCTTGAACTGGCAAGGTTAAAGTGGGGAGCTTTTTGCTTTAGTTAGACAATTAAAAGTTATTCACGAGTAACAGTGCGGCTAATGTCAGCTACTTTTTCTCCATCGAGGTAGGCTTCACCATTAATGGTGATATTCATACCTGAAGGCATGGAAGCAATACTTACTTTAGTATCAAAAGCGCCTTGAGCATCGGCGACAGTTTCTACATTGAGAGCTTTGCCTTTAATGGTAATAAGGCTCAATACAGAAGTCTTGCCGATGATTTCGAATTTGACGGTGGCGTTAGGAGCAGTAGTTCCTATCAAATGTAAAGTAGTTCCTACTTTTTCATTAGCTTCAGGAACGCTAAGTTTTATAGTGTAGTTTTGGGAAGTAGCACTGGAAGAAGTCTTCTTACCACAAGTGAAAGTCCAGGAATAATCAATTTTCTGACCTTCGTTGTCTATGCCCAAAACTTTAGCGCTGTGTTTGCCAGCAGCAAGACCCTTCTCGGGTACGTAACTGATAGTCTTAGCATCGTAATCGCAAGAGTCGGTTACTTCGTTTTCATCTAAGAAGAGGCGAATAGAGCCTTCGCTAATTTTGTTGACAAATTCTACTTTTACGGAATTGGCGCGGCGCACAGAAGCGTTGGGAGCTGGATTAATGGCAGTGAAGAATTTGTTCAACTTAGGATCGTTGGCTACAGTGGCAGTGGAGGAGGAAGGAGCGGAAGACTTGCTATTGATAGTAATGGTCTGAGCAGCTTCTTTAGAGCCATCTTTGCCATCTTTAGCTAAACGACCGACCAAAACGGCGTCGGAAACTTTCATGTTTTTGAGGACAGTCAAAGAACCGGAGTAAGCACCGTCTCTATCTTCATGCATAGGAATATCGGTTTTGAAGCCAACAATGTCAAAAGTGGCTTTGCAACCAGCTTCGCCACGCATTTGTACGGTAAGGGTATCACCGGTGCGTAAAACGCGACGAGGGCTGACGATCAATTCTTCAATGGCCAAATCGCCAGAAGAACCGTTTTTACTATTTACATAAACAGTTTTGGAAGCGCCTTCCCACTTTACTTCGGCGCCTAAAGCTTCGCCAATAAAGCGAAGAGGAACCATAGTAGTGCCGTCTACGGAAGCAGCCGGAGTGGAGAGCACTTTTAAAGCGCCGTTAATATAAGCGTCGGTTTTGCCTAAGCTGAGGCGAATTTCAGTAGAGCCTTTGGTAGCGGTAACTGTGCGGGTAGCGCCTTCCCATTTTACTTCAGCGCCCAAGGCCTCGAAGATAGCACGCATAGGAACCAAAGTGGCTCCGTTAAGCATAACGCCGGACTGAGACAATTGTTTATTGTCTACTAAAACTTTGATAGAAGGCGAAGCTGCGCGACTGCTGATGCTTAGGGTTAGAAAAACGCCTAAAACAGCCAAAACGACAGCTAAACTTTTTACAAAACTGCTATTACGTTTAAGCACGAGATATTCTCCTTTTCAAAATGCACAGAAAAATTGTAAATTCACAAAAGCTTACGTCTTTACTTTTACCTGTGTTTAAAATAATTGCATTAAAGAGCTTTCAACCTAACTGAGTATAAAAACCTTTATTTAGATTTTATTTTAGCAAAAGTAATCTAATACGCGCCTATATATGGTCTAATCCTTACTTAGCATTGCCGATAGTTTATATTTTTCTTCTTAATGATTCTTGACTATCAATAAACGTTTCTGCTATAACTAGCACGCCGATGGTTTGTGTCTTTATTTATTCACTTTTATAGGTGACCGTTTTGTTGTATAAAGAATTATCTATTGCTGTCTTAGGTGGTGGCAACTGTGCCCATTCCCTTTCTTGTTATCTTTCTAAACTTGGCTGTTCTGTGCATATGTGGGTACGTAACTTAGGCCATTTATGCCCTTATGTTGTTAAAGAACACAATATCCGGGCTTATGGTAAAATGGAAGGTAATTTTTGCCTTTATTCTGTCAGTTCCGATTTGGAGAAATCTGTTCGCAATTGTCAGATGATTTTTGTAGCTACAATAACTACAGCCTATCGAGATATTGCCGCTCGTTTAGCTCCTTACCTTGAACCAGGTCAAATAGTTGTAGTCTTTTCCTCTAAATTGGCTGGTTCAGTTGAATTTGAGCATACGCTCTGGGAGCATAATCCTAACCTTAAGGGCAAAGTTACTGTCGTGGAGACAGATGCGCTTTTTGCTTCTCGTTTGCAACCAGACGGTAAAATTTGGGTGCGCGGTATAAAAAAATGGAATTTAGTCTGCACTCCGCAGCGTCGTAATTTGGAAAAAGTTTTTATTCTTATGCAAACTTTGTTTCCAGGATTAAAACCTGCCGATAATGTTATTCAACGCGGTTTAACTGATTTCGGCGCTTTGGCCCACCCGTTGACTATGATAGCTAACATGAATAGGGTAGATCGAGCGGAACATTTCCTCTTCTATTGTGAAGGCTTTACTGAACATACCGTAAAGTTAATGCGGGCTTTGGAGGAAGAATTTCAAGCTGTAGCCAAGGCTTACAATACTCAGTTGATTCCGGCTGAAGAGTGGTTAGACAACTATTATGGGTGCGATTTAGAAGGTCATTCTTTATTGAAAGCTATGCGAACTGTGCCCAACTACAAAACTAGTGTTGCTCCTGATAAGCTGAATCATCGTTATTTGCGCGAAGACGTTTGCTCGACTTTAGTCCCTATGCACTATCTGGCTCAGTTAGCAGATGTAAAAACTCCTATTGCTGATGCCATTATCAATATTGCTCAAGTTTTAACCGGAGAAAATTTTTTGCAAACAGGACGCACGCTGGAAAAATTAGGTTGGTCTGAAATGTCTTATCCTGAATTGCAAAAGTGGATTTCTTAGTATGAAGGGAAGCGCTATCTGTGTACTTTTAGCCCTTTTGGCAGCTTCTATTGAGCCGATTTTAGTAAAATTGGGCTACAGGGGCACTGTTACGCCTTTGCAACTCTTAGTGCTAAAAAATGTGGTGGCTGCGTTAGTTATTTTGCCTATGACTAGGCATTTTCGCTTAGTCCGTTATACCGATGCTTTGCGAATAGGCAGCGTCAGTATTTTGTTATTGATAACTAACGGGCTCACGCTTTATGCCTTGAAGTATATTTCCGCTGTTGAAGTTATAACTATTGTAACTACCACTCCGGCTATTGTGGCTATGGTCAACTGGGCTTTAGGTCGCGATATTTTAACTTGGCGCTTTTGGGCTGGATTTGTTCTTTGCTTTGCTGGTGTATTGCTAACTATGGATATTTTTGGCAATACTTCAGCCGCTTTTTCACGCAGTTGGATAGGTTATTTGGCTATAATTGGAGCTGTAATTAGTTCTACTGTATACAGAGTACGCATGGAATCATTGACTAAAGATTTTGCTCCAGCTCTAATTTCCACTTGGATTTTTTGGATCAATGCTTTAGTGGCTATTTTATTTATTTGGCCTTTTCAAGAGCCTTTTCCCAAAGAATCACTTTCCATTGGAATTTGGATTGGATTAGCGGCAGCAGCGGCCAATGTGGCTTTTTTGTGGGCTATAAAATTAGTTGGTTCCACTAATATGTCGATATTTAATCTTTTGCAAAGACCATTAGTTATTGTGGCGGCAGCTCTTATTTTGTCCGATCCGCTTTCGTGGGCACAGTGGTTGGGTGTAGTTTGTGTTTTTGCTGGCATTCCTTTAGCCAAAGTACAGCGTCGAGATACGCCTAAGAATGGAAAAGAAAATAAAATTGTCACCAAAGCAAAGCAGCAAAGTGCTTAGCTTTTACACTTGAACGATCTCAAAGAGGCAGCCTTTCGTGTAAAGGTTGTCTCTTATATTTTTAGTTGATACTTTTGCGAACCTCGATGGAAAAATGCCAACCAGCATAAAATAAAATTGCTTACGCAAATTGTGTGGACATGCCTTGTCTATGCTTGAAAGTTGGGGCAAAATATGCATTATAGTTCGTGGCTGGTTAATTCCTTTTCAAAAATAAGGAAATAGTATTCGAGCTATACCCAAAAAAACGAAGGATCCCGAATAACCTACTGGGAAAGCGCAAGCCTCGAGTAATTATTCTTATAAAATGGGGGGCGGCCTTAATTTTAGAGGAGACGTATATTAAAATTGGCCCGTCTTTTGAAATGGACAGTCGGCTCAGCAGTTGGCTTGTTTGTGGCTTTATTTATTATAGTTCCTATTGCTATTTTGTGGTTAACTAGCTTTACCGGTGAGCCTATTCCTATTTTAGAATATCTTACCAAAGGGCAAAGTTCGGCTATTTGGCAAGAACTTAGTCACAATTTTACCTTACAGTATTATGGAGAATTGCTAGATACTAAACGGTATAGCCAAGGTTTGGTCAATACTGTTGGTTTAGTGCCAGGCTTTACTGCTTTATTTTTGCTTATAGCTCTAGCTGGACGCAGCTTAATAAGTTTAATATCTGTTAAATTGGCTGATAAAATTGGACATTTTTTGAACTTAAATTTTGCTTCAATTGTAGCTGCTTTACTGACTGTTTTTTCACTGACTTGGCAAAATTGGCTACCGGAAAGTACACTACTTTGGCATTTTATGCATTGGCTGGCTCCGGGACGCTCTGGAGAGGAGCGTTTTTTACAAACTTTTGGCTTTTGCTCTTCAGTAACAGTGGTGGCTTGTATTCTGGGGACGATAGCTGCTTTCTGCATAGAGCGAGTCAATATACCTGGCAGGAGGCTATTTAAAGTTCTCAGCATAGTGCCTTTAGCTTTGCCTTCTTTCTTGGGAGCTTTGGCTGTAAAAAATATTTTAGGTATAAATGGAGTTTTAACTAAAGCTTTAGCCAGCTTGGGATGGGGGCTGCCCTTTGAAGCGCAATCTGTTTGGGCCTCTGGATTGACGCAAATTTTCCTTTATTTCCCTTTCGTTTTGCTTACCGTTTCGGCGGCTCTAGAATATTTTGATACCTCTTTAACTGAAGCAGCTCAGTCAATGGGAGCCAGCAGCTTTTTTACTTTTTTAACTGTGCGTTTTCCTTTACTTATGCCTGGAATTTTAAGTGGCGCTTTTCTAGTGTTCGTTCGCTCTTTTGGTGATTTTTCAGCTATTAGCTTGCTTATGCCTTTACAATATCCCATGATCGTAGTAGAGGCCTACCGCGACTTATCAGGCTCAACTTATTGGGGCGGAGCTTGTATGCTTTCTGTGTTAATGATGCTAACCGTTTTGGGCATACTAGGTTTACAAAAATATTATCTAAGTCGCGCCAATTTTGAAATTGTAGGTGGCAAAGGCCATAAAAGAATACAACGCTCTGAAAATCCTTGGCTGTGCGCCTTGGCTGGGAGTTTCTGTGCCGTAATTTTTTTTGTACCGTTATGTTTTGTGATTATAACCTTCATAGTTAGTATTGCTGGTACTTGGGGCATAGAATTTTTACCCAGCTCTTATACTTTAAGCCGCTACGCCGAAGTATGGAAAGCTTCTTGGGCTGCCGATTCTCCGCTAGCCAACTCTTTTATGTTGGCTTTGCCGGGGCTCTTTTGGTCGTTACTTTTAGCAACTATTTCAGCTGCTTTTATTGCCAGAAGCAACAGCCCTTGGCGCCATATACTGGACTTTTGCGTTTTGTTGCCTTTCGTCGTGCCTGGAGTTGTTTTTGCCGTAGCTTTAATATGTACATTTAATGGTCCGCCTTTAGCTTTACATTTAACTGGCGCTTTAGTTGTATGTGCTTACATTTTGACTAGTATGCCTTATGGGGTTCGTTCAGCTATCGCTTCTTTTAGCCAGATAAGTCGCAATTTGGAGGAGAGCTCATCTACTTTAGGCGCACCATCTCTTTTAACTTTTGCTAAAGTGACAGCTCCTTTAATTCGATCGGGAATAGCCGCTGGAGCAATTATGATTTTTATAGCTTGCATGCAAGAAGTGGCTATCACTTTAATGACTTGCCCTCCTCAGTGGCGTCCACTCTCTACTTACATCTTTATGGAAATCCAGGAAGGCAATGTTTTTAATGCTTCAGCTTATGGAATAGTGCTTTTTCTTTTAATTGTAATTCCTTACTCTTTATATTTCGTTTTCACCAGCAAACAGAATACTACTATGCACAATTAGTTTACTTTGGAAAACAAAAAAAACAGTTTGCCGCTCCTTGGCAAAAAGTGGCAGACTGTCTTTGAGGTATGACCAAAAAATACTTAATCGTTAATATCGATTATAATTTTCAGTGAATTTTGAGCTTGGCGTGAGAGGGCTACAGCATCATTGATCTTTTCTAAAGGAAAATGGTGAGTGATCATCTGTTCGGCAGTCGATACACCGTGATTTATTAACCAACGGGCCTCTCTAGTTTCGGTAGGGCCGCAAGAATAGCTGGAAATAAGGTCAATCTCGTCAAAATAGATTTTGTTCATATCTACAGAGAGCATTGTGCCTGGTTTGGGGCCCATAAAGAGCAATACTCTAGAAGAGCGGCCAGCGCACTGTACGCCTTCTTGCATAGCTTCTGGGTAGGTGGGGCAAACCATGACAATATCAGCCCCTTTATTATCCGTTTCGGAAAAAACAGCCTCGGGAAATGATTCTTTTGTATAATCAACTACGCGATCTACACCAAGTTTTAGACCGTGCTCCATGCGGAAAGGAACCTTGTCGGAAGCGATAATTTTGGCTGCTCCCATATATTTTGCCAAAACGGCCATCATTTGGCCCATAACGCCTAATCCCATAATAGCTACCGTATCGCCGGGGATTAAGCGGGCGCGTTTGTAAGCCCTAACTACACAAGCCAAAGGCTCAATCAAAGTGCCTTCGGCGTAAGACATAGAATCAGGTAAAATAAGCGTATCTTTGTCTAAATTATTAGCTGGAACCAAACAATATTCAGCTGCTCCGCCAGGAATAAGTTTGGAATTGCGCCAGGTCTGACACATAACGAAGTTGCCATTTTGACAATGGCGACACTTCATGCAAGGAGCATGATGGTGAATGTAAACGCGATCACCGATCTTAAATTTAGTGACTCCTTCGCCCAGCTGAACAATTTCGCCAGTCGGCTCGTGGCCAATCACAATAGGGCACTTCTTATGAACATACCAAGGGGTCACGTCACCCATACATATGCCTAAAGCGTGAATTTTAACTAAGGCTTCACCTGGGCCAGGCTGAGGAACTTCCATTGTCTCTACGCGAATATCGTCATAATCGTGAGCCATAGCCACGCGCATAGTTTTGGGAATTGTCATTTTTTTTTGCTCCTGAGCTCTGTCCGTTTTCCGGCTGGACTAAGCGACTAAAGCGGGCAAAGCTAACTATTTTTCATAAATGCATTATTTGGGGTATTTTCTTCGCCGCATTATGGCATAGAACAAAAGTTCACGCAAGCAAAGACCGCTTGATATAAGCTCCACGCTTAATTATGCCATCAAAAATTTGTGTTCTAGCTTTTAGCCAGCGATAATGGTCATTTGATCGTAGTGAAGGCGACTGGTAGAGAAATTGAGCGTTGGCGGTTCCGGATCTTGAGAGCGCAACATCAGTACTGAGCCTTTGGCTAAAACGTCTATAACTTGAGTAACGCATGTAGATAAATGATCAGAAACAATGACAGCTTTGGTAAAGCCGTAGCCTTCGGTAAATGCAGCCTTTAGCTCATGCAACTGCTCTAAAGTGCCAACTTTGAGATCGGTACAATAGCTGATTGCTTTTTGACGTCTAGATGCTTTATTGTCAACATAAACTATGACACCCTTATTGATATGTTGGGCGGCCAAATGGCAAAATTCGGGCCCTTCATCAGTATCGGCTACAATAAGAAGCGCATCTTGTGGAGTGCAATTTAATTTATACCAAGTTTCTTTTATATTCTGTTGCATATAAATTAAAAATATTCCTTAACTCGATTCGTTTAGAACCTACTTTTATTGGGCGAAGCAATAGTACGTTATTAAACAATACAAATCGATAATAAGACAAAACGCCCAGCAAAAATAGCCTAAAAATAGGAAAAAGCGCGAAATTAGCTGTAAAAAACACAACTAAGAGCCATCTACATTGGAGCAGGGATCGTTCTTATAAAAATGCCAACTTGCTGCAGCATAGCGGCTTAGGAGGTGGCTCAATATGACAAGTAAGGCACCAGCAATTCCAAAAAGCAGATTGAAGACCATAACCGCTTACCAAGGAAAGTCCATAAGGACTTGATTTCTCTTGGCTGCTTCCCAAACTTTGCCTACGTAAACTTCAAATTGTTCTACGAAACCGGCTAAGGCTCTGGCTTTCTCATTCGATTCAAAGCCGGTCAATTGGATTGTTATTAGCATAGCCGGAGCTAGCCAGTTGTCTAAACCGCTTTTTCTACTTTCGGCTAAAACTTTTACGGCCCAATCGACTTCCTTTAATGATGCGTAGTCGTAAGTGCTTAAACACATAACTGTGGAAAATTGTTTGGCAAAATCGGTCGATTGAGTCTCTTTGGCACACTTTTTATAAATGTAGGCAAAAGCGAAAATAGTGAGGGCTTTTCCAATTCTTTCCGGCTCGAATGGACAGGAAAAGCCTGCTCTCAGGCAGCGCTGGTTTATTGTCTCGTTGGTACGTGGCGAATAAACCAAACTGCGTATCAGTGACGATACGATAGGTATAGCATGCAAATAATCTCGTACATTTATAGCTAAACCAGATTCAAACTGAGTTAAGATATAGCTTGTTTCTGGTAAGTGGATCAAACGATCTTCTACTTGTAAGCGAGCTTTTTCCAAATCGGCTAAATAAGCTTTGACAGCAAATGAGTCCACGGCAGGCAGCTTCTCCGCTTACATTACGTTCCTGTTTTGGGGGCGAGGCTGATAGCGTGGACGGCGATCTTGGCGATCTTGACGGCGAGGAGCTCTTGTTTTGCTTAAAGCACGGTGATCACGAGCTACTGGAGGATGAATAGAGAACCACTGAGCTTCCACGAAAGGTGGCAATTCAAAAAATTCGTCATTGCTAATATTCAGATGAATAGAATTGTTGTTTACTGACTCTACTAAGTCTATGTTGACTAAAAGGCCTCCTTCAACTCCGTCTACACGATCTACTAAAAGTTGAGAAATTTGATAAGGTGGAGTAGGAATAGACATGGCAAAACGAAGGGTGCCGATTTTTTCGTTACTTTTGCTATATACAGAAGAGCCCATTTGTAAATCTTGGGCATTTAATTCTAAAGACATAATAAAGATCTTCCTTTCATAACTGTTTGCACAAAAAAGCAGAACTTATGCATTTGACAAAGGTAAATCCTTTGTTGAAGGCGTTTTTTTTCTTGTGTGGCTTGCGTCTTATACCGGTACAAAAATACATCAGGCCTTCGGTTCCGCCCTTTCCATTCTACACTACACAAGGAAGGCCTTTTGAAGAGCAAGTCGAAGCTCCTTGGAGCTGTTCGGGTCTTTGCTCTTTCCTCCCTGCCGAAATTAGAGTTAAGGGAAAGGCAGATTTTCCGACGCTGTAGGGTTTGTTGTTGATGGTGTAGCTGCCGAAATTCTATATTGAGCTGTTGTCAATTTACGCATACTCATATGGACTAGGCTCAAGCTTCATTTGCGAAAATTAAAACAAGGGACTCTGGGCATGTTCCTTGGGAGATAGTGGCATATAAATGCTTTATTTCCTAAAAATCCTCGGCCTTTAGGGTAGAGGAATGCCAAAGTTTTATTGTGCGCCTGTTTTAGTTCCGGGCTGTCCTGAGCTAACTTTGGGCGCTTTTAGTTTGGAGGATTCAGTTGGGGATAAACATTGATGGAATGCTGCTGGAGCTGCTCACCAAGAATGGCTCCGACTTGTTTATTACTTCTGGTCATGCTCCCACCTTGCGAGTAAATGGTTTGCTTCAGCCGCTCGATATGCCTGAAAGCACTCCTCAAGAGGTTGAAAGTATCGTTCGCCGTTTTGTTAGCGAGGCTGACTTTGAGCGTTTAGAAGAAGAACAGGATATTGACTACGCCTATGAGGCTCGTTTGCCCGGTTTCGGTGTACGCCGTTTCCGTGGTTGTGCTTTTTATCAGCGCTACGGTTTGAGTATCGTATTACGTACTATTCCCGTACAAATTCCCACGCCTAATGAGCTTTTGCTTCCCAAAGAAGTTATGAAGCTTATTGATTTCCATCAAGGCTTAGTCTTGGTAACTGGTCCTACCGGTTCTGGTAAAACTACCACTTTGGCTTCTTTGGTAAACCATATCAATAATACGCGTCCGTTGCACGTAATTACCATCGAAGACCCTATAGAATTTGTTTACCCTGTCAACAAGTGCATGGTTATTCAGCGACAGGTCGGTACACACGTAGAGTCTTTTAGTTCAGCTCTTCGTTCGGCCTTACGTGAAGACCCTGACGTAATCTTGGTAGGTGAGTTGCGCGACTTAGATACCATTCAACTGGCTATTACCGCTGCTGAAACCGGCCACTTGGTATTGGGCACTTTGCATACTTTATCTGCTGCTCAAACTATCAACCGTGCGGTTAACGTTTTCCCGCCTTCTCGCCAATCTCAGGTTCGAGTTATGTTGGCCGAATCGTTGCGCGGTGTGCTTTCCCAGCAACTTATTCCTCGTATTGATGGCAACAGCCGTGTAGTAGCTACAGAGTTAATGATATGCAACAGCGCTATCAGTACCCTTATTCGTGAAGCCAAACTTCACCAAGTCAACTCTGCTATCCAGACTGGAGCCAAGCAAGGTATGCGCTTGATGGACAACTCTCTCTTAGAGTTGGTAGAGAGCCACCAGATTGATCCTCACGAAGCCTTGGATCGTGCTATTGACAAAAATACTTTTGTAAATGCGATAAGGAGCTACTTAGAATAAGATGAGTGCCAGCCCAATTCTTGAAAGTTATTTGCAAGTTGTACTCGATTACGGTGGCTCCGACCTTCACCTCGAAGCCGGCGCTCCGCCTGCAGTACGTATCAATGGTGATATAAAATTTTTGGAAGAGCCTCCTTTGGAGAGTACGCAAACGGAAGATATTCTCTTGCCAATTCTGTCAGAGCGTCTTTCCCAAGAATTCCTCGATACAGGTAGCGTAGACTTCTCTTATGAAGTAGAAGGCATGGCTCGATTCCGTGTCAACTTCTTGTTGCAAAGTCGCGGTATGGGCGGAGTTTTCCGTATTATTCCTAACCGTATTCCGACTTTTGATGATTTAAATTTGCCTCCTATTGTCAATAATATCGCTCGTTTTGATAAAGGTTTGGTAGTAGTAACTGGCCCTACCGGTTCTGGAAAATCGACTACTTTGGCTGCTATTGTCAACCACATCAATCGTACCAGACGCAAGCACATTATTACTATCGAAGACCCTATCGAATTTGTGCACAAGTCTGATAAATCGATGATTCAACAGCGCGAAATTGGCACTCATGCTAGAAGCTTTAACCAAGCTTTACGCGCTTCTTTGCGTGAGTCTCCCGATATTATTCTGCTGGGCGAGATGCGCGACTTGGAAACTATTTCCGAAGCCATTCGAGCTGCTGAAACTGGTCACTTAGTGTTTGGTACTTTGCACACTAACTCGGCTGCTCGTACTGTAGACCGTATTATCGACGTATTCCCTGCCGAAGAACAGGAACAGATCCGTCAGATGCTTTCTCAATCTCTCAAGGCTGTAATTGCCCAACAGCTGTTGCGTACTCGCGACCGTAAAGGACGTGTAGCTGTACAAGAAGTTATGTTAGTTAACTTCGGTATTGCTGGTCTAATTCGTGAAGCCAAGTCAGCGATGATTCCTTCCTTCATTCACATGGGAGCTGAGGAAGGTATGCAATCGATGGACACCCACTTAATTGAGCTTTGCAAGAGCGGCTGGATTGATACCAAGACAGCCTTTGACCACTGTATCGACCGTGGTGTATTGACTCGTGCCGGCTTAGTAGATCCTGAGGGCGACGCTGCTGCTTCTATCTTACCAGAAGAAGAAGTGTAGTTTAGTCTGCTGATATATTGATAAGGTAAGGAAGCGCTTTTTCCGAAGTTTTAGAAAGAGCGCTTCTCTTTTTTTGTGTGCAAAAAAAACCGACTTCACTCAAGAAATCGGCTTTTTGCAAAGTTCTGATGTAGGTGTTCCCTGGGGAAAATGTCTACACCAGATAAGTTAGCTTAGAAGTTAATAAGCGAAATTCGAACCGCCAATA